>JAEYRK010000057.1 GCA_023435645.1 Bacillota bacterium
TTCTATTATAATGGGAAAAAGGCCTGGGTTTCCGGTCGCAATATTCAGAAGCTGAACAGCATCGGAGAGCAGAATGTGAAAAAGGAGATGTTCTTAAAACGATTGGAGAGTATTCTGTAGAGGTGGATGGTGTGCCTACATCTTCCTATGAAAATGGGCACACTTATCCGTACGGATCTTCATGAACGGCTGGGGATTGCTTAATGAAGGCTGGTAAGCTATAATAGATACAAAGATACAGATAAAGCTGCCAAGTAATTGAGGATACATCACTATGAATCGATCAAAGAACAATAGAATCAACTGGATACCGATTGTCAGCACACTGGCCGGATTAACGGTATTTTCCTTCATTCTGATTCTCGCATTAGCGCAGGCGGCCAAGGAGGCACAGCCCTCCGGAAAGCCGAGACCTCTGAAGACATCCACAAGGGAGGATGCTGTTATTGACAAGGCTCCGGGCTATGATCGTGAGATACTGGCTGTGGTCAAGGAGCTGGATCAGGAGAATCAAAGGATAACCCTGCTTGACACCGGAAGTAAGGAACCCATGATACTGTTTTATTCAGGTGGAACGGATGTCACCGACAAATTTGGTCAGGTGATTTCTGTCAGTCAGATTCCCGTGGGGGCCATGGTGGATGCTTATTATGACGAAAATAATCATAAGCTTAGTAAGCTGCAGATCTCAACCAAGGCTTGGGAATACCTTGGGGTGAATAATCTGGGAATCCATCCCGCTGACCGGATGATGAAAATAGGTAGGACAAAATATAAGTATGATGATAAGATTGTGGTGATCAATGACGGGGAATTTGTCAGTGTCAATACGCTTGCCGAACAGGATGAGCTAGATATATGGGGATATGATCAGACCATATGGTCCATCACCGTGGCGAAGGGACATGGCATCGTTACTCTGGTTGACGAGGGGGCTTTCCTGGGTGGAAGTGTAACAGTAGGGTATGAAGCGATGCAAACGATAACAGAGGGGCTGAAGCTGACCGTCAGAGAAGGGAATTTTAACCTGACAGTGGAGAACGGAAAATATAGCGGAACGAAGAATGTTACAATAAATAGGAATCAAGTAACGGAGGTTTCCCTTAAGGAGCTGGGACCGGAACCGGTGAAGCGCGGCAGGATTACCTTTGATATCAAACCCTTTGGAGCGGATCTTTTTATCGATGGAGAGCTAACCAACTATGGTAGCCCGGTAGAGCTTACCTATGGCAATCATGAGATCAAGGTATCTCTGGGAGGATATATCACCTATAGCGGTAGCTTACGGGTGGATGTAGCAGGTAAGAAGATAAAGATTAGTCTTCCCGAGGAAAAAAGCACCGAGCCTGCCAAGGTTACAGAGACCGAAGATGAGAACGAAGACCTACCGGGGGATACCGGTACCAGACCCGGGACTGTATATAATGAATGGAATTATCCAGGGGAGAACGATGGCTACGAGGATGATCCCGAGGATGATGCTACGGAAGAGGAATATATCCTTGATGAAGAACATCATATTTATGTACAATATCCGGAAGGTGCCTCAGTATATCTGAATGGGGATTATATGGGGATATCTCCGGGCAGCTTCCAGAAGGTAATCGGAAGCCATGTCTTGACCTTCATCCGGGAGGGATATGAGACCAAGAGCTATACGATTGATGTCCTCGATGATGGTTTGGATATGTACCTAAGTCTTCCGGACCTAATGAAGACCGGCAGGTGATATGTTGGAGCTTTATGTCAAATGTAAAATGAATGGTAAGGAAATCATCATAAAATAGAGCATGATTAGGCTTTGTGTCTATGAATTTTTTGCTCCCCTCTCTTTTCAAAATAGCCAGGGTAGGCTATAATGAATGTAAATTTATGGAAAAGAGAGGGGATTTTATGGTGCAAAATCTATTCAGCCAGAATATACTAATCTATATTTATGCTGGTCTATGTGGACTGGGGCTTTTTGTCCGTTTTATTTTAGAACTGATACATATTCGTCTGATTTCCGAAACGGACAACCTTAGTGCCACAAAAAACAAGACCCTAAAGCACATGAAGATGAAATTTGAGACCTGTTATAAGCTAAAAATAGGTGTGAATAATGTGGATACCTTTGTGGATAAAAACATATTAAGGTACCGTTTTTGTGGAATTTTATTATCCACATGGGAAAACTTTAGTGGACAAGTTCTTCTGTTGAGCTTTTTAATTGTACCAGTCAGCACGGTTTTTGGTGTTATTTTTGATTGTGGACAAGATGAGATTATTAATGCGGGTGCTGTTGGTATCCTGACAGGCTCCATATTAATCCTTGTGGATAGAATCGTAAACCTATCAACCAAGAAGAGGGTAATCCGTCTGAACCTAATGGACTATCTGGAGAATTTCTGTAAGGTTAGGCTGGAGCAGGAGGCCTTTCGTCCTGAGCTGCTGGAACAATACCGCAAGGAATATTTTCAAGCCTTTGATGCTGTTCAGCAGATAAGCTCAGCTGCAGAAGTGATGAAGGATGACTCAAAGAGTGAGATTAACAGGCGAAGAGAAGCAAGGCTTCGGAAGGAAGAGGACAAAAGAGCCCTGCAACGAAAGAGGGAAGCAGAGCAAAAGAAAATTGAGGAGGCAAGAAAAGAGCAGGAAAGAAAAAAGCTGGAGGAAAGAAAGAGACTTGCCGCTAAAAGAAGGGAAGAAGAGCTTCTGAAGCTGGAAGAGGAGCGGGAGGCTCTGGAGCGAAGAAGAGCCGAAATGAAGAAGAGGGCAGAAGAAAAGCAGCAGATGAGCGGAAAGAAGCAAAAAGCAGCAGACTCGGTTGTAAACTCTATACAAAGGGCGGAGGAAGAGTTTGCAGCTGCGAATAAGAAAGAGGATATCAAACAGACTTTGGCTGATGATGATGAGACCGCAGCAGAGCTGGAGGCTGCGACAATGGGAAATATCAGTGAACAAGCAAATCCGCTGACAGCAGAGAAGAGTAAAACGAGGCCAATCAGTCCCCAGGAGGAGAAGCTGATAGAGGATATTTTAAAGGAATTCTTTGCATAATAATCACATACCCTATGGCTCTAATTCTGTAAAAAGCTCTGATTACAACCGGAAAAGAGGACAACTCGCTACGGGCGGACCAAGTCCATCTTTTCCGGTTTTACTTATTTTTGGCAAAATCATGATTGAATAAAACAAAGCTCTTTGTTAGAATATAAGAAAAATAGGCAAAGGAGTGTAATAGAATATGGTAATTAAGGTTAGCTTTGATTATTCTACAGCGGATAAGTTCATCCAGCCTTCTGAGATAGACATGAGTAAGTCAGCAGCGATTGCGGCGAAGGAGATGCTTGTCAATAGAACCGCTGCCGGTAATGATTATCTGGGTTGGATTGATTTACCGATCAATTATGATAGAGAGGAATTTGCACGGATAGAGCAGGCAGCAGAGAAAATCAAAAGGGACTCGGAGGTATTGCTTGTTATTGGTATCGGCGGCTCCTACCTGGGAGCCAGGGCTGCGATAGAGTTTTTAAGACACAGCTTCTATAATTGTGTATCCAAAGAGATACGTAAAACCCCTGAAATCTATTTTGTCGGGAATAATATTAGCAGCACCTATATGAATCACCTGATAGAAGTAATCGGCAGCAGAGACTTTTCGATCAATGTAATCAGTAAGTCGGGAACAACAACCGAACCGGCCATCGCGTTTCGAGTATTTAAGAAGCTGCTGAATGAGAAATACGGCAGGAAGGAAGCGGCAAAGAGAATCTATGCGACGACGGATAAGGCAAAGGGTGCTTTAAAAAATCTGGCGACGGAAGAAGGCTACGAAAGCTTTGCCGTTCCCGATGATGTGGGGGGAAGATATTCCGTACTGACAGCTGTGGGTTTATTACCGATAGCCGTAAGCGGAGCCGATATCAGGAAGCTTATGGAGGGAGCAGCCAGTATGCGTAGCTATTGTCTGGAGAATTCCTTCGAGCAGAATGACTCACTAAAGTATGCGGCAGTCCGTAATATTCTGCAAAAGAAGGGCAAGAGTATAGAGATTCTGGTAAACTATGAGCCCTCCCTGCATTTTGTTTCGGAGTGGTGGAAGCAGCTCTTTGGAGAGAGTGAGGGAAAGGATCAAAAGGGAATCTATCCTGCATCGGTTGATTTTACAACAGATTTGCATTCCATGGGACAATTTATCCAGGATGGTCAGAGAACCCTCTTTGAGACAGTGTTAACAGTGGAGCAAACCGACTCGGAAATCATTCTTGAGAAGGAAGAGGTGGATCTGGATGGGCTGAATTATCTGGAGGGTAAGAGTGTGGATTTCATCAACAAGAGTGCGATGAAGGGAACACTGCTGGCCCACACCGATGGGAATGTTCCGAATCTGATGGTTACTATTCCGGAGAAGAATGAATTCTACCTGGGCGAGCTTTTCTATTTCTTTGAATTTGCCTGTGGTGTCAGCGGATATATGCTGGGGGTAAATCCCTTTGATCAGCCCGGAGTGGAGAGCTATAAGAAGAATATGTTTGCATTGCTTGGAAAGCCGGGATTTGAAGCCCAGAGAGAAGAGCTGTTAAAGAGATTATAACAGGAGTTTAATCAGTCAGCAGATATCATTTTCCGAATAGGGAATGATGTCTGCTGTCACATTCATATCATCAAAGAGTATAATATAGTAATGATATGATGCAGCAGGCAGTAATGAAGGATTTGTTACATATCTTTGATCATTCGCAACCGAATCCCTTTTACCTCATACTGAGTGTGAACAGATTACTGCCATGATACCCTACCAGAATTATTCGGCTGCTTAACATAGATATGACTAACCGCCCCTTTTTAAGGGGCGGTTTTGTTGTGAATTGTTGCTTGGTGAGATGGGGATTGTTTACGGCATCACTGCGATATAATTATACATCAGAATGAAGTGGCAGAGGCTGCCACCCATGACGAACAGGTGGAAGATCTCATGGGAGCCGAAGTATTTATGCCTGCTGTTGAAGATCGGAAGCTTCAAGGCATAGATCACACCTCCGACGGTATAGATGATACCTCCTGCCAGGAGCCAATAGAAGGCTGCTGTTGGCAAGGAATTAATAATCTGCGTGAAGGCCAGAACGCAGGTCCAACCCATGGCAATGTAGACTACAGAGGAAAACCACTTCGGGCAATTCACCCAGAAGCCGGTTACGATGATACCCATCAGAGCCAGACTCCAGATCAGTGCAAGAAGAAGGAGGCCGACGGAATTCCCTAAGGCGATGATGCAGATCGGAGTATAGGTTCCGGCAATCAATACATAGATCATCATGTGATCAAATTTTTTCAGCCTTCGGTTCACCTTAATTGATATGTTAAAGGTATGGTAGATTGTACTTGCTACATATAATAAAATCATACTCAGTATAAAGATACCAAGAGAGACCGTGTGAACATATCCAGGATTAGCAGCAGCCTTCAAAAGAAGCGGTGTAGAAGCAAACAAAGCCATGAATGTTCCAATCAGATGGGTTACAGCACTCCCGGGGTCCTTTGCCCTTACATTTTTCAGTGTCATATAAATCAGCTCCTTCAGTAGTTTTATGTTGTTATAGTTTTACCAGCATAATTATGTAGTATACATGACGTAACATAAATTCTATGTGATATAGTAATCAATACTACGTTGTGTATAGACACATACTACAACATATCATTTAGAAATGCAACCATTAAATTTAAGATTTCAAAAATTTTTTGACTATGGTATACTATACATATGAGTTCCCTATAAGAGATAAGGTCGTTATATGATCAAGTAGTAAGAGGATGTTCAGGACAGGAGGTTGTTTTCGTATGGATTTGAATATCGGAGAGGTGGTAAAACTTAAGAAGCCACATCCCTGCGGAAGCAGTGAATGGGAGATTCTTAGAGTGGGGATGGATTTCCGCCTGAAGTGCCTTGGCTGTGGGCATCAGATTATGATTCCCAGAAAACAGGTGGAAAAAAGTATCAAACAAGTAAGAAAGCCAGATCAAAAATAATCAGACTTTGATCGGAGCATAAGAGAAAGGAAATACAATGGATTATATTTTAATAGACCTGGATGGCACAATCACCAATCCAAAAGAAGGAATCACCAAATCCGTACAATATGCCCTGAAGGAGATGGGCATTGTTGTCGAGGATTTAAATACCCTGACAAAGCATATTGGACCGCCACTTAAGGATGCCTTTGTGGAATACTATGGTTTTCAAGAGGAGGAAGCAAACCGGGCAGTGGATAAATACCGGGAATTTTATAACCTACACGGTATTTTTGATAACATTCCCTATGAGGGAATAGAACAGCTATTATCCGGATGGAAGAATGCGGGCAAAAGCATCATCGTTGCAACCTCAAAGCCGGAGCCGCTGGCCAGAAGGATTTTGGAGCATTTTGGTCTGGATATTTATTTTACCGATATCTGTGGTGCTACCTTTGATGACCTACGCTCCCAAAAGGATGAGGTAATTCGGTATGCATTAGAGAAGAATCAAATAAGAGAGCTTTCCAAGGTAGTCATGGTGGGCGATCGGAAATATGATACGATCGGTGCTAAGAAAGTGGGTATTTCCTCTGTAGGAGTGCTGTATGGGTTCGGAAGTAAAGAGGAGTTAATGGAAGCCGGTACGGACCTGATTGTTGCGACGGTAGAGGAGCTGTATGAGGCCATATTGGAGCTTCCATGAAGAGAAGCGCTATAGGAAGCGGTGCTGTCCTTGGATGGGAGACCTTGATTACCCTCTAGAAGGACTCTGCTTCCTCCAATGACCCTTAGGGAGAAAGGGAGCTGTATATGAGGATTTACGATATTACACAGGAGCTATTTGGGGGAAAGGTATACCCCGGTGATTCTGCACCCACCTTTGAAAGGGTGCTTAAGATATCGGAAGGCGCCTCCTGCAACGTTACAACGCTGTGTCTCGGTGCCCATAACGGTACTCACATGGATGCACCCTATCACTTTTACGACGAAGGGAAAACCATTGATCAGCTGGACCTCCATCGTTGCATCGGACCCTGTCAGGTAGTGGATTTATCCGCTATGAACAGGGAGGAGCTGGAGCGCTTCCTCTTAGTCTGCAAAAAAAGAATTTTGATTAAGGGAAATACAGAAATCACCTTGGAGCTGGCGAAGCTTTTTAATCAATACCATATTATTTTAATCGGAGTGGAGGGTCAGAGCGTCGGTCCGGAGGGTGCACCGATGCCAGTTCATCTGGAACTTCTGAAGGAAGAGGTTGTTTTGCTGGAGGGGTTGCTACTGGCAGATATACCGGAGGGTGAGTATTTTCTGTCCGCAGCACCGCTTAAACTGGGTGGCAGTGATGGAGCACCCTGCAGAGCTGTCCTTTTCTCCTTTGATGAAACTGATGCTTGTAATTATTAAGCGAAAATTGTATACTACTGGTAGGAGATGGTACAAAAGAAAAGGGATAGGGGTGTAAGGGAGATGGATGCGATAAGGATAAGAACTGACCAGGCAGAGGTCGGAATGGTTGTTGCCACGGATGTATATTCCTCCAGTGATCAGCTGATTATCACCAAGGGAACGAAGCTGGATGAACGCATGATTACCAAATTAAGATTCTATAATATATATGGGCTTTTTGTCTATCAAGGTATGCGTGAGGAGCAAAGCAATAAAGAAGAATCCTACATTGACATGCTGAGAAATACAGTGGAATTTAAGAAGTTCAACCGATCCTATATTGAATCCGTCAACAACGTAGAGCATAGCTTTCATAACATCCTGAAGCAAGAGGATGGAGGGGAAATCGACATGGATTCCCTTCTGGCTGATACGGAGAAGATCTTACAGGAAGGACGAAATGGCGCACATCTTTTCGAGATGCTTCACGGAATCCGTGACTATGACGATTTGACCTATGTCCACTCTCTGAATGTATCCCTGATCTGCAGTATCTTTGGTGCATGGCTGAAGCTTCCGAGAGAGGAAATCAAAATCCTTACCCTGGGGGGACTGCTTCATGATATCGGCAAGATGCTGGTACCAAGGGATATTCTGACGAAAGCGGAAAAGCTTACACATGAGGAATATGATGTGATTAAGCAGCATGCCATCAAAGGATACCAGGCACTAAAGGACCATCCGATCGATGTCCGCGTAAAATATGCGGCACTCATGCATCATGAGCGCTGTGACGGAACTGGCTATCCGAATGGCTTTAAAGCCGATCAGATTGAGGAATTCTCTAAGATTATAGCGATTGCAGATGTTTATGATGCGATGACCTCAAACCGACGCTACCGAAAAGCCATTTGTCCTTTTGATGTTGTAGAGAATTTTGAACGGGATGGTTTCCTTAAATATGATCCCGGCTATCTGATGGTATTCATGGAACGAATTGTACAATCCTATCTCCATAACACCGTACGACTCAGTGACGGCCGTGAGGGTGAGGTAGTAATGATCAATAAATTAGCCTTGTCCAGACCGGTGATACGCATGGGCAATGAGTTTATTGACCTATCGAAGGATCATAAGCTATCGATTGATTGTATTATCTAATAATACTTACATAAAGCGTTGTTACATAAAGTAGGAGGTAAGCGCATTCTCCCATTGTATTGCGTCAATGGAAGGTGCAGCTTACCTCCTACTTATTTTGAAGTCAGGCCTTATTTGCAACAGGTCAGCTGATCCGCCCTACTCCACGAGCCTTCAGGCTATACGAAAACATACTGTACCATCAGCATATAGAATAGGGAGCCACAGCCGATGCTAAGAAGCGTATTCCTTCTCCAGAGATGGAGAACAACGATTAGAAGAATACTAATCAGCTCCGGGAGCCCGTGGGTTCCATTGGAAAAGGAGATATCCTTCAGGCAATAGACCACTAGCATACCAATCATGGTATATGGAAGCATATCGGCCAGATACTTTATGTACTTTGGAATTTCACTTTTCTCAGGGAACAGGAGGAAGGGCAGCGCCCGTGTAGTTACAGTTCCCAGGATAACCAAACCGAAGAAGAGAAACAATTGTCCTGTAGTGTACCCCATTAGCTATTCCTCCCTTCCAAAGGTCGTTTCAGTAGCGTCAAGGCGATCAGAAGAAATACCATGGTGGGAATGATAAAATGATCTGCTCCAAAGACCAGCCTGCAAAGAATGGCCGTAAAAATACCCAGAATAGCAGGAAGGTGTTTTTCTGCTGCCCTCCATTGGTTCAGGAATATTACGACATACAATGCGGTAAGTACAAAATCAATTCCCTTGGTATTAAAGTGAATCATACTTCCAAGGATACCGCCTAATAAGGACCCACAGATCCAGTATAACTGATTTAAGGAGGAGAGGAAGAACAGGAACCATTTGCGGTCCACCTCCTTCGGAGGCTCGGTGCTACATACCAGAGAGAAGGTTTCATCGGTCAGTGAAAAGATCAGATAGGGCTTTAAACAACCGACACCCCTGTATTTTTCCAACATGGAGATGCCATAGAAGAGATGTCTGGCATTCACCATCAGAGTCATGAGCAAGCCGTTCAAGGGATGGAACCCTGCTGACAGCATCGCTACTGCAACAAATTGCATGGAGCCAGCGTAGACGAAGGTGCTGGTAAATAAGATCCAGAGAAGAGAAAATCCTTTGCTGTCCATCAATATTCCATATGCGGCACCTAGGACGATAAAGCCGGTAAGAACCGGTAGTGTATGTGGAAGAGCAGCGCGAAGAGCTGCTTTTTTAGAGACCATAATAATACTCCTTTGTATCTTATATAAGCTGTGTTACTCGGAAGGTATTTCGGCTGAACCAACATGAATCGGATGAAAGTCCGCACTGTCCGTACAAAAAAAACCGGAGAACTGCTCTATAATTTGCTCAAATAGACGCTTCACCTTATCCAGATCCTCCTCAGCCAGCTGAATGCCATAGATTGCCTGAATTCTACGATTCTTAACGAAGGCGTGATCGGAGGGATCCTTAAAATCAACCGTAAGTGGTTCAAAATCGATCGTGTTACGGTTGGGAAGTTCGAGCTCCAGTACATTCATTTCAGGCCAAAGCTCTATGACAAGTTCCTTATTCTTCGAGAGAAGCTCAGCAATATCCTTAGCCTCCACAGGGGAAGGAGTCATATAGAAAAGGTCCAGGTATTGCTTGGGATGCTTTTGATTTACTTGCTTTTGTTTTTTGTCTGACACAAATATCCTCCTTTTCATTGCCGCGATCGCAGGTTCGGGTAACATTCATTTCGCATCTAGTAAACATCACTGGCTTCATGCCTCAGTAACCGTTCCCTTCCATTGCATAAGGGACACCTTATAATGTGAGGGTGTTAAAAGATACTCTATTCCTTCCGTAGCTTTTTGACTTATAGAGTGCCTTATCGGCTTCCTCCATAATCTGATCAATCACTTTAACGGTTTCGGGGAAGGATGCGATACCGATGGAGATGGTAATGCGAAGCTGGCGACTAGTAAATCGACTTTTTTCCACGGCTTTTCTAATTCTTTCAGCAAACTCCCTTGCTGAGCTGACAGGCAGATCCTGTATGATGGCGCAGAATTCCTCTCCCCCGACTCTGGAGATGCTAAAGTTATTCTTGCATAGCTTTCCAAACAACTCAGCCAATTCCCTTAGAACCTCATCACCGATGGAATGGCCATAGGTATCATTGATTCTCTTGAAGTAATCAATGTCAAGCATAAGAATATGAAGGGCTTTCCCGCTGACTCTTGAATGATTGATTGCATGATTCAGCTTCAGTTCAAACCGCCTGACATTATCCAGCCCGGTTAAGAAATCCTTCATGGCTTCTGATTTATATTTCAAATATAAGGAATTGCTTAAGGTAATGTGCTTTGCCAGATATGCTACAAGAAAGGCGGTTACTATGGAAATCAGGGTATAGTAAATCACGGTGTTTAGAATCAACCGGCTATCGCGTAAGGTGGTGATAATGAAGATATTGAATACAGCTAAGGAACTAATATTCATGAAAAACCACTTTTTGTTTTCCGATAGCTTAAGCCTTGCAATAAGACCACACAGCATGCTGATGACTAAAATCATAATTGCAGCATGATAGGAGGTATCATGGAAACCGAAATAGAGGATACGGAAAGCGCTCATCATCAGTCCGGCACATAGAGTAGGAAAAATACCTCCCTGGATCGCAATTACGATCAGGGCAAATTGCCTTAGGTCAATGATTACATTAGATGGAACAGAGACGCTGTAGACCATTAGGAGACATCCCAATAATCCAGCGATCAATCCTGACAATAGCCTTTTATACCTCTTATAAATCCGATTAAGACGTTTGTTCCTAATGATCTCTCCTGCCAGGTACAAGGAAGTCATCAGTAGCGCTGCATTCGCTATCAAATCCTTTAACATAAGCCCACCTTTATCTAATAGTAATGAAAGCAATATTCATTATACTTAATATTCATGCATATTACAATGATCAAACGGAACATTCCTTGTATTATATAGAGAATAAGGGTAAAACTATACAATACGGAGGTGATATTATGGATTTGAATTATTACGGTCAAAACCCGCTGCAGACACCGCTTGTAATCAACGCTCTGATACCGGAGGTTTTTCCCACAATAGCAGATAGGGACGACTACCTGGCTTCCTTTGATTCTGATACAAGGGAATACATTTTACAAAATACCAATGATATCAGGTCGATCAGTGATATAGAGGAGTGTGTCAGACAAATGAGATTAAAGCGCTAACCCTTCATAGACAGATCCTTACTATGCCTTAAGGGATCTGTCTTAACTAACGCTAAGTCAACAGGTTCTCCGGAAAGCCTAGCTTTTTTTATGATAGCTCGTAGGCAGACCGGTAGAGATTCCAACCATAAGCTCTGACATGGCAGTGGTAGATTTTTTCATCCCCTCATGGAGCCACTTCTGTATCACCCCTACACAGCCGGAGATGGTAAAGGAATACAGATATTCTGCATCCTCCTTTGGGATACCGATTCCATTGGTCAAATCACTTACGTTCTTATCATAGATCAGCATCATGACCCGCTTCTGGAAATTAAAGTCGCCTCTTTCGCTCAGTAATAACTTACATAGTTGCGCATTTTCCTTAATATACTCAAGTATCTTCTCAACCATCTCCACCATGTTAATATCTGTTTTATTCTGCATATAGTCGGCAAGATAGGAGCTAACATTATCCACCAGCTCATTTTCTATTTTGCGAAGCAGGTCATACTGGTCGGTATAGTGAGCATAGAAGGTTGCGCGGTTAATATCAGCATCCTGACATATTTCCTTAATGGTAATCTGTGAGATGTCCTTTCTCTCCAGCAGCTTGATAAAGCTTTCCTTCAGAACCATTTTTGTATATCGGACCCGTCGATCATCCTTATCGCTTCTCATGGGGAGCCCTCCATTTTTATTTTTTTTGTAAGTTATTATACACATCATTCATTTCTGTTTAACAACATACATTTATAAAGTATCTGTTTGTTGACGTAATACCTTAGTGTCATTATATTATAAAGGTGTAATATATTCAACACAATGTTTGTTATAATTAGGAGGACAAAGAGTGAACGGATTGACTTATTTCGTAACTAAGTACAGAAAAAGCGTTGTAATTATCTTCTCTGTCCTGGCTGTGCTCAGCCTAGTTTTTTCACTGCTGGTATCTGTGAACTATAATCTAGTAGATTATCTGCCTAAGGGTGCCCAATCTACAAATGCAATTAGGATTATGGAGGAGGAGTTTGGCGGTAAAATGCCCAATGCCAGAGTAATGATTAAAAATGTTAGTGTACCGGAGGCCTTGGAATATAAAGAGAAGCTGGCTACCGTAAGCGGAGTAATCTCGGTAACCTGGCTCGATGATATGGTGGGTGCGGATACCCTAGGAGCTACACCGGTTGAATTCCTCGACCCTGATCTTCTGAGGAACTACTATAAGGACCGCAGTGCGCTCTATATGATAGTCATAGAAAACGGCAAGGAAGAAAGTACTGTGGCTTCTATCCGTGAGATTATCGGGGATGAAAATGCGTTAGCAGGCCATGGGGTTGATACGGCTGCATCCCAGGAAATGTCCACTACTGAGGTGAGAAATGCCATGATAATCCTGGTACCTGTAATCATTATTATTTTGATTTTGGCAACCGATTCCTGGATCGAACCGCTTCTGTACCTTATCACCATCGGCATAGCCGTTGTAATTAATATGGGGACCAATGCCTTCGTCCCCCAGATCTCCTTTATTACTCAAACCATCAGCCCGGTGCTGCAGCTGGCAGTATCCTTGGATTATGCTATATTCCTACTCCACAGCTTCCGTGAGCAGAGTGCAACCCATGAGCCTGTAGAGGCTATGAGGCTTGCAATAAAAAGTGCGTTGTTATCCGTGTCAGCCAGTGCTGCCACTACGGTAATCGGGTTCCTGGCATTAACAACCATGCGCTTTGGAATCGGTTCGGATCTGGGGTTAAATCTGGTGAAGGGTATCCTGCTCAGCTTTATCTCTGTCATGATATTCTTACCGGCCTTCACCTTAATCTGTCATAAGCTCATTGACAGATTTAGACATCGTCGGCTTCTACCGGATTTTCAGAGGGCTGGTCTCCTTCTGCTGAAGCTTAGAGTACCCTTTTTGATTCTTGCGGTCACAATTGTTATCCCCTGCTTTTTAGCGCAGTCAAACAGCGGCTTCCTATACGGCTTAGGCAGTATCACGAAGGCCTCTCGGGCCGGGGAGGATGCCTTACAAATCAAGGAACGCTTTGGAAATGAAAACACTTTGGCCTTACTGATTCCGAAGGGGGATCCGGGGAGGGAGGCAGTGCTCTGTGAAGCACTGGCAAAGCTACCGCGAATCACCGGGGTGACAGCTTATGTGACTGCGGTAGGAGCAGAGCTTCCGTCGGAATATGTACCAAAGGAGATCGCTCAGCAGTTCTATTCCGATCAATATGCCAGGGTGGTTCTAACCGCAGATATGGCTGAGGAAGGGACCGAGACCTTTCAGACGGTTGAGGAGATTATGAATACTGCTGGCCAGTATTATGACAGCTATTATCTGGCCGGACAGAGTGCAACCGTATATGATATGAAGGATGTGATCACGATTGATACAAATATCGTGAACCTGGTGGCGATTGCAGGAATATTCCTCGTGCTTTTTCTTTCCTTCCGGTCACTAACGATTCCTCTGTTTCTGGTATTTACTATAGAAACAGCCATCTGGATAAATCTGTCCTTCGCATATTTTAATGATCAACCACTTAATTTCATTGGATACCTTGTGATTAGCACGGTTCAGCTGGGGGCTACAGTGGACTATGCAATTCTTCTGACGAACCGATACCTCCAGAATCGGAAAGAGCTGGCAAAAAAGGAAGCCATGTTAGCAACTCTCGCCGGTAATTTGGAAGCGCTCATAATCTCTGCGGCCATACTGGCAACAGCAGGCTTTATCCTGGCAGCCACTTCTTCGAACCCTATTATTTCCGAGCTTGGGATTCTTCTGGGAAGGGGTACGACGCTTTCCTTCCTCATGGTAGTAGGTGTGCTACCTGCTCTGCTGTTGATTTTTGATCAGGTTATCCAGAAAACAACCTTAAGCCATGGCTTCCATGCCGGGCACCGTAAGTCCTAGTGTCACATAGATCGATGATATGGAATGGAAAGGAGCAATCGCAGATGAAGCTAAGAGCAAATTTTATTAGGAGGATAGCAGCCATAACAGCCATAGCCGCAGTCATTACCCTACTCCTTCCGACAGGTACAGTGGCTGCAGCAGATACACCCTCCCGGAAGGAAGAGGTGGTTTATGGACTTCTGGATCATAACGGAGGTGTGAACAATATCTATGTGGTTAACATCCTGGAAGGTGGAGAGATAACAGACTACGGCAGTTATAGTGAGCTTCGCAATATGACCTCTACGGAGCCAATCAATCAGGAGGGAGATCTCATCCGGGTCAATACAGCCTCCGACAAGCTTTATTATCAGGGGACTCTAAAAACCAAAGAAATACCCTGGGACATCTCCATCAGATATTATCTGAATGGGGCAGAGCTTACCGGATCCGAGCTGGCCGGAAAAAGCGGTGAATTGAGGATTGGAATCTCCGTTACACAGAATAGAGAAATCAATCAGGTATTCTATGAAAGCTATGCTCTGCAGATTTCTCTCACCTTGGATACAAAGCTATATTCAAGCATAAAGGCAGAGGGTGCAACCATTGCCGAGGCCGGAAGGAACAAACAGATTAACTTCACGGTTCTCCCCGGCATGGGGGCGGAGCTGGCGGTTACAGCTTCAGTTCATGAGCTTGAGCTGGAACCGATCATGATCAACGGCATCAGATTAAATCTTGGCTTAAGCTTCAATGAGACAGAATTCACCGGACAGATCGCACAGCTGACCGAAGCGATCAAGGAGCTTGATCAGGGAGCAGAAGAGCTTCTTGGTGGAGTAACCGAGCTATCTACGGGGATGGAAGCCTATGTAGAGGGCTTAAAGGAGTTTAAGGAAGGACTTTCGGAGCTGGATTTGGGTGTAAGCGGATTGAAGGAGGGGGCAGCCTCCTTAAGCGCTGGGCTGACAGAGCTGTCCAAGCAGAATATAACTCTGGTGGGTGGTGCTACAATGATTAGGCAAGCAGCCTTTGAGGCGGTGAATACCCAGCTGTCCTCCATGGGCTTAGGGCTTCCTGCTTTGACACCGCAAAACTATGAGAAGCTATTATCCGGTATTCCAGACCTGGCTGACCTAAAGGATCAGCTGGATGGGGTAGTACAATTTACCGAAGGAGTAATTAGCTATACGGAGGCAGTCAACCAGCTTGAGGGAGGTGCCTCGGACCTGGCCGATGGGACAGCAAAGCTTAAGTCCTCCACGACGGTGCTGGCTTCCTCCGCAAAGGAGCTATATGATGCCGGGGTATCGCTAAATACCGCAATAGGAAAGCTACGGGACGGCCTGACAGCCTATCGGAACGGAACCGGGGAGATGGCAGAAGGAACCTCCGGTATTGACACAGAGCTAGAAAATCAAATTAACAACATCCTCGATCGCATCTCAGGAAGCGGTTCGGAGGTGGTTTCCTTTGTATCTTCTAAGAATACGAAGGTTTCTGCAGTGCAATTTGTTCTGAAAACCGAAGCTATCCGTCTTCCGGAGCCTGAGGTCATAGTTCAGAAGACCAAGAAATTGAATTTTTGGCAGAAGCTTTTAAGATTGTTCGGCCTATATTAAAGGAATTTATTAGATCGGGAATGGGGAAGGATATGCCCCCGCTTTTATCGGCAGTATTCATTTGATCAAAGATTGCCTCCGTTACAAAGTCTGAAAACCGAACACCGTAGCTTATACCGCTTGTCCGTCAGACAGGCGGTTTTTACTGCACAAAATTATGAGCTCCCTATTGAATTTTTTTGATATAGATGTTATAGTTGAAATAGAACAGACAATATTTAATGGATTCATATGGAATGAGAAGAGGACCCAAGGGCTTAGAATGGATCCGAGGAAGGGAGGCACAGACATGAATATCAATAAATTTACACAGAATTCCCTGCTGGCGGTGGAGGGCTGCGAGAAGCTGGCTTATGAATACGGACATCAGGAGATTGATGTGGAGCACCTGCTTTATAGTCTTCTGACACTGGAGGACAGTCTGATCAAGCGGCTGTTTGAGAAGATGGATAAGAATACGGAGGTATTTCTGGCGCAGGTGAAGGGGCTTCTGAAAAAGAGGCCAAAGGTTACCGGAGGACAGGTTTACCTCAGTAATGATCTGAACAAGATCTTGATCAGCGCGGAGGATGAAGCAAAGCAGCTGGGAGATTCCTATGTATCCGTGGAGCATCTGTTCCTAAGCATGCTGAAGAATCCGGGTAGAAACCTAAAACCATTATTTACGGAATTCGGGATTAGCAGAGAGCTATTTTTGCAGGCACTGCAGTCGGTAAGGGGAAATCAGAGGGTTACAAGCGATAACCCGGAGGCTACCTATGATACCTTAGAGAAGTACGGCTATGACCTAGTAGCCCGGGCGAAGGATCAGAAGCTGGACCCGGTAATTGGTCGGGACTCAGAGATTCGTAATGTGATAAGAATTCTATCCCGGAAGACGAAGAATAACCCGGTCCTGATCGGTGAACCGGGAGTCGGTAAGACTGCTGTGGTCGAAGGGCTGGCACAGAGAATTGTCAAGGGGGATGTTCCACAGTCTTTGAAGGATAAGAGGCTATTTGCTCTGGATATGGGATCCCTTGTGGCTGGAGCGAAGTATCGCGGGGAATTTGAGGAACGGCTGAAAGCGGTTTTGGAGGAGATAAAGAAGAGCGATGGACAGATCATTTTATTCATTGATGAGCTCCATACCATCGTCGGTGCCGGAAAGACCGAGGGTTCCATGGATGCCGGCAATATGCTGAAGCCGATGCTAGCCAGAGGGGAGCTTCATTGTATCGGTGCTACGACCTTAAATGAATACCGGCAGTATATCGAGAAGGATGCCGCTCTGGAACGCAGATTCCAACCGGTGATGGTGGAGGAACCCAGTGTGGAGGATACGATTTCGATTCTCAGAGGACTGAAGGAGCGTTATGAGGTGTTTCATGGGGTGAAGATCTCAGACGGAGCACTGGTCAGTGCTGCCACTCTGTCCAACCGCTATATTTCTGATCGCTTCCTCCCGGATAAGGCGATTGATCTGGTGGATGAGGCCTGCGCCTTGATTAAGACGGAACTGGATTCTATGCCGACGGAGCTGGATGATATGCAGCGGCGGATTATGCAGATGGAGATAGAGGAAGCGGCATTGAAGAAGGAAACTGACCGGCTTAGTATGGAACGCCTGGCAGAGCTTCAAAGGGAGCTGGCGGAGCTGAGAGAGACCTTTACTGGGGCGAAGGCCAGATGGGATCATGAGAAGGCATCCGTTGAGAAGGTTCATAAGCTAAGGGAGGCCCTGGAGGAGCTGAATCATGAGATTGAGGTGGCTGAGCGTAACTATGATCTGAACAGGGCGGCAGAGCTAAAATACGGAAGACTTCCTGAGCTACAAAAACAGCTTCAGAGCGAGGAGGATAGACTGCGGCAGGAAGAGACTACCTTGGTTCATGAGAATGTCAGCGAGGAGGAGATAGCGAAGATTATCTCAAGATGGACCGGTATCCCGGTTACTAAGCTGACGGAAAGCGAGCGGAATAAGGCCCTTCATTTGGGGGAGGAGCTTCATAAGAGGGTCATCGGCCAGGAGGAGGGTGTGGAGAAGGTGTCAGATGCCATTCTCAGGTCAAAGGCAGGAATTAAGGATCCGAGAAAACCGATCGGCTCCTTCCTGTTCCTTGGGCCGACCGGTGTCGGAAAGACGGAGCTGGCGAAGGCGCTAGCAGAGAGCTTATTCGATAATGAGCAGAACATGGTACGTATCGATATGAGTGAATATATGGAGAAGCACTCAGTTGCCAGACTGATCGGGGCACCTCCGGGATATGTAGGCTATGAGGAGGGAGGACAGCTAACCGAAGCAGTCAGAAGGAAGCCTTTTGCAGTTCTTTTGTTTGACGAGGTAGAGAAGGCCCACCCGGATGTATTCAATGTATTGCTACAGGTATTGGATGACGGCAGGATTACAGACTCCCAGGGAAGAACTGTGGACTTTAAGAATACAATTATTATTCTGACCTCTAACATCGGTTCCAGATACCTGCTGGAGGGAGTTTCGGAGAACGGAGCAATCAGTGAGGCCTGTGAGAAGCAGGTGATGCAGGATCTAAGGGCATCCTTTCGACCGGAATTCTTGAATCGTCTGGACGAGATTATACGATTTAAGCCCTTAAGCAGAAGTGATATGAGCAGTATCGTAGAGCTGATGGTGGCTGACCTCAATCGACGGTTGACTGACAGGGAAATCACCATCCAGCTGACAGAAGGGGCCAGGGATTATATCATAGCAGGTGCATATGACCCGGTATACGGTGCAAGACCCCTAAAGCGCTTCCTTCAGAAGAATGTTGAGACCTTGAGTGCAAGGCTGATTTTGGGCGATAAGGTTACACCGGGGGATACCATTCTGATAGAGGAGGGGAGAAGCGGATTAGAGGCGAGAGTAATTTCATACTAGTAACGGAGCTATTTATGTGGAGCAAGTAATCGTTTGTAGAATTTTTTTTCGGTACGAGTCATAGAATTAGGTAAAGAAATCATATGGAGGATTTATGAGGAGGCTCGGAAAAATAATTCTGCTTCTTATGATAGTTGTGAATGTACTTGGTCTGGCAGGCTGTAAGTCAGAGAATACGGATGTGAAGAAATTAAAGGATCTGGATTTTACGGTAGTGGAGGATGCGGATATTCCCGGAGAGCTGAAGGAAATCATAGATGAGAAAAAAGAACAGCCGTTTAAGCTCTCCTATTCCAACAAGGATCATCTGTATATTGTAGTTGGCTACGGTAAGCAAAATAGCGGAGGCTATAGTATCTCAGTGGAAGAGCTGTATCTGACCAGCAATGCAATCTACATTGACACTAATTTGATTGGTCCTTCTAAGGATGACCTCGTTACCCATGGAGTTACCTACCCCTATATTGTGGTAAAGCTTGAGTTTATGGATAAAAGTATTGTTTTTGAGTAAACCCTGATAAGCCGAGATAAACAGTAAAAACAAAATAAGATTAAGAAATGAAGATTAGAAAAGTTAGGAAGTGATACGAAAAAAGACAAGTATAGAATCAATGGACGATCAGAAAAGAACCATATATAGTTTACTTTATGGAGAAATATCTATATCTTGTGGTTGTAAAAATTCGTTAGAATCGTTAGGTTTGGATGAATTATACATGTGTTTTTTGTGCATAATGATAAGGAGATTAGGCATTAGGGACTATAGCTGATAAAAAATTCCATAAAAAATAGAGGGAAAGACTCTCATTTCATGTGCACATTTTTGTACACAAAGCCCTTCAACAGGGCGAATTGTCTGAAAATTTGTTGACAATTATTAGTATTTCGTGCTATAATACCTATGATGCATGGGTTTTGTAACAGAATTTTGTATAAATGTTCGATACGTCCATCCAGGTGTGGCCTGGTGGTCCTAATATCGGAGACATTAGTAAGGAGTAGACAATGGTGAAACAAAATGATGTTAATAAGGTACGAAATGCGGTGATTAGTCATACGGGAAGAAAGGTTAAGATTAGAATTAACAGGGGAAGACATAAGATAGATGAGACGGAAGGCATTATTTCAGAGACATACCCCAGCATCTTCTTAATTAAGATACAAGAGAATAAGGATATGCCGGTCCGTATCATGTCATATAGCTATACAGATATAATTACAAGGGATGTAGAACTAATACTATGTAGCTAAATCCCATAGAATAGAGCTGAAGCCTTCAGGATCAAGGCTTTGGCTTTTTTTATGTCGTGAATCAGCAAAGCTGGGGTACACATGCAAAGGGAGCCCGATTACCGAAGGGAGCTTCAGAAATCCCTATGAAGCATGTATTTATATCAAGAAAGATTATATCATAATTCCCCTTACCCTCGAATAAGATATGTCAGAGGCATTCCATCGTATGTCCAAATTTCAAGGAGGGATGATAAAGTGGAGTTAATTAAAAAGAATATTCATATGAATAAATTGAAATGTAAGAGCACCCTGCAGCTTACATTGGATGATGATTTCAATGTCCCAGACATCAAGCCGGATATTGATGAGATTATAACTGAGCAGGGAACAATCAGAATTACTGACATGAAGGCAATGAATGGGAAGCTGATGGTAAAGGGAGCGCTGCAATTCAATGTGCTTTATCTGTGCGCAGAGGATCAAAGGCCGATACATAATATTTCGGGGGAAATCCCTTTTGATGAAGTGATTAATATGGAGATGACCTGTGCGGATGACGATCCGGTGATTAAATGGGACCTGGAGGATCTGTCAACAGGACTGATCAATTCCCGTAAGCTTAGTGTAAAATCAATTGTCCGCCTCAATGTAGCAGTGGAGGAGCTTTATGATGAAGAAACCGCTGTTATGGTGGAGGGGCCTGAGGATGTACAGTACATCAATAAAAAAGTAGAGATTACCGATGTGTGTATCAACAAGAAGGATACCTACCGGATTAAGGATGAGCTGCTATTGCCTACGAATAAGGGCAATGTCTCCTCCATTCTCTTTTCGGATGTCAAGCTGAATAATGTTGAAGTAAGACTTTTAGAAGATAAGTTCACAATAAAGGGCGAGCTTCCGGTATTTGTACTCTATACCACTGAGGATGAGGAAAATCCGGTCGAATACTTTGAGACAGAGATACCCTTCAGCGGAACCATTGATTGCAATGGCTGCAATGAGGATATGATTGAGGACATTACCTTCCGTATCCTGAATAAGAATCTTGACATTAAGTCTGATGCTGACGGCGAAGAGAGAGTTCTTGATATTGAGATAATTCTTGAGATGATAATCAAGGTATATGAGACGGAAGAGCCGGAGATTATCTGTGATGTATACAGTCCGTCAAAGGAAATAACACCGGTCATTCGTGATGCTATCTATGAGAATCTGGTAGTCAAAAATAATAGTAAATACAGAATTGCAGATAGGATCAAGGTTCCGGAAAACCAACCAAGGATTCTACAGATCTGCCATGCCAGCGGTAACATTAAAATTGATGAAATCTTTGCGGAGCAGAGTGAACTTCAGGCAGAGGGTGTGATTGAGGTAGGCATCCTGTATATTTCTGAGGATGATAGACGACCGATGAGCTCGCTCAAGGGAATTGTACCCTTCAGCCAGACGATAGAAGTGAAGGGAATGAAGTCGGATAGCACCTATGAAATAAAGCCAAATATCGATAGCCTGAGTGTCATGATGCTGGACAGTGATGAGATTGAGGTTAAGGCGTCCATTAACCTGAACACAATTGTTTTTGATAAAGTGGTGGAGCCGATTATCACAGATGTCGAGGTAACAGATTTGGATCTGGAGAAGCTCCAGGCTATGCCGGGACTAATCGGGTATGTGGTTAAGCCGGGAGACAGTCTCTGGAAGATAGCGAAGAGATATTATACGACAGTCGATTCCATTATGAATATCAATAACATGGAGGATGATCGGATTAGAGAGGGAGATAAGCTCATCATAATGAAGAAGGTCGATGCTGCATTCTAATTCATAACAGAGATACCATAGAAAATAATCTCATCCATATTAAGAAATGGTTCGCTTATACCGATATATAGATTGTAGGTAGTAAAACCTCATGTACCCGGCAAATTAGAAGCCTGGCCCGCATGGGGTTTTACATTCACTTTTACCAAGGAGGGAGCTCCTCCAAACCAAGGATGGGAATTTAAGCAGAAGGCAGTGGGTCTTCTAGAAACGGAGGATAACATGAGTGTGGATAACATCTCAAAGGTTATGGATGGATATGAAAGCACAGCTGTGAAACCTAGGCCGGGAACATCGAACACCGGGCAGGAAAAGGTGCAGAATCAGACCGTAGAGGCAGCAGCAGTCTATGAGAAGAGCAGCGAAGCCGATGGCAAAAAGGTATACCAAAGGGACAATGGGACAGTACAGAGACTGATGCAGGAAGCAGAAAGAAGGTCACAGAGTCTAAAAAGCCTGGTAGAGAAGATGCTGTTAAAGCAGGGCGAGACCTTTCATGATAGTACGGATATTTATGCACTGCTCAGGGAAGGTAAGGTAAAGGTAGACCCAGAGACCAGAGCCCAGGCACAGAAGGATATTGCAGAGGATGGATATTGGGGTGTCAAGCAGACCTCGGACCGCCTGGTTTCCTTTGCAATGGCATTAACCGGAGGAGATCCTTCAAAGGCTGATACCATGATAGAAGCTGTTAAGAAAGGCTTTGATGAAGCAACAAAGGCCTGGGGCGGAGGACTTCCCGGGATATGTAATGATACAATGAAGGAAGCCGTTCGTAAGCTGGAGGAATGGAGAGATTCCGGCTGCAAGGAGAAAACGGTCGGTGTCACTGTTACAAAATAAGAGGATCACTCATAACCGATGCAAATGTAATTACGGGGTTGTCTATAGAACCAGAGGGTTTATGACAACCCCTTTTTATTTAATATAGGAACAGTAAATCAAAGGAGCGAAATGCTTTACCCTTCCTCTTTCAAATTAGCAGAGGTAACCTGAGAAGCTACACAAGTATATCTATGCTGTGACGAGTGCTCTATCATAGGAAAACAGCCTTAAGGGTGACATTGATCAGTTATAATGAAAATTTAATCCCAATTGCTGTGTTCTGTGGTATGATATAAGGAGGAGTACTGAGTAATTCAATGGGAGGTAATAGCATGGCAAAAATATCAGAACAACGGAAAGCGATCTACTATATCGGAATGGGATTAACGATTTTAGGTTTTATTTTATTCATCTCCATATTCTTTTCCTTCTTTGGATTTATGAATCAAGAGATGAATTCCTTTGGACCGATGATGACGCGTAAAACTCCATCCTTTAGCAGACCGCTGATTGGAATGCTTCTCGTGATTATTGGGCAGTTTATGATGAGGGTTGGTGCCAGAGGTGCTGCCGGGTCGGGAATTATACTGGATCCGGAGAAAGCTAGAGAGGATCTTAGACCCTATACAGAAGCAGCCGGAGGGATGCTAAATGATGTAATCAGTAATGTGGATGCCTTTGATAAAAAAGAGGATTTGGCGAAGCCGAAGGAAATCATTAAGGTAAAATGCAGAAGCTGCGGGGCTTTAAATGATGAGGATGCGAAGTACTGCAAGGCCTGTGGAAAAGAGGTATAAGGACAATTACAATGAGTTGTTCAAGGAATTAGTGCTTTTGTATAGAAAGAGAACTCTTCTGAGGTGGGTATCATGAGAACAGAACAGGAAATGCTGGAGCTCATTTTAGGCTTCGCAGAGCGGGAGGATCGGATACGGGCAGTTTATCTGAATGGTTCAAGAGCTAACCCGGGGGCTCCAAGGGACATCTTTCAGGACTTTGATGTGGTATATGTAGTTACTGAGACGGAGCCCTATATTTTGGATAAAGCCTGGCTTAAGGCGTTTGGCGAGCTGGTCGTGATGCAGGAGCCGGATATCAATGTCCTCTATGCTTCGGAGCCTACAGATCCGAAGACCCGCTATGCTTACCTGATGCAATTTATGGATGGTAACCGTATCGACCTGACCTTGCAGACGGTGGAAGCCTCTATTGAGGAATGTAAGAAAGAGAAGCTGACCCTCCTACTTCTGGATAAGGAGGGTGTCCTCCCAAGGCTTTCTGTTCCCTCCGATGAGGATTATCATGTGAAGAGACCCTCACGGATAGGCTTTGACCATTGCTGCAATGAATTTTGGTGGGTGTCTCCCTATGTCGCTAAGGGCTTATGGAGGGGAGAGCTGCTCTATGCCATGGATCATTTAAATCTCTATGTACGGCCAATGCTGCTTATGATGCTATTCTGGTATGCAGGGATATTAACGGATTTCTCACTTAGTGTCGGTAAGAACGGTAAATATCTGGATAAGTTCCTACCGGACAAGCTCTGGAAGAAGCTTTTGATGACCTATCCCCCGGCAGAACCGGAGAAGCTCTGGGATGCTTTGATGGGAATGGGGGAGTTATTCCGGGAAACTGCTGTATTTGTAGGTGAAGCAATGGGCTACGAATATGACTTTGGTCAGGATCATAGAACCATGGAATTCGTAAAGGACATTCAAAAGCTTCCGAAGGATGCATCGGAGATCCGATAAAGGAACACAGCGGCCTTGGAATGGGCTGTGTTATGGCCGGTATGGCTTTGTTAGGTGCACCATCTTGCCGTGACCTGACTGGAGGAAGTACTGATAAGCGGCCTTGGCAGCAGGAAGGCTGTCATAGACTGCAAACACAGTTGGCCCGCTACCGCTCATCAGAGAGGTTAGAGCTCCGTGGGCCCTCATAAGCTCCTTAATCTCATCTATGATGGGGTACTCCTTTATGGTTACAGTTTGCAGGATATTATCCATCCTAGAGCTAAGCTGGTATAGATTCCCCTGCTCAATTGCCGCAAGCATTCCTGGGATATCCGGATGGGTAACACCGCCGGATAGCTTCAGATGCTCGTAGACATACTTCGTGGAAACGCTGATGTCCGGCTTCACAAGCAGAAGATGGCAGTCCGGCATGGGCCTTAAGGGGGATAAAATCTCGCCGATGCCTTCCGACAATACAGTTCCTAGCTGGATGCAATAAGGCACATCGGCACCCAGTGTAACGCCCAGCTTCTTCAGCTCAGCGTCACTTAAGCCGCTTCGAAACAATTGATTCAATCCCTTTAAGGTGGCCGCAGCATCACTGCTGCCTCCCGCCATCCCCGCTGCTACGGGGATTCTTTTATTTAGGGTAATATGGATTCCATCCTTAATATGTAAGGTCTCCCGGAACAGCTCTGCAGCTTTATATACAATATTTCTGCGGTCAACCGGAAGCCAGGGAAGGTTAGTCCGGAGTTTGATTTCTCCATCCACGTGTTTACTTATCGTCAGCGTGTCATACAGGTCAACAGACTGCATAATCATACGGACCTCATGGTATCCATCTTCCCGCTTTCGTAGAACATCCAAACCCAAATTTATTTTCGCATAAGCCTTCGTTGTAATCGAATTCATAGGTTTCTCCCATACTTTCGTTGATATCCGTATTCTACCACAGAACCTTTTCGTTTACAATCAACCACCAAGCAGCTTTTTAAAGGAATCCCACAGCTTGAATTTATACTTCACTGGGAGGGGCTTACCCTTCAGGGAGTCATATTCCTCTTCGGTTAACAGATACTTTAGCTGATTCTCGGCTTCAGTATCCACGATACTGTAAGTCTCGTCTACAAAGCAGAGCGGAGGGAACATGACACACCACCAGTTCTTACCGGCAGCTTCCCCAATCTGAACCCGAAGGGCTTCGTAATTACCGGGGGGAAAGGTGTAATCTCCGTATTGCTTCATAGGGAAATAGACCGGTCCCAAGCTGACGGTTACCGGATAGTGATAGCCCTGCGCAGCAATCATTTCCTCAGCCAAATCCTGTATGGAGGGTAGCTCAGCCTCAATGACAGCCCTACCTTCTGAAATGTTTGAAATGCTTTTTAGCTTAGGAGACAGCTCCTTTACCAATTCATTCTTTACCAGGAGCTTCAGCTGCTGATCCTCCGGGCGATCACTGTTGGCGATGACATGGAAACGGATGATTTCGTGGGCAATACCCTCTTGAAGACTACGATCATTGGCAGCCTGGGTACGAATGATGCAGATGCCTGCCCAGGATAGGAAAATCAGGATCAGCAGCAGCCAGTAATTCATCGATGCAGCCCTGAGCTTAACATAGGTTTTGTTGTACTGTTTTGGTATTGTAATAAACATAGCTCCTCCTTATTTGGCCGACAGCCTATTTCCGCATAAAAAACACACTGAAACACCATGCCGGCTAAGCATTTGATTTGATCCGAATTCTATGTACGATATCGTAATGATAATTGAATTCTTGCCAGGAAGTGCTTATCCTATACAATGGAATCAAGAAGAGCTGTAATAAGGATTTACCCTTGAACGAGCAAGGGTTTAGCGATACAATGAATGCAGTGGAACGTCTGGGATATTCTTGTTTCCTGAAGTAGGGAAGGGAAAGACGATAGAACGAAGCAAAGAAGGAAGCAAAGAGCGAAGGAAAGAGCGACTGAAGGAGAGCGTAATGAAGAAGGAAGTCAGGATAACCCTTGAGGGGATACAGGATGGAGATAGTAAGGAGGCGGTGGCCTCAAGATCGGAGGGAAGCTACCAATATCTAAACGGTAAGCATTATATCCGCTATGAAGAAGAATCAGAGGATGGGACCGGTAAGGTAAAGAATATCTTGAAGCTCTCAGCGGAGCAAATCGTTATGAAGAAGGAGGGTCCGGGAATTCATACCCATATGGTTTTTGATCCTGCCGAGGAAACTCAAGCAGTTTATCAGACCCCCCATGGAAGTCTAAGCTTTCAGATTACCGATTCTATAATCCTTATGACGGAGGAAGAGGATGAAATCAGGGCAATCCTAAGATATGAGCTATGGGACCGAGGTGTCCGGATGTCGGAAAATCAGGTAAAGATTCGGGTAAGTTCAATCTAGAGACAAGAAAACCAGGGGGTACGGCGAAGTAATTGATCGGGCTTTGCTTCAAGCATCAAGCTCTCGGGGGCTTTAATCAGCTTCCGGGTCGAGGGCTGTTACATACCCCTCATCGTCAAAGGCTACTCCAAAGGAGATTTCCTCCATAAAGCGAAAATATGCTTCCCGCTGATCGGAATCGGTAATCAGGGAGGTATAGGTGTTTTTCCCCAGGGTGGGCAGCAGTTGGACCTTCATTCCGCCCTCAGGAGGAAGGATGATCTTTAAGAGACCGGCATCTCTGGTAGTATTATTGAACCAGTAGTTGCCGAGGCTATATGCAATCGGTTTCCCTTTATAATACTCCAAGCCCTGGAGTACATGGGGATGGCATCCGATGACTGCATCTGCACCAGCATCGATATACTGTCTGGCAAGCTTCTTCTGATAATCGGTTGGGTAATTCGTCCGTTCCACACCCCAATGAACATAGACGACAACAAAATCACTCTGCGCAGAAGCCTCCCTAATTACCTCCAGCAGCAGGGTGGGATCATAGGTTCCAATCATACCGGGGCTGGTCTCTGAAGCATACCAGTCCATGGCAAAGACGACACGGGAAGCGGCTACATAAGCGATTTTGGTGTTACCGATCGTATAGTATACAGGGGCCTTTGCTCTGCTCAGGTTATCCCCGGCTCCGACATAATCAATCTCTGCATTCTCCAGGGTGGTGAAGGTATCCATCAGAGCCTCCATTCCAAAATCCAGGGCATGGTTATTGGCAAGGGAAACGATGTCCACCCCCATCTCCTTTAAGATTCCGACTCTTTCCGGAGCGGCCCGGAAGGTATAGGATTTATTCTGCTCCTCCGTCCCCCGAAGGCTATATGCAAATTCATTATTCAGCATCATGATATCTGCTGCAGTCATCTCCTCGATTAGCTCCGGAGCAATGCAGCCAAGGATTCCCTGTCCCTGGCTGTCGTAACGAGCCACGGGCTTGGAGTCCTCATCCAGATTTATGTCCCCTGCGAAGGCCAGGACAATAGGATCCTCCACAATTGGTGTTGGTGAAACAGTGGGAGTGATGATTGAGGTGGGAGTGGGAGATAATATACCCGGCAGAGAGCTGTCGGCTCCTTGCTTCAAGTCGTCTTTATCGTCTATAGAGGCTAACTCATCTTGGACTGATATACCGTTCAGCTCCTCTTCCTCCGCAGTGCTTGTGGCTGCAGGGGAGATATCCTCCGCTCCCTGATCCAACCTGTCCTTATGCTCCTGGAGACGGAAGGAATAGAGGATAACACCGGACAGCAGGATTACGGATAGGATTCCTATCACAGCAAACATCCATAGGTTTTTCTTATACATAGGCATTTCCCTTCTATGAGTAATAAAAATCCTCTTACCATACAACAAGGATGTCATAAAGGTAAGAGGAAGATGATTCATTATTTTCCAGTCTGTCTGCTTTTTAGTCTTTTGAATAAGCCCTTCTTCTCCGTTTTCGCCTCGAGGCCGCTTCGTAATCCCTTGACATCCATAATATAGATGCCGCTGATCACTGCCTTAACTTCCTTCTTGATAGGAATCAGATCAAAAATCTTAGCATCACAGACCAGGGATAATACCTTCGGTCCTATTTTAGCCTTAACAATCGGTACCTTGGAAGCACGCATATACTTAGGTGTCTGGTCCAGAACCATTTTCGGAAGATTGGCATCCTTCATCTTCATTTTCTTCTTATCAATAACCAGAATGGTGAAGGTCTGAGCAGCAGCCTTCATCTGTGCTTCGGAGGCTTCCTGCTTCCTCTGAAGCTTCCTTCCTACGAAATACAGAGTAATAAATACAGCAAGTACGATAACTGCTACTATAATTAATACGGTAATAACGGTTCCCATGAATTATGTACCTCCTAATTTGTACGTGTTCATATTCTCCCTGATAGGGCAACGTTTATTGTACCATCTTTTCATTGAAAAATAAATAGGGAAATATAAAATTAGCGCTGAAAAATTCGACAAGCCCTCCTATAATAAGGAAGCATTTTTCTCAAGCATTTTCTGAATGATCTCCTGTACATAGGAACCAAGGAATTTTCTCTGTTCCTTATCCAGACTGTTAGGATAAACCGGCTTACCAAATTCCATTACCACATGGGTTGCCTTAATCTTAGGAAAATGATTTTCAAAGATCTCATCTGTATTGGATAAGGCGACAGGGATGATGGCACAACCAGTCTTCTCGGCAATCTTAAAGCTGCCTTCCTTAAAGGGAAGCATCTCCTTCTCGTGATTTCTGGTTCCCTCTGGTGATATAAACACAGAATAACCGGCTTTGATCTGTTCTATTCCCTGTAGGACCGTTTTCAAACCCTGCTTGATGTCCTGCCGATCTAAGAAGAGACATTGTAAAAACCGCATCCAGGTACGTAGGAAGGGGATCTTGGCGATTTCCTTCTTTGCCATAAAGCCTGTCAGAGTGGGGAGGGAAACATAAGCAATCGGAACATCGAAATAGCTTCTATGATTTGCGATGTATAGCACAGGTTCGTTCTTCGGAACATTTTCTAAGCCAAGAACCGTACGCTTCACTCCTGAGATAAACAGGATAACATGGAAGGCCTGAACAACAATCCATTGTGAGCTGGAAACCATAGCCCTATGATTGAATTTCCCGATGATATATTCGATCAGGAAGAGAGGAATACTGATGATAAAAAATAAAAGTAAAAAAAGTAGAGCAAAAAACAGGCGCATAGATACCTCCTTGATGTTCGTCCCATGGGACGAAGGAATACGAAAGCCAAAAAGAGACTTTCGGATTATAGTATAGCATAATAATCCATAAAAATCTCTTTTTTCTTGCTAAACATTGATCAATTTTATATCAGGACAGTTACCTGTTAACAGCTGCATCCTTCAAGGACTTGCTAAGGAAGGAGACCTTCCTCCTCTTGGGTATTGATTGCCGGGCCTGAAGCAGTAGGAAGTTCTGCTTCGTTTGGATCGGAGGGGGCCTCTTCGGTAGGACTACCCGGGGGGCTGATTGCTCCATCATTCGGCTGGTGTGGGTCGTTCTCAGGAGTTTCTGACGGAGAGCTGTCGGGATCAGTTTTCACCGGAGTATCCTCTCCGGAAGGATCCGTAGGGTCTTCGGGCTTTATTTCACCTTCTCCCGGGCCATCGAGATCGAAATTCCCGCCGCCGGTCAGATCCTCGTCCGTAAGGCCATCGGTATCATCTGCGATGCCATCTCCATCCAAATCATCCACAATGCCATCCCCATCAAGATCACCGGGAAGCGGAGATATGGTCTCATCCGGAATAGGCGTGGGGGTGATAGGGGGAGTATAATTGATCAGCTCTGCATATTGCTTCTCAAAATCAAAGTCTTCGCTTGGGGTATAACGATAGTATTCCTCCAAGGTCAAATCATTGATGTAGAGATATTGAGCCAAATCCTTTCCCACATAACGGATATGCCAGGGCTCATAAGCATAGCCGGTTATATTGGAACGGTTTTTTGGATAACGTATGATGTAGCCGTAGGTATGGGCATGCTCAGCCAGCCATTTACCCTCCGGACTGTTAGCAAAGGTGGTAACCAGTCGGTACTTCATCTGCTTCGTTGATACATCGATAGCTAGGCCGGTCTGATGCTCGCTGGTGCCGGGAACGGCTGAATACTTCAGCGTGTGCTTTTTGCCCTTCTTCACAATATTATCCTTAAAAATCATGGTTTGTCTTGCATAGGATCGATATCCGGATACACCGTACAGGGTATATCCATCAGCCTGAGCAGCAGCAAACAGCTGCTCTAAAGCTCTCGCCGCCTCCGGACGGAGCAGCTTTCTCTCATCATATCCTTCAATATCAAATAAAACATTGGGAATTTCTAAATTTTTTGGTACATAATCCTCAGGCAGTGCAAATTCCTTGTTTACGAAGACGGTAATGCTGGAGGGCTCCAGATCCATTTGTGTGGCTGGGGTCCAGGGTGCTTCGGTAGGAATGATTTCATCCATATTCGTTACATCCTCAATTTGATTATTATCATCATATTCAAAGACAGGAGGAATATATGTATAATTACCGGAATTCCCTGCGTTCTGATTTTTTTGAATGATATCTTCTGCGGGGACAGTCATGGCAGATGCGGTACCGGCATCCATTGACGCATGTTGGCGGTCTGTGATCAGATTATAAGCCAGAATGCCTGACAAAGACAGCATGACAGCTGTTGCCGAGGCAATCACAAGCCTTCCCTTTTTCAAACAGAATCCCTCCCTTACTTAAGCTAATTTCAGTATATCATATAGAAGGTAAAAAACCAGCAGATTCTCTCAAAATCTGCATGCAAAATGTGACAGTTACCCCTCATTATAGCTGTCAAGAAGCTGAGTCTTCAGCTGATAGAGCTTATTGGATAAATCTACATAAACAATATGAGGGTTCACAAGACGTCTTGCCTCATCCCAGAGGGTTTCCTGCTCCCTTGTGCAGTATGCCCGAATATCCATAACAGAGGGGGAATTGTAAACACAGCGTCCCTGAAGAAATACTGGTATGAGAAGCTCACGGAGGGTATAGGAGCCCGGCTCCAGATAGGTCTTCTTCCAGGTGGCAATAGGGTCGAAGAGCAGGAGGGGCATGTCCTCAGTGAAGGTCTCGTCCGCCAGTGTGATCAGGTCTGCCTTGATTTTACCGCTTTCTCTTTCATAGATACGATAGATTTTCTTATTGCCGGGATTGGTGATTTTCCACTGGTTTTCGGAGAGCTTGATCTTAGGAATGAATTGATCGCCCTTTTTGATGGCGGACAGCTTGTATACTCCACCGAAGGAGGGGCAGTCCCTAGAGGTAATCAGCTTCGTGCCCACACCCCAGGAATCTATTCTTGCACCCTGAGTCTTTAAAGAATCAATGATATATTCGTCCAAATCACTGGAAGCGGTTATGGAGGCATCCGGGAAGCCGGCAGCATCCAGCATTTTTCTGGCTTTCTTGGAGAGATAGGCTAGATCTCCGCTATCCAATCGAATACCATACTTCAAGGGCATCGTACCCTTCTCCTTCAGCTCCTGAAACACCTTAATGGCATTGGGAACTCCGGAACGGAGGGTATCAAAGGTGTCCACCAGGAGAGTGGTATTCTGTGGATATAACTCTGCATATTTACGGAAGGCAGTGAGCTCGTCGTCAAAGCTCATAATCCAGCTATGGGCATGGGTACCCAAGGCCGGCATATCATAGAGCTTCGCAGATAGAACATTGCTGGTGCCCATGCAGCCTCCAATGACTGCTGCTCTTGCACCCAGGGTTCCGGCATCCGGGCCCTGGGCTCTGCGAAGGCCAAACTCCATCACCGGCTCTCCCTTTGCAGCATATACCACACGGGAAGCCTTGGTTGCAATCAGGCTCTGATGATTAATAATATTTAAGAGAGCGGTCTCCACCAGCTGAGCCTCCATAATCGGAGCAATCACCTTCACCAAGGGCTCCGTCGGAAATACGACAGTCCCCTCGGGAACGGCATAGATATCACCCGTAAACCGGAAGTCCTTCAAATATGCTAAAAAGTTCTCCTCAAAGACCTCTAAGCTTCTAAGATACGCAATATCATCCTCTGAGAACCGGAGATTTTTGATATAGTCCATCAGCTGCTCCAGGCCCGCACAAATCGCATAACCACCACCACTGGGATTCTCACGGTAGAAGGCATCAAAAACAACAACATCATTATTTCTATTATTAAAATAACCCTGCATCATGGTTAGCTCATAAAAGTCTGTTAATAAAGTCAGATTTTGTTTTTCCATAGAACGCTCCTTACAATTTACTCCGATTTTAATTGTACCATCATATCACAACATATACCTAAATCCTGAAATAGTCAAGCATGTAGTATCATGGAGTATCCCACTTATCCTGATATCCGGAATGGAAATTATAAGAAAACTATTGACAATAAAGGATTTCTATACTATTATAAACAAAATTGATAAAAGCGATGACGGAGACAGTAAGCATCCTGCAAAATTTCCAGCGAGCCGGGGATAGTGTAAGCCCGGTATGAGTAGCAGATGGCTGAAAATCACTCCCTAGCTGCAAGATCCAAAGGCAGTTTGCCCAGTAGGTTAAGCCGGTATCTACCGTTATTCAGATAATGTATAGAAGCAGTTTACTGCAGAGTACGTGAAACAGGTGGTTAAATGACAGCATATGCTCTCATCCTTTTTCGGATGGGAGCTTTTTTATTATGGAAAGCAAGCAATCCAATCGATAAAAACCATCTGATATGGTAAAACCTATAGGTAAGAAACGGGATTGCTCTTAAGGAGCAGCAGATGAATATGAAAGAAATAGCAGTAAATCAGTATAAGGAGGAAAATGGCATGTACGATAAGGTGACTACGGATTTGAACTTTGTCGAAAGAGAGAAGAAAACGGAGCAGTTTTGGAAGGAGAATAAGATTTTTGAGGCCAGTATTGAAGAGAGAAGAGATGGGGAGACCTTCACCTTCTATGATGGACCGCCGACCGCCAACGGAAAGCCGCACATCGGCCATGTATTGACAAGAGTAATCAAGGATATGATTCCCAGATATCGAACAATGAAGGGCCATAAGGTGCTTCGTAAGGCCGGCTGGGATACCCACGGACTTCCGGTAGAGCTGGAGGTTGAGAAGAAGCTTGGCATTAACGGTAAGGATCAGATTGAAGCATACGGCCTAGAGCCGTTCCTGCAGGAATGTAAGGAGAGTGTATGGAAGTATAAGGGCATGTGGGAGGACTTCTCAGGAACTGTGGGCTTCTGGGCAGATATGGATGACCCTTATGTTACCTATCATAATGAGTATATTGAATCCGAGTGGTGGTCCTTAAAGCAGATCTGGGATAAGGGGCTGCTATATAAGGGCTTCAAGATTGTGCCCTATTGTCCTAGATGTGGAACACCGCTATCCAGCCATGAAGTGGCTCAGGGTTATAAGGATGTGAAGGAAAAGTCCATCATCGCCAAATTCCGTGTAAAGGGAACGAAGGATGAATACATCCTGGCCTGGACCACTACCCCCTGGACTCTGCCCTCGAATGTCGGTCTCTGCGTGAATCCGGAAGAGACCTATGTGAAGGTTAAGGTATTGGTGGATGCGAAGGGCAATGTCCTTAAGAAGGAGGGCTGCTCCTGCGGACACGACCACGGCCATGACCACGGGAAGGAAGCTGGGGAAGCTGTTGGATACGAGAAATATATCCTGGCAGAAGCGCTGCTGAAGGTTCTTGAAGGGGATTATGAGGTGGAGCAAACCTATACCGGCAAGGAGCTGGAGTTCACAGAATATGAGCCCCTATTTGACTATGCGAAGCCGGATCAGAAGGCCTACTTTGTAACCTGTGACAATTATGTAACGCTATCCGACGGTACCGGTGTCGTTCATATTGCGCCGGCCTTCGGTGAAGATGATAGCAGAGTCGGTAAGGCATATGATCTGCCCTTCGTTCAGCTGATCGACGGCAAGGGTGAATTCAAGCCCGAGGCTACCGATTTTGCCGGAATGTTCTGCAAGGAAGCCGATGAACCGATCATGAAAGCATTGGCGGCGAAGGGATTACTATTCAAGATCCTGAAGTTTGAGCATAGCTATCCGTTCTGCTGGCGCTGTGATACACCGTTAATCTATTATGCAAGAGAATCCTGGTTCATAAAGATGACCGCTGTTAGGGATGAATTAATTGCCAATAACAACACAATTAACTGGATGCCGGAAAGCATCGGCCAGGGACGCTTTGGTGACTGGCTGAAGAATGTACAGGATTGGGGTCTCTCCCGTGACCGCTACTGGGGAACACCTCTTCCGATCTGGGAATGCGAGGACGGCCATCGTCATTGCATCGGAAGCATTGCAGAGTTAAAATCCATGTCCGAGAATTGCCCGGAGAATATTGAGCTGCATCGTCCCTTCATCGATGAGGTAACCATTCGATGCCCGGAATGCGGTAAGCTGATGACCCGTGTGAAGCCCGTAATCGACTGCTGGTATGATTCCGGCTCCATGCCCTTCGCACAGTGGCACTATCCCTTTGAGAATAAAGAGGTTTTCGAGGATAATTTCCCTGCTGACTTTATCAGTGAGGCGGTGGATCAGACCAGGGGCTGGTTCTATTCCCTGCTGGCTATCTCCACCTTAATCTTCGGCAAGGCACCGTTTAAGAACTGTATCGTCCTTGGCCATGTACAGGATGAGAACGGACAGAAGATGTCCAAATCAAAAGGGAATGCGGTGGATCCCTTTGAGGCATTGGAGCAACACGGCGCGGATGCAATCCGTTGGAATTTCTATATCAACTCTGCCTTATGGATACCAAACCGCTTCCACCATGGTGCAGTTACGGAAGGGCAGAGAAAGTTCATGGGTACCCTTTGGAACACCTATGCCTTCTTTGTACTCTATGCCAACATTGATAATTTTGATGCTACAAAGTATACCTTGGACTACGAGAAGCTTCCGGTAATGGACAAATGGCTCTTATCCAAGCTGAATACCTTAGTAAAATCCGTAGATGAGCACCTAGAGAATTA
>JAEYRK010000083.1 GCA_023435645.1 Bacillota bacterium
GGTAAGTTCTTCGTTAACAGCATTAAGGTTCAGGATTATACGATGATTTCAGGGATCACCTTATTCTATGGTGCCTTTCTGATTATCGCCAGCCTGATCGTTGATCTGGCTTATGGTTTCATTGATCCCCGTGTTAAACTGACGGAAGTAAAGGAGTGATACGATGGACAAGAAGATAGAGAAGAAGATAGAGAAGAATATGTTTGATTGGGTCGGCAGCAATACCGTAGAAAGTGAAGGCATATCCAGGCCGAGCATCAGCTATTGGAAGGATGCGATGCACAGACTCAAAAAGAATAAGGTGGCGATGGTTTGTCTGGCAATTATATTATTCATCGCCGCGATGTCCATCATAGTGCCGATTGTATCCCCTTATACCATCAGTGAACAGCATTATGATCACACCGATGCTCCTATGTTTACAAGGGATGCAGAGGATGGTCATCTGCATATATTTGGAACGGACACCTTAGGCCGTGATATATTCACAAGAATTTGGTCAGGTGGTCGAGTTTCCTTATTTATCGCTATTACAGCAGTATTTATCAACTGTATCATTGGTATTATCTATGGTGGTATCTCCGGGTACGCTGGAGGAGCTGTGGATAATCTCATGATGAGAATCATAGAAATCATTAATGGTATTCCCTATCTAATCATCGTAATACTGCTCATGATGGTACTAGAGCCCGGCGTGATGACGATGGTAGTAGCCTATGCAGCAGTAGGTTGGACAGGAATGGCCAGACTGGTCCGTGGCCAGGTTATGAGCTTAAAGCAGCAGGATTATATTACAGCTGCCAGGGTTATGGGTGCGAGGCCTTCCAGAATCATATTTAAGCATCTGATTCCGAATACCCTTAGTGTAGTTATTGTCAATATGACCTTAGCAATTCCCAGCGTAATTTTTACAGAGGCTTTCTTGAGCTATATCGGACTTGGTGTTCCGGTGCCGAAGTCTAGCTGGGGTATGATGGCCAGTGAGGGAAGTATTGTTTTCCAGACCTACCCCTCACAGATGTTAATTCCTGCTATCTGCATCAGTTTAACCATGCTATCCTTTAACTTATTAGGTGATGGCTTGCGTGATGCATTAGATCCAAGGTTAAGGAGGTAATCGAATGAATAAAGTATTGGAAGTCAAAGATTTACATGTATCCTTCGATACTTATGCCGGCGAGGTAAAAGCAGTCCGCGGGATTTCCTTTGACCTAAATCAGGGAGAAGTGCTTGCCATTGTAGGTGAGAGCGGTTGTGGTAAGAGCGTTACAGCTCAGACCATCATGAAGCTAAACCCCATGCCTCCGGCAAGAATTGTAAGCGGTGAAATTATATTAGCAGATAAAGATATCGTTCATGCTTCTGAGAAGGAAATGATGAAGATCCGCGGTAAGGATGTCAGCATGATCTTCCAGGATCCCATGACCTGTTTGAATCCCACAATGCAGGTGGGTAAGCAGCTGACGGAAGCAATCCGTCACCATCAGAATTTAACTCAGGAGCAGGCAACAGCGGAAGCTATTCGTTTGCTGGAGATTGTTAAAATCCCCAATACGAAGCAGCGTGCAAAGCAATATCCTCATGAGTTTTCCGGTGGTATGAGACAAAGAGTAATGATAGCGATGGCTCTGTCCTGTGCTCCAAAGCTTTTGATCGCTGATGAGCCTACGACAGCACTTGATGTTACCATACAGGCACAAATTATGGATCTTCTAAAGGAAATCAAGGAACAGACCAATACAGCGATTATCCTGATTACCCATGATCTTGGTGTTGTTGCAAGTATGGCTGACCGCGTGGCGGTTATGTACGCAGGTAAAATTGTTGAGACCGGTACTGCGGAGGATATCTTCTACCACCCGTCCCATCCATATACAAAGGCATTGCTGAAGAGCCTTCCCAAGACAGATATGGATCGCAGTGAAAGATTGGTATCCATCGCCGGAACTCCTCCGGATCTTTTAAATCCTCCGGTAGGCTGTCCGTTTGCCAGCAGATGTCCTTATGCCATGAAGATCTGCCTGACAGAGATGCCGCCTCATTTCGAGCCTGAGAAGAACCATAAGTCCGCATGTTGGTTATTGCATCCGGATTGCCCGGGTGCTCAGGATGGAGGAGAATAAATGGATAAGAAAAAGAATAAACCGGGTAATGATCAGCTGAAGCTGGTTGAAGTACAAAATGTATCCAAGCATTTCAGGGTATCTGACGGCATCCTGAAGGCTGTTAATCATGTTAATATTGATATAATGAAGGGTGAAACCTTAGGGCTTGTAGGTGAGTCCGGTTGTGGTAAGTCCACCTTCGGCAAGGTACTCATGGGGATCTATCCTCCTACCACCGGTAAAATTCTTTACCATGGTAAGAAGGATATGGAAATCAATCGTAAAACTCTGTTTACCTTTGCTAAGATGGCTCAGATTATCTTTCAGGATCCGTATTCCTCTCTGGATCCCCGTATGACGGTCGGTTCCATTATTGAAGAGGGAATGATCATACACAATATGTATGATAAGGATAAGCGTCAGCAAAGAGTATATGAACTGCTGGAGCTGGTAGGCTTAAATAAGGAGCACGCGAACCGCTTCCCCCACGAGTTCTCCGGTGGACAGCGTCAGCGTATCGGGATTGCAAGAGCGCTTGCGATTGAGCCGGAGTTCATTGTATGTGACGAGCCGATTTCCGCGCTGGATGTATCCATCCAATCCCAGATCATTAATCTGCTCCATGATCTTCAGAAAAAGCTGAACCTTACCTACCTGTTCATTGCCCATGACTTAAATATTGTAAAATATATCAGTGACCGAATTGCGGTAATGTATCTAGGCAATATCGTGGAGCTGGCAACCAGTAATGAATTATATAAAAACACACTTCACCCGTATTCCCAGGCTCTGCTGTCCGCAGTACCGATTCCGGATCCGGATCAGGAAGCCCAGAAGAAGCGCCAGATTCTGACCGGTGATGTACCTAGCCCGATCAATACACCAAAGGGCTGTCCCTTTGCCGGACGCTGTCCTCGTGCAACCGATCTGTGCAGGGAGGTAAAGCCGGAGCTTGAGATGAAGCAGGGACATTTGGTGGCTTGTCATCATGTGGAGAAGTAAGCTGATCCTGACTGAATCATAGGATGATCATTAGGGTTATGCATCAATCATAAATAGGAATAAGGGCATCATCATCATGATCCTCGGAGTAAAACTATGCTCCGTGGACAAGGAGGAGGATGCCCTATCTTTTTATCCATACACTTCATACAGCGAATAATGATGAACCACAGGTTCAAGAAACTTATAAGACATAGTAACATCAAGCAATGTTTGACCCAAAGGATTATGGAGTATCACATGACAAGGAAAGGTCATGGTGTTATAATATAGGAAGAATATCTTTTCATAGGAGCTTATGATGGAGAAATCAATAATCAGGTTGGCAACCCTAGAGGATGCTCCTGCCATTCTTAGGATCTACGAACCCTATATCATACATACAGCGATAACCTTCGAATACGATCTGATTCCATTGGAGGAATTTCAAAAGCGGATGGAAACGGTTCTGGAGCATTTTCCCTGGCTGGTTTATGAAAGAGACGGAGAAATCATAGGCTATGCCTATTGTGCGAAGTTTCGGGAGCGAGCGGCCTTTGCATGGGATTGTGAATGTGCTGTCTATATCGATCAGAAGGCTCATAGACAGGGGATAGCAAGGGCCCTGTATGATACACTATTTGAGCTGATCAAAGAGCAGGGCTATCATACAATCTATGCCTTGATTACATATCAGCATGATAGCAGTATGGAGCTACATAAGAGCTTCGGTTTTCAGAAGGTTGGAATTTATGAGAAAACAGGATATAAGCATGGCAGGTGGTGGGATCTGTTAGTAATGGAAAAGAGACTGCGTCCCTGTGAGGGAGAACCTGCAGCCATCAAATCCATTCATGAGATACTAAAACAGAGGAGCACGCTCCTTCCGAAGCGCTAAAAGCAAATAGAGAACAAAAAGGTTAGAGGGGTAGTAAGGAGAATTAGCAGGCTTGTGCAAAGATAAAAAGGAATATGATCGTACCTTGTAGAACAAGAGGAAAATCTGTAAATGGATTTTCCTCTTTTTTACATTTGCGAATTGAATTTATAATGGCCATGCTATATAATAACCACATGTAAAAATATGGGTGTTATGGTTGGCATAAATCATATAAGGAGCGTTAATCCATGCCCCGGATTACGCTCTGTTCTTTTATTCTATTGAAAACAGGCTGTAATAAGCAGATCTTATTTGGAGGCATATGATCGAAATCATTATCAGTGAAGTAACTAATTTGAGCTTACCCTGGCTGCCACCGGCTTCAGTTTCCGGAATTATAGTGGTATATGGTATTGGTATGATTCACAGTTTTCGTCAGAGAAAAACCTTTGTGGGAGTGATAAAGGAATACTGGAAGAACTATTTTCTCCTGTATCTGTTCTGTGTATACCTGTTTATCGTGCTTGCTCTGACAATACTCTCCAGAGCACCAGGCTCAAGAGGTGATGTTTCCTGGAGGTTATTTGAAACCTTTTGTGGTGGACTCCATGGAATAAAAAATCCCATCGAAAATATACTTTTATTCATTCCCCTGGGGTTCTTCCTACCACTTTTATGGAAGATATTTTATAGGGGATTGTGGTGCATTACGGTAGGTGTACTATTCAGTATTGCCATTGAAGGAGTTCAATACATCACAAAGAGAGGATACACACAGACGGATGATGTCGTTATGAATGGCTTAGGCACTATCATTGGTTATGCAGTCATATACTGCTGTAAACAGGCCAGCTTATGGAGACGGAGTAGAAAAATCTTGTAAGGTTGCGGAAAGCAAATCCAAAAAAGCTGAAAACATTTCTAGAAAAATCATGTAAAAGGAAATATTACACCACTATATGTAAAAAACTGATTGGATTCTAGACAAGAAATTTCGTAGGGGAATTTCAAGGTTCCGGTCGAATGTAAAAAAACGCCAGAGAATATCCCAATATGCTGTTAAAAATTAGGGGAATTAGTAAATCGGAATTTCCTGTAATTTACAATTATAAGGTTGAAATAAACGGATTCCTATTATATAATTCATAAGAGGTAAAAATTGGAAGTCAAAATAGTGGTAACAACATGCTATGGACAGGTGTTATGTTGGAACCATCAATGAGTGGGGTGGTACTATAAAGGGATATTTCGATATTCATAGCCATATCCTGCCTGGAGTTGATGACGGGGCCAAGAACCTTGACGAGACCAGACGAATGCTGCACCGGGCATATGATGAAGGCATCCGGGTGATCGTTGCCACACCTCATTTCTTAGCAGGCGGAAAGAATCCGGAGGTCGATCGCCTGAAAGAGATCTTCTTTGTGGTAGCGGAGCTAGCCGCTGAGGTATCAGAGGAGCTCCAGGTGATCTTAGGTAATGAGTTATTCTATAATGCAAGTCTTATCGATTCGTTGAACCGTGGGGAGGCACTTACCATTGATGGTACGCGGTATATCTTGGTTGAATTTTCACCGAGAGTAACCTTCCGGTCCATGTGGGAGGGTCTGAATAATTGTATTTTTGCAGGATATATTCCGATTCTGGCCCATACGGAGCGATATCAGTGCTTACTGAAGGAGCCTGAGCTGGTAAATGATTTCATCAGGCTGGGCGCCTATATACAACTGAACTTTTCCTGCATCAGAAGCAAAGGCTTTCATAAAAGAAGTAAATTCAGCCACAAATTATTAAAAAGGGGGTGGGTCCATTTCTTAGGAACGGATACCCATGGTGCTTATGAAAAAACACTCCATACAAAGAAAGTGGTTTCTTTTCTGCGAAAGAAATTCGGTGAGGAGAGAATTCGCCTGCTATTATGGGAGAATCCGATGACTATGGTTGAGAATGAACACTTAAAATTCTAGATAATAAAGAGGAGTATAAAATGGATATTAGGAATAATGATTATTTAGAAATTAATATGAAAGAAATTCTTAAGGCATTATTACATAGGAGCTACCTGATTCTTCTAAGTGCAATCCTGTTCGCCTCAGCAGCGGCCTATATCAGCCTCTATCGAATGACACCGATGTATACCTCTACGACAAGCGTTTATATAATTAACAGGGAAACTGAGAGTATCCTGACTTTGAATGATCTGCAATCAGGAACCCAGCTCACCAAGGATTATCAAATCATAGTGAAAAGCCGCCCGGTGATGGAACAGGTCATCCTGGATCTGGGGCTGACAATAAGCTATGAAGAGCTGGCGGATTTAATCTCGGTGGATATTCCGGTAGATACCCGAATCCTTGAGATTACAGCAAGCTATCCTGAAGCGGGAATGGCGAGGGATATCGCAGATGCGGCTGCAAGAGTTTCCATAGAAAAGATGGTAGGAGTCATGGGAATGGAGGAAGTAAATGTCGTTGAACCAGGAAATCTACCTGAGCTTCCATCCAGCCCCGATGTGTACAAGAATACAATATTAGGAGCTATTCTAGGCATAGCGATTGCCTCCTTCCTTGTTATCCTTGCCCATCTCCTCAACGATTCTATTAAGACAGTGGAGGATGTTGAAAAGTACCTGGGAATAACAACCCTAAGCAGTATTCCACTAGAGGAAATTGCCACTAGGAAGAGGATAGGGAAGAAAGAACGGGGCAGGAGTAAACAGAAAACATCCGCCTTGGCGAGTTAAAGGAGAATGAAAATGCTGGTTAGCTTAGAGATGATAAATAAAATTGGTTATAGAGGCAATGAAGCCTATAAGCTGTTAAGAACAAATATACAGTTCTGTGGTGGTGATATCAAGGTGGTCTGCTTTACCAGCTGTCTTCCAAACGAAGGGAAGTCCAGTGTTTCCTTCCATACAGCAGTATCCTTTGCGGAAAGTGGTAAAAGAACCCTATTTATTGATGCGGACTTAAGAAGAAGTGTCACAGTCGGTAGATATAAACCGGATCGTGCGGTCCTGGGACTGACCCATTATCTATCAGGGCAGAATGGACTTGAGGAGATATTATATTCCACCAACATAAGTAACCTTGATATGATTTTTACGGGACCCATATCTCCTAATCCGGCAGAGCTGCTGGACAGTGAGTATTTTGATGATTTGCTCCGTATTCTAAGGGAGGAATATGATTATATTATTATTGACACACCTCCTCTGGCCAGTGTCGTAGACGGTTCCATTATATCCAAGCATTGTGATGGATTGGTTTTGGTGATAGAGGCAAATGCCGTCAGCTATAAGCTTGCCCAAAAGGTCATGAAGCAGTTGGAGAAGGGTAAGTGCAAAATCCTTGGTGCCGTACTAAACAAGGTGGACCTAAAAATGGGTCAATTTAATTATTACGGCAGAAAGTATAAAAAATACACGAAATATGAAAAAAAATATTATGCAATCGATTAATTCACGTCCCGGAGATCAGAGTGTCCAATGCTTCCAAGGACATTTGTGACAGTTAAGCTACCAAAGGATAAGGTTGGTAATTCCTTCAAAAATTCGAAAAATGCAGTTTGGAGAGATCGTATGAGAAGCGCATTGGAGGAAAACATATCCGAAGGTCATGTATGGGGCAGTGCTATAAGGAAGAAAAAATCTGCACCTCTGAGTATGACATTTATGATTATGGCATTTCTGATTATTTTTATTGTATTAGCGAAATGGAGCATTACAAAGGGTATGGAGATTAGTACACAGTCGGACTTTAGTCAGGAGGTGTTTCAGCCCGGAGACGGTTTGAATGAAGCTGAGCTACAGGTATTGCAGGGGCTCTTAACGCTTGTCAGTGATGGGAGCATAGATCAGACCAGTAATCAGATCATTACAGAACAAATCTATTTCAGCTGCTTAAGGGAGCATTATGAAGACATCCGTATGAACCTAACCTCAGCTGCAGCTGATCGCATCGATCAGCTGATCAGGGACGGAAATCAATTACTGCTATTGGAGAATGGTAAGACAATCAGTGAAATGTCCTTGGACGGCAGAGAGGTTGCTATTCATATACTTAAAAAAATCTATGGTCTGAGCGGACTCTGGCTGGAGATACATCCCGATGGTACAATCGAACAGATTACCAGCACAGAAGGAAGGATTTATTACGAGGATAATGCAGATTTGCGGGAGGAGTTCAGGATTCATTCCTTGATCATCATCCTGATGGTTCTTCTGTTGCTATTTAGCTTATGTATTATTTTAACCAAGAGGAAGCAATTATTTGATAAAGGTGAGGAATACATGAATGAGAAAGGAATTGCCTAATAAATATCTATTGATGGTAGATATCTGCAGCCTGATCCTATCCTTTCTGGCAGCAGCCTGGATCCGATATGGCAGTATCACGGAGCAATGGTTCCATATCCGAATTTACGGTGTAGCGATTGTAATTGTTATTCTTTTATATATTGTGATTTATTACATGTATGATACCTATAGTAAGCTGTTCAAGCGTGGTTTTCTGGAAGAAATGCTCGTTGTGATAAGGATTAACTGCTTCCTTGCGGTTACTCTGACAGCCATCCTATTTATTTTTCAAAGGGGAGCATATTTTTCAAGACTTTTTTTTCTGTGTTTCTTTCTTGTAAATGTACTGACGACCTACATATTTCGGCAGTATTTTAAGCTGATCTTACTGGGTGTGTATAAGAAAAGCAATTCCAGTAATAAGATCATGGTAATGACCACCTCCGATCAGGTGACCAATCTTTTGGCCACCCTACAGGATGAGAATGAATGGGAGTATCAGATCACCGGTCTGATCATTCTGGATAAAACCATGATTGGACAAAAAATCAAGGGCATTATGATCAAAGCAGATATACAGAACATGTTTGAGGTGGTAAGGAATGAAGTGATTGATGGGGTATTCCTTCACATACCCAATGGAATCTCTATGGACCTGAACTTGGAGGAGACCGTATTGGAATTTCAAAACATGGGAATCACAGTGGATCTAAGTATTAATACCTTCGGCCTTAGAATCCATGAAAAGGTCGTAAGAGAGGTAAGCGGTTACCATGTTCTAACCTTTAGCTCCAGGCTATTCACAGAAAGTCAGCTGATACTGAAGCGTTTAATCGACCTGGCGGGAGGACTCATTGGAAGTATGGTTACTCTACTACTGACTGTGTTCATAGCACCTGCCATCCTGATTGAATCCAGGGGACCGATATTTTTTACGCAGGTGAGAATTGGCAGAAATGGGAGGCGCTTTCGGATTCTTAAATTTCGTTCCATGTATGCTGACGCGGAGGAACGTATCGAGGAGCTGATGCATCAGAATCAGATGAAGGGATGTATGTTCAAAATGGAGAATGATCCCCGGGTTACCAGAGTGGGTAGATTCCTCCGAAAAACAAGTCTGGATGAGCTCCCCCAGTTCTTCAATGTGTTAAAGGGGGACATGAGCCTGGTAGGCACAAGACCTCCTACGGAGAAGGAATTCTATCAGTATGAAAACAGGCATAAGAGACGATTGGCATTAAAATCGGGACTGACAGGCCTGTGGCAGGTCAGTGGCCGCAGCGATATCAATGATTTTGAAGATGTGGTAAGACTTGATTTAGAATATATCGATAACTGGACCCTAAAGATGGATATTAAAATACTGATAAAAACAATTGCGGTAGTGCTGTTCGGGAAAGGGGCAAAGTAACAGATGCGCCAGAAAAAACAAGAGGAAAAGGTAGATCGAGGGAGTAATAAAGCCTTGAAAATAGCGATGATCGGGCATAAACGCATTCCCTCCAGAGAGGGAGGCATTGAGGTGGTCATCGAGGAAATCGGTAGGAGGTTGGCTGCCGAAGGGCATAAGATCTATGCCTATAACCGGACGGGGCCAAGGCTTCACAAGAAAGAGGCATCCGGCAGCAGGGAGAAGGCGTCAGGAGGTAGGAAGGAATATCACGGGATACAGCTGGTGAACATACCAACACCCTATAAAAGCAAATATAATGCACTCATTTATTCCATCCTTGGTACAACCCGTGCCCTGCGGGGCCGCTATGATGCGATCCATTATCACGCCGAGGGGCCCTGTGCCATGCTCTGGCTTCCCCATCTGTTTGGAGTCCGGACAGTCGCTACAATCCATGGACTGGATTGGCAAAGGTCGAAATGGCGGGGCTTTGCGGTCAGGTATTTGAAATTCGGCGAAAAAACAGCAGCCAAATATGCAGATGAGATCATCGTATTGTCCAGGAATATACAGAATTATTTTCAGGATACCTACCAGCGGCGGACGCATTATATTCCCAATGGCATCATCAGGCCGGTATGGAAGGAGCCTCAATCTATTTCTCGAACATGGGGCTTACAGCAAAGGAGTTATCTGTTGTTTCTGGCAAGAATTGTTCCCGAGAAGGGACTTCATTATTTGATTGATGCATTTCTTAAGGTGGAAACCCAGATGAAATTAGTGATTGCCGGTGATAGCAGTCATACGGACAGATACCTGCAAGAGGTAAAGAGCCAGGCAGCCTCAGATCCCCGCATATTATTTACCGGCTTTGTTCAGGGGGAGGAGCTGGAGGAGCTTTATAGCAATGCCTACCTCTATGTCCTGCCCTCCGATTTGGAGGGGATGCCGATGAGTCTGCTGGAGGCCATGAGCTATGGTAACTGCTGCCTGGTAAGTGATATCCCGGAGTGCACCGAGGTCATAGAAAATAGAGCAATCACTTTCAAAAAAGGGGATCGGACCGATTTGGCAAAAAAGCTACAGTATCTGATCGATCATCCCAAGGAAGCGGAGCAGTATCGGGAGATGGCATCGGATTATATCTGCAGTAAATACAACTGGGATGATATCGTTAAGGAGACGGTGGAGTTATATAGGAAGCCTTGAGGAGTAAGTATGCCCCTCAGCTATCACCGAACGGATCATTGTTGTTAATAAAAATTCGCATTTATGAGGTGGAACTATGTTGCAAACACTAAAAAAGGTAATTGCTAAACCAGAGAAAATCATCTATGGGCTGGAGCAAAAGGGACTACTGGATTGGCTGAGTGATAAAACCTATCTAAGAATCATCTACCGTCTGATTTTTAAAAGAAAGCTCCACCTGGAGCAACCGGTTTCCTTCACGGAAAAGCTAACCTGGTATAAGCTTTATTGGCGTAATCAGCTTGCTCAAACCTGTACGGATAAATATCAGGTTAGGGAATATGTCACGGAAAAGATAGGGGCAGAATACCTCATTGACTGCTACGGCTGTTGGGACAGCTTTGATGAGATAGATTTCAGTAAGCTACCGGATCAATTCGTCTTAAAAACCACCAATGGCAGCGCCAATGTCGTGATCTGTATGGATAAGAGTACCTTTGATTTTGAGAAGGCTAAGAAAAGGCTTAATATCTATAGCAAGAGGCATTTTTCCAGTAGAACCAAGGAGTGGAATTACTACAACCTACCCAATAGAATTATTGCAGAGCGCTTGCTGATCGGGGAGGATAACGCATCGCTGAATGATTATAAATTCTTCTGCTTTCACGGAAAGCCGGAATTTTTATTGGTCTGTACGGAGAGAGATAAGGGTTTAAAATTAACCTTCTTTGATATGGACTGGAACTACATCCCCGTAAGATGTGGATATGACAGCAATCCGAAGGTTCAGAAGCCGGAGCATTTTGCTGAGCTGGTGGAGGTGGCTAAGAAGCTGTCGGAGAATTTCCCCCAGGTAAGAGTGGATTTATATGATGAAGGGGGGAAGGCCTATTTCGGAGAGCTAACCTTCTACCATTACGGTGTTACTACAAAATTTGAGCCGGATGAATGGGATTACACATTCGGTAAATATTTTAACCTGACTGATATTCCGGAGAGTCAGAGAATAGGCTGAAAGGACTCTGAAGTGCATACTGCAGGATAGGAAATATAATGAAGATATTATTGGTAAACTACAGATACTTTATTTCCGGTGGTCCGGAAAGATATATGTTTAATATAAAGGATAAGCTGGAGGCTGAGGGACATGAGGTGATTCCCTTCTCCATTCATTCCAATAAGAATGTTGAAACCGAATATTCTAAATTCTTTGTAGAGCCTATCGGGAGTAGAGATGCTACCTACTATGATGAATACAGGAAAACCCCCAGAACAGTCCTGCAGATGATTTTTCGAAGTACCTATTCACTCTCGGTCAAACGAGCAATCAAAAGAGAAATTGCAGTAACCAAGCCGGATTTGGTCTATATCCTACATTTCATTAATAAATTATCTCCAAGCGTAATCAAAGGGGCGAAAGAAAAGGGTTTGCCGGTTGTTCTTCGCCTGTCAGATTATTTTCTGCTCTGTCCCAGATTTGATTTCCTGTTTCAGAAGAAAATATGCGAGGATTGTCTGACCCACGGATATCGGTCCTGCATCAGGAAACGCTGCATTAAGAACTCCTTATCGGCCTCCCTAATCAGGGTATTTGCCATGAAGGTCCATAGAGTCCTTAAGGTATATAATCATCTGGATGCCATCATTGCACCCTCCAGGTTCCTGCTTCAGAAGCTGGAAGCAAACGGTTATGACAAAAGTAAAATGAAACATATACCGACCTTTGCCACCGGCAAGGAGGTGGTGATAGAACCGACAGTCGGAAGCTATGGGCTATATTTTGGAAGAATTACGGAAGAGAAGGGTGTTGATACCCTGATCCGCGCCTATGGGCTTTTGGGGGAGGGCTTTCGCTTGGTGATTGTAGGGGATGATACTACAGAAGAAGGAATTCGGCTGAAGGAATATGTAAAGCAGCAGGGATTACAGCAGATTACCTTTACCGGCTTTCAGTCCGGGAAGGAGCTGGAGAGCCTTATTCGGGAGGCCAGATTCACCCTGATTCCCTCCCTTTGGTATGACAATTTGCCGAACACAGCCTTGGAGTCCTTTCTCTATTATAAGCCTGTGCTGGCCAGTGACATCGGAAGCCTTCCGGAGCTGGTTATCCCGGGAGTAAACGGCTTCCTGTTTGAAGCCGGTAATGCGGAGGAAGTGGCTGCAAGGATCCGAACAATGGAGGATGATGATTTGGTTCGATGTATGGGCCAAAACAGTCATCGGATTCTTAAGGAGCAATTCTCTGCTGAAACGCATTATCATGAGCTGATTACCCTGTTTCACTCCCTCATCTCATGAAAGCTTGGATGAGGAAGGGAGTGCTGATAGTTATTTGGAGGTTAGTATGGCAAGAAGAAGATTATATGGTACCGTAATTGTTACCTATCGTTGTAATGCGCGTTGTAATATGTGTGACTGCTTTAAGGACCCTACGAGGCCTGAGGAGGAGATTACGCTGGAGGACATAAAGAAGCTCCCTGAGATGGCCTTCACAAATATCACGGGAGGAGAGCCCTTCGTCCGAAAGGATATGGAGGAAATCGTGGAGGAGCTTTATAAGAAATCAAACAGAATTGTCATTTCAACAAACGGATTTTTTACGGACCGAATCATAGCGCTCTGTAAGAGATTTCCCAAGGTTGGGATTCGGATCAGCATCGAAGGTCTACAGAAGACCAATGATGCGATTCGCGGAATACCGCAGGGCTTTGAGAGAGGCTATCAGACATTGAAAACCCTGGTTGATATGAAGCATCCGGATGTGGGCTTTGGGATGACGGTACAGGATATGAACTGTGAGGACCTGGTTCCGCTGTATCGGTTATCGGACGATTTACATATGGAATTTGCAACTGCTACCCTGCACAACTCCTTCTATTTCCGGAAAACAGATAACAAGATCTATGATAAATATCATGTCGCTCAGAATTTTGAGCAGCTGATCAATGAGCTGCTTAAGAGCAAATCTCCGAAGAAATGGTTCCGGGCTTATTTTAACCATGGTCTGATCAACTACATCTATGGCAATCAAAGACTATTGCCCTGCAATATGGCCCGGAATGCGTTTTTTATCGATCCCTTCTGTGATGTCATCCCCTGCAATGGGATGATAGAGAAAGCGGTGATGGGAAATCTTCATGAGCAGACCTGGGAGGAGCTATGGAAATCCGATCGGGCGGAGAAGGTACGCAGGCAGACGAAGCATTGTGACAGAAATTGCTGGATGATCGGAAGTGCGGCACCGGCGATGCATGACTATGTCTGGGTTCCAGGCTGGTGGGTTATAAAGCATAAGCTTTTTAAGGGCAGCAGATATCATCTGAAGGAAAACAGCTTTATTCCGGAGAAGCAGTAGTAAATAAACGAAAGGAGGTTCCTATGGAAAGACGAATTTTTCTTTGTGCCAGCGTTAGATTTCCCCGGGGAGAAGCGGGTGCAAACTATGTACAATATCTGGCCCTTGCTTTACAGGAAAGGGACTGGAAGGTCATCATCATAGGAGAGGGAAAAAACAGGCAGCAGGATTATGTTGAGGAGAAGGGAATCTATGAATATCGGGGGATTGAATATAATAACCTTGAAATAAAAAGTCACGGAAGAATTGGTAACTTTATTAATGATTTTATGATCGGGAAGTTTTATAAAGAGAGGCTGGAGCATTACGGACTCTGCCAGGAGGATTATATCTATATGTTTACCGCCAGCTTCGGCTTAATTCATTATATGAAAAAGCTGATTCCGAAGGAACAATTATCAATGAGTGTCGTGGAGTGGTATCGCCCGTCCCAATTCCGTTTGAAGGCATTCAGTCCAAGCTACCTTATGATCAGGTATTCTTATCGGTATGTTCATCAGCATATTGGAAAGATATTGCCGATCAGCAGGATGCTGGAGCAGTATTTCAGCAGAAAATCCTGCAGTACACTTTTGCTTCCTGCCTTGGCTGATCCGACCGAATATGAGTATCAGCCTCCAAGGACAGCTTCCGGCAAGTTGAAATTCATCTATTCCGGAGCGAAAAGCACGAGGTATGAGGATGCAATAGAGTCCATGCTTAGGGCCTTTTTACTGCTGAAGGAAGAGGAGAAGGACAGGCTTGAATTTCATATTACCGGCTTGAGCCGGTCCAAAATACTGAAGCTTATTCATGAGGATGAGAAGCTGCTCAAGGAATTAGATTCTCTGCTGATCATTCACAGATGGATGGAATATAATGAGCTGATTGAACTCTACCAGCAAGCAGATTTTCTACTACTGGCCAGGAATGACAATGGGGTGACAAGAGCCAACTTTCCCAGTAAGATTCCGGAGCTTCTATGCTATGGAGTGATCCCGGTATGCACGGATATCGGGGACTATACCAAAATGTATTTGGTGGATGGAGAGAACAGCCTTATCTTCGAGGGCTGTTCGCCAGAGGATTGTGTAGAGGCGATACAAAGAGCCCTTAGCTTGACCGGGGAGGAGAGGCGAAGGCTCCGGGAAAACTGCAGGAATACAGCGCTTTTGCAGTTTAATTACAGGGCATGGTCAGATAAAATATCAGAATTTATGATGGAATAGATGAGGTGCGAAATTGATCAGCATAGTGACACCAACTTATAATTCGGGTGCGTATCTGGAGGAATGTATCCTGTCCCTTATGAATCAAAGGTACAAGGATTTCGAGCATATTATCGTGGATGGTGCTTCCACGGATCACACCCTTGATATCATTCGGAAATATGAAGGCAGCTATAATATGCGCTGGATCAGTGAAGGGGATACGGGGATGTATGATGCCATCAGCAAAGGGTTTGACATGGCGCAGGGAGAAATCCTTAGCTGGCTGAATTCTGACGATATGTATCTCCCCTGGGCCCTTCAGCTGGTAGCAGAGGTGATGAAGAACTCTAAAATCCAGTGGCTGACCGGAATCCCTTCCCAATTCAGCAAGGGAGGGGTGAACTACTGTCATTGCCAAAAAAGGCTCAGCTTTCCTAGGGTTTTGATCAAAAAGGGTTGGATGGATGGCAGGAGGCTTGGCTGTATCCAACAGGAGTCCACCTTCTGGACAAAGGAGCTGTATCATAAGGCAGGAGGAATCAATACCCGTTATCAGTATGCCGGCGATTATCACCTATGGAAAAGCTTTGCAGAATATGAACGGCTGTATGTAGTGAACTCGGTGATGGCAGGGTTTCGGATCCATCCGGGACAAAAGTCTGCGGATACCGAAGCTTATTTCGGTGAGCTGGGACCGGCGGGGAGCTTAACCGGGCTGTACAGGAGGCTTCGCCTATATTCGGCGGGAAGAAGTCTTTTTAATTTCTTTGAGGGGGAGAACTTCATTGAGGTCTGCAGTCTTACCGGCAATCCTTCCCAGTTGTAAGAAGGGCTTCGCAGCAGGGGATCCTCCTTCCCCGGGCCAAGGATGAATAAAATCACGCAGATAGGAAAAGGGATATGATTAAAATCAATAAAAAAACACTGGTACAATATGTACTCATTTTCCTGATGATGATTAGTCAGGGCTCACACCTATATAGCTTATATAAGAACTATATGCCCCTGCTGATTCTTGGGGTATGTTCCCTGCTGCTCATCAAGGACACTCACTTAATAACGAGGGATATCATCTTTTTGTGTGCAGTATTATTTTTCACCGTTTGCTTTGTCAGGTTGATCAACCATGGGGGAGTCGGTGTTACTGTACTGTTTGAGTATACATCAAAGCTTCTAATTATGTATATGGCATATTCCTATGATAAGGAGAGATTTCCTTTGAGATTTGTCAGGGTCGTCTATTTCTACGCGGTTACGAGTCTGATCTTTTATAGCATCAGTCAGGTAAGTCCTGATGCGGTTAAGGCATTGACACCCTTTCATATCTATAGCAGGTATTATAAAACCGAGTTTCATGGACTTTTGCTCTACGTATTAAGAGAAGCAGAGGTAGAGAGGAATACCGGGATCTTTATGGAACCCGGCCTGTATCAGATTGCTCTTTGCACCGGCTTGTACCTTCTACTGTTTTATCAGCAGGCTGTCGGTTTGGAACAAAGAAAAAGAATCCGTTATATATTCATTCTTATGTTGACTCTGATTACCACAAAATCCACCTCAGGCTATCTGGGATTATTGCTGCTGATTTCTGTCTATATTATGAGTAAAAAGGACAGAATGAAAGGAAAAATTCTGAAGCTGATAGGATTGTCGATGTTCATTCTAGGGATCAATTATGTCATCAGTCCCTCCAGCAGTATTATTAAGGAGCACTTCATTGATAAGGTTGTGGATGAATCCAAACGGGTCACCCTGAATGCATCCTCCGGAATGTATCGGATGCAGGCAGTCGAGACCTGTAAGGAGACCATTGGAGAGTATCCCCTGGGTATTGGGTATGATAGGACTCATGAGCGACTGCTATCGAAATATCCCGGTGCCTCAGGTGCCGCCCTTGCCATAGATATTATGGCCTTGGGAATTCTTCCGATCCTGGTAATTGTGGGGGAATTCCTGCGACAGTCCATCAGGAACCGAAGCTCTGTTATTAACGTGATTATATTTATCTTCTTCTATCTTAATACGTCACTGGCACAATCCAGCATCTTTTATCCGACACTGGTCATTATCGCATATCTGGAGTACGGGAACTATAGGGGTGAGCAAGGGCTGAAAGGGGCAATTTCTACGGCTCAGGCTCAGAAAGGAGTTCAGGATGGTGTCAGCATTGGTAAGAAGGATCTGCCGGAAGCTCCGCAGATTATATGAGAATCAGCTCATAAAAAAGCACAGGAATGTATTCCTGGGCAGTAGGACTGTCCTGGATGGTACCGAGTTCGAGGGGATGAATACGGTCGGTAGTAATGTCATATTGGTTAGAAGCCACCTGGGATATGCCAGCTATGTAGCGACAGAGTCTGAGTTGGCTGATACCCATATCGGGAGATTCACCTGTATCGGCCCGAATGTTAAGGTGATTTTCGGCAGGCATCCAACAAGGGGGTTTGTCTCCATACATCCTGCTTTTTTCTCGAGGAGAAAGCAGGTACCCTTTACCTATGCGAGGAAGCAGTTATTTGAGGAAACTGTGAAGCCCATTAAGGATGGCAAATACTCCGTTGTGATTGGAAATGATGTTTGGATCGGGTATGGCTGTTCTCTGATGGAGGGTGTCACTGTGGGGGATGGAGCAATCGTTGCAGCCGGTGCTGTTGTGAACAAGGATGTAGCTCCTTATGCAATTGTAGGCGGTGTTCCGGCAAGAATCATCCGATACCGCTTTGGTGAGGTGGAAAGGAATCAGCTTTTACGCTTTCGATGGTGGGAGAAGGAGGAATCCTGGATCAGGAAAAACAGCACTTATTTTTCGGATATCCATCAATTTCTGAAGAAGATTAGTGAGGAAGGGATATGAGAAATAGCATGAAGACTATGAAGCTACGGGGGAATACCAAGGAATTTGTGTTTAATATGGCAAACACCTATTTGATTAAAGGAGTGTCTTTAATTGTCAGCTTTTTTACTACACCTGCCTATATGAAGTACTTCTCAGATGAAGGGGTACTGGGTGTTTGGTTTACTATCATCTCGGTTCTGACCTGGATCCTGACCTTCGATATGGGGATCGGGAACGGATTACGAAACAGGGTGACTGAAACTCTGACTGCGAAGGATACCTTTAAAACAAAGATGTATGTTTCCTCGGCATACTTTTACATTATAGCGGTGGCATCTGTACTGTCGGTTGTCATCTTTACCCTTTCTTCCTTCATCAATTGGAATCGGTTCTTTAATATTTCGGACACCTCAGTCAGCAGGCATGATTTGAGGGTAGCGGTAAACCTGGTGCTCTTCAGTATTCTGCTGCAGTTGGTACTAAGACTGATTAGCTCCTTAATGTATGCGTTACAGCTGTCCTTTGTACAGAATCTGCTGGCACTGGCTACCAGTGTAATATTGCTGCTCTATACGGCAATCAGTAATCGGCTGGGGACCAACAATCATATCATATCCATGGCGATTATATATCTATTTGCTGTCAATGTTCCCTTGGTTGTGACAACGGTGGTTGCCTTTGCCACAAAGCTGAAAGAGGTAAGACCGAATATTTACTACTTTAATAAATTTTATGCGCTGGATACCTTCAAAATCGGAAGTGTGTTTTTACTGCTTCAGTTTTGTGCCTTGATCATCAACAATACCACCTATTATCTGGTATCCCGGCTCTGCGGCTCGGAGGAGGTCGTGCAATACAATATTTATTATAAGGTTTTTTCCGTAATTGATACCTTCGTTGTGCTGGGAACTACTGCGGTCTGGTCCGCCGTTACAAAGGCAATCGCAGAAAAAAAGATTGATTGGGTATTGAAGCTGACCTACATACTTTACGGAGGGGCTACCGTTATATTCCTACTCCAGTTTGCCGCATTTCCGCTCTTCCAGCCATTCTTTGACCTTTGGCTGGGGGATAAAACCATCAAAGTAAGCTATCCGGCTTTGATTACCTTCTCCATTACCTGTGGAATCTCCTCCTGGTCCTATATCACAGCCTCTATCTGCAATGGTATGGGGGAATTAAAGGTACAATCCCTTCTTATGGTGCTGGGAGCTATCATTATGGTGCCGATTGCCTATATCGGAGTTAAGCTCACCGGTAATTACATCGGGATTGAGATTGCCCATGGTCTGGCCTTGCTGCCCTACTGCATGATCCAATCCACCTGGCTACTCCGGCAATTACGTTTTCGGATGAAGTATCTGGCTGAACCATCGTAGCGCTTCCGCTTAACTTCCGCTCCGGAACTGTATCTGTTGTGTATACATAAGCCATGGTTTTCGTGGTTCGCAATTATTTAATAAAATGATGATAAGGGGGAAAATTATGAGTGAAATTAGAAAAGTTGCATTAATTACAGGAATTACGGGACAGGATGGCTCCTACCTTACGGAGCTGCTGCTGGATAAGGGTTATGAGGTCCATGGAATCATCAGAAGGCATAGTATGATCAGTACCACAAGAATTGATGCCCTGTTTGAGGATCCTTCCATAGGCAACCAATCCTTATTTCTCCATTATGGGGATCTGACAGACTCCAGTAATCTAAACCGATTGATTGAGAAGATCCGACCAAATGAAATCTATAATCTGGCTGCTCAGTCCCATGTGGCCGTATCCTTTGAGGTTCCGGAGTATACAGCGGAGGCTACCGGAATAGGTACCCTAAGAATCTTGGATGCGATCCGGGAGAGTGGGCTGAATTGCAGATTCTATCAAGCCTCCACCTCGGAGCTCTTTGGGGGCTTGCCCGGCACGGCTCCCCAGAGTGAGAAGACACCCTTTTATCCGAAAAGTCCATATGGAGCTGCGAAGCTCTACTCCTATTGGATCACAGTGAATTATCGGGAGGCCTATGGTCTGTTTGCCTGTAATGGGATTCTGTTTAATCACGAATCTCCCCGGAGAGGAGAAACCTTCGTTACCAGAAAGATTACCCGGGCTGTGGCGGCGATTATGGCAGGAAAGCAGCAGAAGCTGTCCTTGGGGAATCTGGATGCGAAGAGGGATTGGGGCTTTGCCGGTGATTACGTCGAGGGTATGTGGAGGATGCTTCAGCAGGAGAAACCCGGAGATTATGTTTTGGCCACCAATGAAACCCATACCGTAAGGGAATTTACCGAGCTAGCCTTTGCCGAGGTCGGGATTGATCTGAAATGGGTCGGTAAAGGCGTCGAGGAGAAGGGCTATGATAGAAAGACCGGTTATCTGCTGGTAGACATCAATCCGAAATATTTCCGCCCCACGGAGGTGGAAATACTATGGGGTGATAGCAGCAAGGCAGAAAGGGAGCTGGGCTGGAAACGGAGGATGGACTTTAGGGGATTGGTCCATGAGATGGTAGCAGCCGATATGAAAGAAATTGCGGGTATTGATATCAACGAAGATACAGAGCTGGGGTTAGCAACAAGCCCTGTAAAATTGGAGGCGATCTGATGGAAGCTGGCAGTAAAATCTATGTGGCAGGCGACAGAGGGATGGTGGGCTCAGCTATAGTCAGAAGGCTGAAGCAGGAGGGGTATCATCATATCATTACCAGGGACTTATCGGAGCTTAATTTATGCCGGCAATCGGAGGTAGAGAGGTTCTTTGAGGAGGAGAAGCCGGAGTATGTATTTCTGGCAGCTGCTAAGGTGGGAGGAATTCTGGCAAACAATAAATTTCCGGCTGATTTCATGTATGACAATCTCATGATTGAGATGAATGTCATAAAAACGGCATATGATTATGGTGTCAGGAAGCTGCTTTTTTTGGGAAGCTCCTGCATCTATCCTAGAATGGCTCCACAACCAATGCCGGAGAGCTGTCTTTTGACCGGAGAGCTGGAGAGAACCAATGAGGCCTATGCCCTGGCTAAAATCTCGGGGCTTAAGTTCTGTGAGTATCTGAACAAGCAGTATGGAGCGGATTTTATCACAGTAATGCCAACGAATCTCTATGGACCAAATGATAATTACCATCCGGAGTATTCTCATGTACTCCCTGCGCTGATCCGACGCTTCCATGAGGCTAAGAGCTCAGGGGCAGCCACCGTTACCATATGGGGAACAGGGGAGCCCTTCCGTGAATTCCTGTATGTGGATGATCTGGCGGATGCCTGTGTCTACCTGATGAACCATTACTCCGGATCTGAGACGGTGAATATCGGAACGGGGAAGGAAATTACCATCAGTGAACTGGCGAAGGTGGTGAAGAAGATTACCGGCTTTGAAGGAGAGATCTTATATGATACCGGGAAGCCGGACGGTACCCCCAGAAAGCTTCTGGATGTCACGAAGCTGTTCACCCTTGGCTGGCGTTATAGGACGGAGCTGGAGGAGGGAATTCAACTGGCCTATCAGGACTTCCAGACCAGAGCTTTATGACTTGATTCGTCAGGATTTCGATACCGGAGCTTATAGACTTCAGAAGTCAGAATTTCTATACCGAAGCTTATAGACCTCAGAGGTTAGTATTTCCTGACAGGGGGAATAGTTCTTCACTTTACGAAAGAACGATACAGCGATAAGTGGGTACTGAAATGAAGATCATTTTATTATCGGGAGGCTCAGGGAGAAGACTATGGCCCTTATCCAATGACCTCAGATCAAAGCAGTTTTTAAAGCTATTGAAAAACGAAGAGGGTATATTCGAATCCATGGTACAGCGGGTATACAAACAGATCAGAAAGGCTGGAATTGAAGCTGAGATTGTGGTGGCGACCGGCGCAGCACAGGTGGATGCCATCCGGAGCCAGTTAGGGAATGAGGTGGAGATCCTAAAGGAGCCGGAACGGAGGGATACCTTCCCGGCGATTGCTTTGGCTTGCTCCTTTCTGGCCCTGGAGAAGAAAACGAAGCCGGAGGAGGTGATCCTTGTATTACCGGTGGATCCCTACGCAGCAATGGAGTATTTCAAGGTACTTAGTCGGATGGAGACAGCGGTTATGAGTGAGGCAGCAGACCTGGTATTAATGGGGATTAAACCCAGTCACCCATCCTCAAAATTTGGTTATATCGTCCCTGCCAAGGAGCCCAAGGAGAAAGCAGCCGATCTAGCGGAAGAGGAGGATACAATCTTCAGAGTAGAACGGTTCACGGAGAAGCCCTCTGAGGTAGTAGCAGAAGCCCTGATAAAAGAAGGAGCCCTTTGGAACGGAGGTGTCTTTGCCTTCCGACTGGGATATGTAATGGATATCGTAGCGCAGGTTGCAAAGACTGCCGGAATCGGTCTTACCTATCAGGAGCTATACAATCATTACCGAATTTTTCAAAAAACCAGCTTTGATTATGAGGTGGTAGAAAAAGCAAAATCTGTGGCGATGTTAGAGTACCGAGGCTATTGGAAGGACCTGGGGACTTGGAACATGCTCACAGAGGAAATGAGCGAGAAATACATAGGAAGGGTTACCGTCGGTGAGGATACCTGTAATACATCTGTGATCAATGAGCTATCCATTCCGATCATTGCCCTGGGCGTAAAGGATCTCGTCGTTGCAGCCAGCCCCGATGGAATACTGATTACCGATAAGGAAAAGAGTGCCTATTTAAAAGCCTATGCGGACAGCTTAAGTGATAGACCGATGACCGGGGAGGGTTCCTGGGGCAATTTTACAGCCTATGATTATATCCGTTACGAGGATGATAGCCGGTCCCTAACGAGGCATCTGACCGTAAGGGCAGGCCGGTATATCAGCTACCAGCTTCATAAAATCAGGGATGAGATTCTTACCTTCGTGGACGGAATTGGAGATATGGTAGTGGAGGGTAGGAGCTTTCAGGTGACCAGAGGAGATGTAGTATATGTCCCCAAAGGACAGAAGCACGCAGTCAGGGCTTGGGAGGAATCAGACCTACACTATATCGAGGTACAAATCGGAAGCGAATTATCGGAAGAAGATACCGAGGGGTTTGATTGGCAATGGTAGCCTGTCCTCGGGTTATGATAGAAAGGATCGTACGGTATGCTTAAAATTGCAGTTGCAGGAACAGGTTACGTAGGATTAGTCGCAGGAGTTTGCTTTGCCGAGGTGGGGCATAAGGTAACCTGTGTGGATATTGATGAAAATAAGGTGAAATTAATGAGATCCGGAGTTTCTCCCATCTATGAAGCGGATCTGGAGAGACTGATGAGGAGAAATTATGAAGAGGGCAGACTTGCTTATACCACCGATTACCGCAGTGCTTATCGGGATGCGGAGATCATCTTCATCGGAGTAGGTACGCCGGAGCTGCCTGATGGATCGGCAGATCTGTCCTATCTGGCGGCTGTAGCAAGACAAATTGCTGAATCCATCGAGCGAGATTGTCTGATTGTTGTAAAATCCACTGTTCCGGTTGGAACGAATGATAAGGTGGAGCAGTTTATCCATGATTTCCTCGTTCATCAGGTGAAGGTGGAGGTTGCCTCTAACCCGGAATTCCTGGCCCAGGGCTGCGCAGTTCATGATACGCTCCATGCGGACAGAATCATCATCGGTACCCAGAGCAGATGGGCGGAGGAGCTATTGAAAAGGGTATACGAGCCCTTTGATTTACCGATTGTCTCAGTAAGCAGAAGATCGGCTGAGATGATCAAATATGCTTCCAATGTATTTCTGGCACTGAAGCTCTCCTATATCAATGATATCGCTAACCTCTGTGAGCTGGTCCATGCGGATATCGATGAAGTGACCCGTGGTATGTCCTATGACAAGCGGATTGGAGATAAATTCCTGAAGGCCGGTATAGGGTACGGAGGCTCCTGTTTCCCGAAGGATACTAAGGCGCTGGATTATCTGGCTAAACAGAACGGATATCATTTGCGGACAGTGGGGGCTGCTATTGACGTCAACCGGGACCAGAAAACTCTATTGTTTCGGAAGGCGAATCAACGGTTGATTACCTTTTGTGGATTGAAGGTTGCGGTTCTGGGTCTAACCTTTAAGCCCGGAACAGATGATTTGCGGGGAGCACCTTCTTTGGAGAATATACCGTTATTGCTGGAGAAGGGGGCTGCTATTTATGCCTATGATCCGGTGGGGGCGGAGCAGGTGAAAAAACTTTATCCGGAGGGGCCGTTCTTAAACGGCAGCATCACCTATGTGAAGAGTGCCGAGGAGGCCCTCAATCAAGCAAATTTATGCTTTATTTTTACGGAGTGGAACACAATTCAAATGGTAACCCCTGCCCAGTATAAGAGGCTGATGAAGACACCTCTGGTCTATGATGGAAGAAATATCTATGTGGTAGAAGAAATGAAAAGAACAGGGGTAGAGTACTATTCGATCGGTAGAAAACCCTCCTATCGTATTTCATCGGAGGAAGTGAAGGAGGGTATGAAAAATGGCCGCAATCTTACCGGATACCGGAGCAAGATTTCTGGTTACAGGAGCAGCAGGCTTCATCGGCTGCTTCCTGTCGAAGAGACTACTTGAGGAGGGATATGAGGTAATCGGGATTGATAATCTGAATGATTATTATGATGTGAATCTTAAGCTATCAAGACTGGAGCTGTTAAAGGGCTTTGCTCGCTTCACCTTTCTCCGTAGGGATGTCTCCTGCAAGGATACGGTCATGGAGGTTTTTTCTGATTACTGTCCGGATTATGTAATCCACCTGGCAGCACAGGCGGGGGTCAGGTATTCGATTGATCATCCTGAGGCATATATGAAAAGTAATGTGATGGGCTTTTTTCATATACTGGAGGCCTGCAGGAGGTTTCCTGTCAGGCATTTGCTATATGCATCCTCGAGCTCTGTATATGGAGCAAACCGTAAGGTACCCTTTGAAGAAAAGGATTTTGTAGATCATCCGGTTTCTCTGTATGCTGCTACAAAGAAATCCAATGAATTGATGGCTTATACCTATAGTCATTTGTTTCAAATCCCCTCTACAGGCCTAAGGTTTTTTACCGTATATGGACCGATGGGAAGACCGGATATGGCATATTTCGGTTTTACGGACTGTTTTTTTAAGGGTGAGCCGATTAGGATTTTTAATAACGGGGATTTTGAACATGACCTTTACAGGGATTTTACCTATATCGATGACATCGTTGACGGAATTATAAGGCTGATTTCTGAGCCACCGTCGGGGAAGCCGCCGGCTATCCTATATAATATCGGCAATCATAAACCGGAGAAGCTGATGGTATTCATTGAAAGCTTGGAAAAAGCCTTAAGTAGGAAGCTAAGAAGAGAGGTATCCTTTCAAAAGGTGTATGAACCAATGAAAGCGGGAGATGTACCTGCAACCTACGCATCGACAACCCTTCTGGAGGAGGCGACCGGCTTCAGGCCGGTGACCCCCATTGAGATTGGTTTACAGAAGTTTGCAGACTGGTACGTGGACTATTATATGGTTACATGACGGCTGAGCGTAGCGTTGGAAGAGCAAACTTAGCTACATATCCTATTATAAAAGAGGTAAGGTCATGTTGAGACATAAAATAAAGAATTTGCTTGAAAAGGGATATAATGTTTATCATTATATTCAAATCGTCAGGTGTGAGAAAGCGTCATTAGCATCGAAAAGAAAACAATGGAAGAAGATTAGACTAACTCCGGAGCAGAAAGGTGAGATCAAAGCGGTATACGGCAGAAGAATCGGCTGTAAGTGGCACAGACTTTATCAATCCTATACAGGGATTTATAATAAGTATTATTTTCCGGAAATTCTATTTTCATCAAGACTGGAGACCAAGCTTTGTCCTCGAAGAATCTGCAAGTCATTGCAGGACAAAAGTCTGGTTGAAATCCTGTATGCCACTGTCCCGGGATTGAAATTTCCGAAAACGATTATTGTAAACAGCTCAGGGTTATACTATGATACTGAGCGAAATATCATTTCGAAGGAAGAAGCAGTAGCAGCTGTATTAAGCTGGTGTAAGGAAAATGCTTTTATCATAAAGCCTACGGTGGGTTCAATGGCAGGTGACAAATTCATGAAATTCGAGTCAGCATCCGTAGACAGAGAAGATATCCTGGAGCTGTTTCGTAGCTACGGAAAGAATTTTATCATACAGGAATGCATGAGGAATCATGAATCAATTCGGGCCTTATATGATAAATCCTATAATACCTTCCGAATCATGACCTATATCCTAAACGATAAGCTGTACCATGCTCCACTGATCTTGAGAATCGGTAGATTCGGAAAAGTAACGGATGATGAGATCTATATCGGTGTAAGTGAGGATGGAGTATTAGCCGATACAGCCATCAGCTATGAGGGAGAACGGTATCTCGCACATCCGGATACCAATATAAGATTCGCAGGAATTCATATACCGGGTGTCCGACAATTGGTAGAATGCGCCTATGCATGTCATAGGAAGACACCCCATACCAAGTTTATTTCCTGGGATTTTTCCTTGAATGAGGAGGGGGCTCCGATTTTGATCGAAGCCAATATGCTGGGGCATTCTGTGTGGTTCCCCCAGATCGTATACGGTGTCGGTATCTTTGGAGAGAATACAAGGCAGGCACTGGAGCTGATCGGTATCTGCCGGGAATAAATACAATATGTGTATGATCATAGGCTTATTAGAAATGGGAGGTGCGATATGCACAAGCTAGCAATCGCAGGAACAGGGTATAATGTGATGATTACCGGTGTGTGTTTTGCAGAGATGGGACATCAGGTGGCTCTGCTGGATGCCGATATCAGTAAAATCGTAGATCAGGAGGAGGAAGGAGGGTCCTTGGCCTTTGAGCCTGATCTGCTGAGACTGATTAAGAAGCATTTGGAGGCAGGAAGACTGACCTTCCAGCCGGATTATGCTAAGGCCTGCTTTGAATCGGATGCTATTTTCATCGGAGGAGGGGAGGATGTTTCTGCAGAACAGCAATTTCAAAGCCTCGCTGTCATTCTACGCAGAATATCGTCTTCTGCCTCAAAGGATTGCTTGATAGCCATTCAAGCCACCACTCCGGTCGGTACCTGTGACCGGCTGGAGCAATATTGTGCAGAATTGCCGGCAAACGGCTTTCGTATGGAAATTGTAGCAAATCCGCAATTCTGCTCTAAGGGTACGGCCATCAGAAATACCCTGTATGCCCGCAGAGTTATTATAGGTACCGAAAGCGATTGGGCAAAAGAGCTGCTCACAAAGATTTATAAGCCCTTCCAGGCACCGATCCTTAGGGTGTCAAGGAAATCAGCTGAGATGATAAAGCTGGCAGCAAATAATTTACTTGCTGTTAAGCTGTCCTATATGAATGAGTTGGCGAACCTCTGTGAGCTATCCGGTGCTGATATAGATGAGGTTACCCATGGGATGTCTTATGATGAACGGATTGGCATTAGCTATCTGAGAGTCGGAATCGGCTATGGGGGCTGCGGTCTTCCTTCTGATACAAAGATTTTCATGGAGCTGGCAGAGAGAAGTGGATATGGATTAAAGATGGTAAAGGCGGCGAATGAAGTGAATCAGGAGCAGAAGCTCTACTTGTTTCAGAAGGCCCTAAGCAAACTATCAGAATTCAAGGGAAAGAAAATCGCTATCCTTGGTTTAACCTATAAGCCAGGAACGGATGACTGTAGGGAAGCCCCCTCCATTGATAATATCAAGCTTCTGCTGGAGAAGGGGGCCGACCTCTGGGCTTATGACCCGGTCGGGATCAATAATTTTAAGAAGCTATTTCCTGAGGGAAGAAACGGCAATGGCAGTATTACCTATGTGGAAAACAGTGTGGACGCTCTGATTGATGCGGAGGCATGCTTTATATTTACAGGCTGGGGAAAAATCAAAACCATAAAGCCGGATATGTACCGGAAGCTAATGAAGACACCCTTGGTTTTTGATGGAAGAAACCTTTATCCCGTTGCAGACATGCAGAATGCCGGAGCACAGTATTATTCCGTCGGTAGAAGGAAAAGGGAAAGAAGCGATCTCGGGCAGGGAGCAATCCTTTACAAAAAAACTGCCTCCCATGGTTAAGAAGGAGTCCTTGTGCTGCAAACGAAGGGTATTTTTATGCGGGTTCTTTAGGAATCCGCATTTTTTTAACCAATCTCATTCCTTCTACTATCGTATTCATGTCTTACAGCTGAGGTAGGAAGCTTATTCCGGGCCTTGTTACCTCCTTTTTTCATTGCTCTTGTGTGTCGGGCAAAGCCGGTTTACAGGTTGGGCAAGGAAAGCCTTTATCAGGAGCCTTGTATTTGGTATAATAGGAATAAAATAGAATGGGGGAAAATCCCGGTATATTCATCATAGGGACGAACCGGAGGAGGCTAGGATGAGGGAAATATTATTCATGGAACCGGTATTTAAAACAATGATCTGGGGAGGAGACCGTCTACATAAGGAATTTGAATATTCCATACCGGATCATCATACGGGAGAATGCTGGGCAATTAGTGCTCATCCGAAGGGGGATTGCAGGATCAGGAGCGGTACCTACCGGGGTAGGTCCTTAAGCTGGTTATGGGATAACCATAGGGAGCTCTTTGGTGCCATGCCCGGAGCCGTATTTCCACTACTCGTCAAAATCATTGATGCGAGGGAGGATCTTAGTATCCAGGTCCATCCCGATGATGCATATGCAAGAGAGAGGGAGGGGGGACAGTTGGGAAAGACCGAATGCTGGTATATTCTTGATTGTCCGGAGAATGGAACTCTGGTCCTCGGTCATAATGCAAGGGACCGGGGAGAGCTGAGGCGGATGATTACAGAGAATCGCTGGGAAGAATTGATCCGTCTGAAGCCGATCAGGAGGTCTGACTTTCTGCAGATCGAGCCCGGAACGGTACATGCGATTAAAGCAGGAACGTTGCTGCTTGAAATCCAGCAAAGCAGTGATATCACCTATAGGCTCTATGATTATGACAGGCTGGAGCATGGTAAGCCAAGACAGCTACACCTTTCTCAAAGCATTGATGTGATCCATTGTCCCCATGTGGAGCAGCCGATGGACAGCAGGGTGATGGTGTATCCGGACTGCAGGTTGGAGGAGCTCATCCGATGCAGCTATTATGCCGTAGTGAAGCTGATGCTGTATGGGGAGCAGGAATTGACACAGGTACATCGCTTTATGAATATGAGTGTGATTCGTGGTGAGGGCACCATTGACGGTACCCCCATCCGTAAGGGGGATCATTTTATACTGCCGGCAGGATATGGAACCTATCTTCTACAGGGAGAGCTGGAGCTGATTGGATCCTATGTACCTATGAATGAATAAGGGATGGTAAGGAGGTTTTACGTTGCGTGAAGCGGAGATCAGGAGACATCTGATAATGGACATCCTCCCTTTTTGGAAGGGAATGAAGGATAGCAGCTTCGGAGGGTTTTACGGTGAAATGGATTACAGCCTGAAGCTGTATAAGAGTGCTGCCAAGGGGAGTATCCCAAACAGCAGAATCCTATGGTTTTTTTCCAATGCATATGCAATTACAAGAGACAAGGATTGTCTTGTCCATGCGGAGCATGCCTATGAATTCTTAAAGAATGCCTTCTATGATAAGGAATATGGTGGGATTTACTGGTCCGTTACCTATGATGGACAGCCCCTGGAGGATACGAAGTATACCCTAAATCAAGCCTATGCAATTTATGGGCTTGCCTCCTATTATTCCGTGTCAGAGAATGAGGAGGCACTTTTGCTGGCCTATGAGCTGATGGAGCTGCTGGAAGAAAAATGTCGTGATTCAATCGGCTATCTGGAGTCCTTTGACCGGAGCTTTCAACCGATAATAAATGAGAAGCTGTCAGAGAACGGTGTCATAGCCTGCAGAACCTTGAATACCCTGCTACATATTTTTGAAGCCTATTCTGAGCTGTACCGGGTGGACGGTAAGGAGCTGGTCGCAGAAAGAATGAAGAAAATTCTGGATCTCTTTGTTACGAGAGTATATCATCCGAAAAAAAGAAGGCTGGAGGTCTTCTTTGATGAGAATATGAATTCTATCATCGATCTGAATTCCTATGGGCTTGATATAGAGGCAGCATGGCTGCTGGACCGGGGTTGTGAGCTGTTGGCCAATGATTTTTATCGAGCTAAGATTTCAACGATTACGAAGAATCTGACTGCCCGGATATTAGAAATCGCATATGACGGAACCGCTCTGTTCCATGAATGCTGTAAAGGAGAGCTGGATACCAGAAAGGTGTGGTGGGTCCAGGCTGAAGCAATTGTAGGCTTCCTGAACGGTTATCAAAAGACCGGGGGGATCAAATTCAAATACGCTGCCAGTAATACCTGGGACTTTATCAAGACTTTTCTTCTGGATAAGAGAACCGGCTCTGAGTGGCTTAGTGAAGTGGACCGCTACGGCAGGGCTCAATCCAAGGAAATCGCAGGACCATTCAAATGCCCCTATCACAATGGGAGAATGTGTATCGAGGTAATCAAAAGAAATGTGTATTTTTAAAGAAGTGGTTTCAGAAACAGAGTAGGAAGAATTCATTGAATCATACATATAAAAGGTAAGGTGTTCAGATCACAGATGAAAGTAAAAAGGTGCTGCCCACCTGCGGTTTCAAACCGTTTTTGGGACAGCACCCTGAAAAAGTTATTCACTTACACTACGGTAATCAATCACTTCTGTTCTTGTATAGGAGATATCCTTCGGAGTTTCTCCGGCTACCAGGTAATTGTATAAGGAAATGATTGGATCATGTCCCTGTCCGAAGGGATCCTGTCCCATTGCCGCATATACAATCCCTTCCTTTATCATCTCTAAAACAGTCGCATCATAATCGAAGCATACCAGCTTGGACTTGCCGATCAAGCCCATTTCCTTGATTGCCTTGGCAGCTCCGTAAATTCCGCCGGTTAAAATAACAATGACCTTGAGGTTCGGATATTTTACCAAGGCATCCTTTGTCTGCTTATAAACGATAGTATCATCTAGCTCGGCCTCTATTTCAACTGTCAGCTTAATCTTCTTCTTTTTCTTTAAGGCTTCTATCACTGCATCACGGCGTACCCTATTGATGGAGGTGGTCAGATTACCGCAGATCATAGCGTATTCGCCCTCACCATCCAAGGCTTTCGCGACCAGCTCACCGGCCTTAAGCCCGGAAGCATGGACATCAGGTCCGAAGTAGGAGAGCCTCTTAATGCCCTCGCTAAAATCACAGTTGAAAGCCATCACAGGTATCTTCTTTTGATAGGCTTGGATGATATATCCTTCGACACCTCCCACAAAGCCTGGAACGATAATACCGTCATAGTTGGCATCGATCTTCTCTTGTAAGATTCGGTTGAAGTTCTCGTCAACTCTTTCAAAGCCGAAGTATTCTACATCTACATTCTTTGCCTTTAATTCATTCTGTGCATATAAGGCACCCTGTCTCACGCCATGCCAGAAGGGATGATCCAGTGGGCTTAACATAGCGATTCTTAATCTCTTCGGACTGATCTGACTGACCGGAACGATGGAGGTTCTGAAGCGCTTCAACAGCTTCTCGATGCTTGACAGCATATTCTGAAGGGACAAGGCCTGATTGTTGATTTCTTCATTCTCCGCCAGCTCCTCCTCTGTAACCGCTGCAACATCCTGGGTGATGGAGGAGATCTCATTGGAGGCATCATGAAGGATTAAGCCTCTTTCATTGATACCCCTGGTATTCTCATCAATCAGTCTGGACTCCTCATAGACCTTCTTCATATCCTCGTTCAGAATATTGGCATTTTTATTGATGGTATAGAAGGAATCCTTAACGGAGCCAAAGATTTCCTTACTGATATTAAAACTCGTCATACAGTTATTGATACTATCGCTGACCTTCTCATTACTGCCTAGTATATTCGTTAATAGCTTATTAATCTGTCCGATGCTGTCCCTGGTCAGAGAAGAAAGCTTATTCATCTCCTGGGCTACGACGACAAAGCCTCTTCCGGCTTCACCGGCTCTGGCTGCCTCAACGGCAGAATTTAAGGAGAGAAGCTTCAGCTGTTCGGTAATATTAATAATCAAGCTGTTTACCTGATCGATTTCCTTCAGATGGGTATTCAAATTATCGATAAAGGAGGCTGTGTCGGTTAAATTCGTAGAGATAACATCCATCTGCTCATTGTATTTGTCCAGATGCTCCGAGCCTTCCTCCGAAATATTCACGGTGTTTTCAACAAAGCCCTCGATACTTGCAAGGCTGGTAGTGATGCTGTTGGTTCTTTGACTAACCTCCTGAATTCTTTCCAGAGTATCTTTAACAATCTTTAGCTGCTCCTGTGCTTTCTCAGCTACCGTGGACATATTGGAGGCAATCTGCTCATTTCCTTTATAGCTCATATCGAGACTTTTTGTAACCTTATCAACTGCATCGGAAAGTACAATCACATTGCTCTTTGTGGATTCAATAAAGCTTAGAAGATTTCGTTTCATATCATTAAAGGCAAGGGTAAGAGTCTCAAGTCCCTTTGTCTTATCTACCATAATATCACTGATATTTAATCTGCCCTGTGATAACAAGGTGGCATTATTATCTACTAAATGAATTGCTCTGAAGAAACGTAGCAGTAAGAAAAGAAGAACAGCCAAGGAAAGGATCACCACTGATATTCCAACGGATAGGAGTAGATTTGTTTCCTTTCTTATAAACATGTAAAATATAAACAAAAAGATCAAAAATGCAAGTATGGCCGAGGTCATGGTAAGTATGATGAATCTGGTGCTGTTTCGCTTCAAACCCTTATTCGTCTGTAGTTCCGACATGAAATTACCTCCCTGATATACATAATAATAGTCAAAATACCCTGTTGAGACATGCTGTCACGAGTTTTTTGTCACATACTGCCATAATTGCCGTATTTAGTAATAATTTTACCATTATTATGACGGAAATACAATAGACAAATCTATTTTCGCTGGGAATATCAGAGAATATTAGGGAGAATGTGTACTGTTTTTTTGTTGTATTTCATCCGTTACTATCTCATAAGGCCAGTCCAGAATTCCTCCGAAATCATAGATGGTGCTATACCCTAATTCCTGCAGCGCTGAGGCTGCCAAAGCACTCCTTCTGCCACTTCTGCAATAAACAAGAAGAGTTGCCTCCTTATCCGTCAGCAGTTCACCTGCTTTTGCAGTGATCTCAGGTTCCGGGATCAGGATTGCTCCCTTGATATGACCGGAATTGTATTCTTCCTCTGTACGGACATCCAGAATGATGACTTCCTTATTTTGATCCATGATTTCCTTCGCCTGCTTGGCGGTTATTGTTTCGAGTATTGTATCTTTCTTATTTTCCTTATCACCGCTGGAGCTGCACCCGGTGAATAGGATGAGGCTAAGTGTAATGATCCCAAGAATTCCGATTGCTTTTCTCATAGTTGTTATCTCCCTTCTGTACCTACATGATTGCATGAGAGGACTGCCTTCTCTCTTCTTCTTTTTATCAAATTCCGATCAAAAAGATAGGCTGATCATATCAGATCAGTCAATCAATCACCGTGATAAGATCACCTTACATAACAAGACTAGAACACAGGGTATAAAAGGGGAGCTGCTACAAGGCTATTATGATAGCGATGCAGCAGCTCCCAAGCTCTTCTGTAATTTACGCACTCTAGATTGCATTATGGCAGAAGGCTGCGATTCGATCAATGGGGATATCACAAACCGATCCGACACGGAAGCCATGATGCTTCTTATGACCGCCGCCCATGCCGCCGCCGATACCGCCCGAAACGCCACCAAGCTTACCGCCACCAAGACCTCCATTGCATTCATCTTCATCAAAATCTCCGCAAATGCCTTCGCTGAGCGGGTTTGACGGAGGAGTGCCCTGTTGTGTGACTAACCTGACGAAATTGCAGTTTACTGACAGAATAACACCGGTAAAGCCGCAGCCGCTGGCACCACCGCTGGTAGTAAAGATAGTAACTGTCTGACCTATGAACTCAAACAGGTGTCTGGCCAAGCTATGATTTCCCACACCGTTATTACATCCGTTATTAAAGCATGACATACGATAACCTCCAATCATATTAAAGTCAAAGGAAACTCCCGAGCTCACTCGGTTCATCCTTGCTATATCATATGACTGATTTCACCGTATTGTGTCATATTATGACATAAAATCTTATTTTCACCGAAAATCAAGGGGTTCCGTCCTATGACATTCGCCAACTCCTTTTGAAAGCTCAGGGCGGTCCTTAAGTGAGGCTTTCTCCGTTCGTTCGAATGACATCAGCGTACCAATAAGCAGAGTCCTTAAGAGTTCTCTTCTGTGTCTCATAATCCACATGGATCAGTCCGAAACGCTCATTATAGCCTTCAGACCACTCGAAGTTATCCATAATGGACCAATAGAAGAAGCCCCGGATATCGACTCCATCGGCGGAGGCCCTTAAGAGCTCCTTCAGATACCGCTGCATAAAATCAATTCTTCCCGGATCATGGACCTTACCGTCCAGGCTTACCCAGTCCGGCATGGAGAGCCCGTTCTCGGCAATGACAATCGGCAGCTGATACCGCTCATAGAGGAATTTAGGTACATAGTACATGATCTCGGGATGCACCAGCCATTTGAGCGCAGTCTTGTCAAAGCCCGTCTTTCTGGGAACCTCGACAAAGCCCAGAGGATGGGAAGTATCCTTTGCTATGACACTGCCCTGGTATAGGTTGATACCGAGATAATCCAAGGGTTGGCTGATTAGGTCCATATCCCCTTCTTTTATGATATCCATCGGAAAATCATGTTTGAAAAATTCCAGACCGTCCTGTGGATAAGCTCCTTTTAGTACCGGATCAAGCCACCAGGCATTGGACCAGATACCTCTGGCAATGCCACTGTAGGTATAGGCTCTCGCAGCATCCACATCCTCTTCGGATTCTGTATTGGGTACCCCGGGGAAGGGATTAGGGACAAAACTGATGAGAGGCGGTTTCTTTGCATGGCTACGGATGCTTTTCACTGCCTTACCATGGGCAAGATGGATATGATGCATCATGGTAAAGGCTTCTCTGAGGGATACCTTATCTCCCGGTGCATGATTGCCGAGGTAATGACCCAGGAGGATATGGCAAAGAGGCTCATTTATCGTCATCCATTGGGTAACTCTGTCAGAAAGAGCGTCAATGACAAGCTTAACATAATCCGCGAACCATTCTGTAATTTCTCTGTTGAGCCAGCCGCCCTGATCATATAAGGCCTGGGGTAAATCCCAATGAAATAGAGTAACATAGGGTTCGATCCCAGCGTCAAGAAGCTCGTCCACCAGCTGACTATAAAAAGCCAAGCCCTCCGGATTTACGCTTCCTCTGCCTTCAGGAAGGATTCTTGGCCAGCTGATGGAGAAGCGGTATGCTTTCAGACCCAGCTGCTTCATCAAGGCTATATCCTCTTTATATCTGTGATAATGATCACAGGCAATATCTCCATGGTCCCCGTTCTTAGTTTTTCCCTCCGTATGGGAGAAGGTATCCCAGACAGACAAACCCTTACCGGCCTCCCTTGCTGCACCTTCAATCTGATATGAGGCGGCAGCGACACCCCAGATAAAATTCTTTGGAAAACCCATGTTGTATACATCCTTTCTTTCCTCTTATCGTCAGGTATTACACTTATCATCAGGTATTGCGCAGCTTCAAGGATATAATGTTGCACCTACAGCAGCTGCTTGATCTATATTATATCAAAAGCAGCCTCTGAATAAAAGGAAAATGTAAGCAATTTATCCTAAATACAGAGAAGCATCAGGAGATACCACCCTGCATGACGGACCGGAGCCTATAGAAGCCTGTTTTTAAGTATCAAGAGTAGAATACACTCATAGACTGGAATCGTCAGATGAAGTATAATAAGCTGGAAGACGACTCAAGGGTAATAATCACAATTTTCTTACAGCGAATATGCTGATGCTCAAATTCGCAGGTATCGGCACCATGGAGGATGTGTATGAAACTTAGGGATGCTTTTCGTACGATGATATTTAAGAATAAAACACAGGATTTCCATCAGCTTTATACAGAATGGGGGGAGAAGCTCGATCCGGAGCATGTCCTGGAGGAATATCCAAGACCCCAGCTGAGGAGGGATAATTATACCATCTTAAATGGGTATTGGGGCTATTGTATTTCAACAGGCCCCTATGAGCCCGGTCAAAGGGACGGAAGGATTCTGGTGCCGTTTTCGCCGGAATGTGTCCTGTCCGGAGTGAACAGACAGCTGCAGCCCGGGGAAATCCTATGCTATGAGAGACCATTGATTATTGAGAAAAAACAGAAGGGGATGCGCTGTATTTTACATTTTGGTGCAGTGGATCAAGCCTGTGAGCTGCTGCTGAATGGGAAAACGGTTACGGAGCACCTGGGAGGCTATCTGCCCTTCTCGGTAGATATCACGGATTGGGTCATTGAGGGAGGAAATCTGTTGGCAGTCAGGGTGTGGGACGACTCTGACAGCGCCTACCACAGCAGAGGGAAACAGAAGCTGAAGCGTGGAGGAATGTTCTATACTGCGCAGAGCGGTATTTGGCAGACTGTATGGATGGAATGGGTACCGGAGCATTATATCACTGGGATTTCAGTCACTCCGGAATATGATGAGTCCAGTGTAAGAATTGGTATCCATATGAATTCAGAGGATCAGGAGAATAGCAAAGAGCAAAGAGCTGAGGGGGAGGAGCCTGCCCGCTTTGAAGGGAGAGAGTGGGTCTACCGGGTGGATATCTATGAGAATCAAAGCAGGATAGTAACCTATACCTCGATCGAAGCTGAATTTTCGGTCCGACTGAAGAGATTTATCAGCTGGAGTCCGGAAAATCCCTTTCTCTACCATATGGTGATCACTGTGGGAGAGGATCAGGTTCAGAGCTACTTCGGAATGCGAAAAATCAATATTCAGGTTGATGTCCAGGGGATGCCCAGAATACACCTGAACAATATGCCCTATTTTCAGCTGGGGCTGTTGGATCAGGGCTATTGGCCCGATGGTTTATATACGGCACCCAGTGACGAGGCCATGATTCATGATATCAAGCAGGCAAAGGCCCTGGGCTTTTCTATGCTGAGAAAGCATTGTAAGATTGAACCCCTAAGATGGTATTACCATTGTGACCGTCTGGGAATGCTTGTTTGGCAGGATATGGTGAACGGTGGCGAGAAATACAATAAGCTCCTGGTCGGCTATCTGCCCACTCTGTTTCCTGCTATCGCGAGCCGTATCAAGGATCGTCATTACCACTGGTTCGGCAGAGCCAATGCAGAGGGCAGGAGGGAATGGTTGGCAGAATGTGAAGCCACGGTCCGCTTACTATACAACCATCCCTCAATCGTAGTATGGGTTCCCTTTAATGAGGGCTGGGGACAATTTGATGCTCTGAAGGTGAAGGAGCTCCTCCGGGGGATGGATCCGAGCAGGCTGATTGACCATGCCAGTGGCTGGTATGATCAGGGCGGTGGAGATTTTGACAGTATCCATAACTATTTTCATCCACTCAGTCTGACGTTGAAGAAGCAAGCAGCCGTCCTCTCCGAATTTGGCGGCTACGCCTGCTATATACCGGAGCATTCCTATTCCTATAGAATTTATGGGTATCGGATTTATATCACAAAGGAAGAGCTGGATCAGGCCATCCATAAGCTGCTTGGTGAGGATTTCTCTGTTTTAAGAAAAAAAGGATTATTAGCCGCTGTCTATACCCAGCTTTCCGATGTAGAGGATGAGGTAAACGGTCTCCTTACCTATGACAGAAGAATCTGTAAGGTCACACCACTGGAGCCGGAGCCGCAATCGCATCCATTACCGGAATAACATAATAAATAACCCTGAAATGGCTCCCCATTGCGGTACGGTTACCGGGGGACATCATTCCGGGGTTATTTTATTCTTTACTTAAGCACAAAGCAGGTCGATCTCCTCGCCGCTTAGGGATTCCTTCAAAAGAAGCTCCTCATTGATTTTCTCCAATAATTTAAAGTTCTCCTTCAGTAGCTCTCTTGTCTCCTCGTATAGGCTGTTCATCAGAGATCTGTATTTGTCCACCAACAGTCCATCCGGGCCCTTCTCCAGCACCTCCATACTGAATAATCCCATCTCAGGGTCCATGCCGTATTTGTTGATATAGTCCACAATCAGGGCAGAGGCCTTCTGAATATCGTTACTTGCTCCGGTAGTAACCTCTGAGGCTCCGAAGAACAGCTCCTCTGAAGCTCTTCCCGCCAGGAGCATCTTGATTTGAGAAAGCATCTGGCGCTGTGTCTGATACAGGGTATCCTTCGGGATACTTAGATTGAAGCCTCCGGCTCCACGGACACTGGGGATGATCGTTACCTTGGAGATATAATTCTCGGGAAGGAGGAGCTTGGATACCAAGGCATGTCCTGCCTCATGACAGGAGGTAATTCTTCTGTCCCGTTCAGTAATATAGCTTCGGTCCGCCTTCGGCGCACCGGCGATGACCGTATAGAAGGCCTTCTCAATATGACACTTGGAAATCACCTGTAGCTTTTCGTTTGCTGCCTGAATGGCAGCTTCGTTCATCAGGTTCTCCAGCATGGCTCCGCTAAAGTATACAGTGGATTTGGCTAAGGCATCAAAATCAACATCATCACCAATCGGTTTCCCCTTTGCATGCAAGGACAGAATCTTTTTTCTGGAATTCACGTCAGGTAGTCCGATTTCGATCTGCCGGTCAAAACGGCCCGGACGGAGCAGGGCTTCATCAAGGGTATCCAAGCGGTTGGTTGCACCGATGACTACAATTCCCTGATGATCATGGAAACCGGACATCTCTGTCAGGAGTGCATTTAAGGTCTGATCCCGTTCATCATTGCTGGCATTGGAGTTTCGCGCACGCTTCTTACCGATGGCATCGATTTCATCAATAAAGATAACTGCCTTCTCGTTTTTCTTTGCCTTATTGAACAGATTTCGAATACGGCTGGCACCGACACCGACATACATTTGGACGAAATCAGAGCCGCTCATGGTATAAAAGGGAACATTGGCTTCTCCGGCGATCGCCTTTGCCATTAAGGTTTTACCGGTTCCGGGAGGACCGTAGAAGAGAAGACCCTTGGGCATCCGGGCACCGACTGCTGCATATTGCTCAGGGTTTTTAATAAAGCCGATGATATCCTCCACCATGGATTTTGCCTCTGTGTTACCGGCAACCTGATCCAAGGTGATGGTTGGTGTATTTTTCTTCTTTTTATTCACCTCGGAGATTAGCTTGTTATTCCCGGAGGTGCGGGTATACCAAATAATGCCCCCTGCCAAGGCTGCGACAAGTAGTACCCTAAGGATATTGGCTCCGGCTTCGCTTCCGTAGGAGACCTCTATCCCATTCACAAGAAGAAATTCTGTAAAGTCCTCAGTTTTTGGATTGGGAACCTGATAGCTGATGTTCGGGTCATCGGATAGCCTTGCTTGAAAGGTATTGCCGTTGGAGCTTAGCACCACTTCCTCTACCCGTTGCTGGTCCACGGCCTCCAGGAAGGAGGGGTATGATAATTTGCTATCAGATTTATTATAGTAATGAAACCCAGCCAGAGCTACTGATGACAGAAACAGGATTGACAGGATAACAATGAGTGTTTTTTTCATAAATACCTCCATTTGTCAGTTACAAAAATTCATGGATCATGGAATTGACATAGGTTTGCTTTATTATTGTAACATGTTATCTTTGATTTGCTAGAAAGGATTGCTGGTAAGGACGTATGAAAGTGCCAGAACTGCCTGCTTATGGTTTGCTGCAGAGGGAATATCCCGGTCCCCTATTCGCATATATTAAAACAAAACAAGGTACAGGCAGAAGGAATAGCTTCTGAAATACCCTGCTACCCTGCGTCATAGGTTTGGATGAAAGGAACATCGGATGGATAGCGGAATCATTGAGAATCAATTGAATTTGGCACTGGATATACCGGAAGCAACCAGAGAAAAAACAGTCAATCTGGGAGTTGGCTTTAATCCTGAGGCAAATACCTGGGAACTGATTGTAAAATACAGCGGTAGTCTACAGCAGATTGAAGAGGAACTGGGGATACCGGTGGTGGAGCTATCCAATGGGTATGCAATCATTACAATTCCGGAAAACCTGATTGATCAGCTGATCCAGTATGAACAGATAGAATTTGTGGAGAAGCCAAAGCGTCTGTTTTATGAGGTCGCAGAAGGGAGAGCAGCTTCTTGTATCAATCCTCTGCAGAGCACGAATTACAATTTATTCGGGGAGGGTGTCATCGTAGCGGTAATCGATTCAGGGATCGATTATGCCCATCCGGATTTCCGAAATGAGGATGGAACGACCCGAATTCTTGCTCTATGGGATCAAACCATCGCCGGGAATCCCCCAGAGGGATTTCGGATCGGAACCCTGTATTCCAGAGAGCAGATTAATGAAGCCCTTCTGCTGCCCATGCCTGAGAGAATGGAGCTTGTACCCAGTACGGATCTGTCAGGACATGGTACCCATGTGGCGGGTATCGCAGCAGGAAATGGGAGGGCCAGCAATGGAGAGTTCCGGGGGGTAGCATCCCGGAGCGAATTGCTGATCGTCAAGCTCGGAACATCCATTGGGGACTCCTTCCCCAGAACCACACAGCTGATGGAGGGTCTGGAGTTTGTCATCCGTGAAGCGATTGCCTTAAGGAGACCCTTGGCAGTCAATATCAGCTTTGGAAACAACTATGGATCCCATACAGGAAGATCCCTGTTGGAAAGCTTTATCAATGATGTAGCGGATATGGGAAGGACCAATATTGTGATTGGTACCGGCAATGAGGGAGCCACCGGGAACCATGCACAGGGCATCCTCCGTATGGGTTCCACCGCCATAGTGGATGTTGCCATCAGTGAATTTGAGTTTTCTATGAATCTGCAGCTATGGAAGAATTATTATGATCACTTTGATCTTACGATTATGGCTCCAAACGGTACCCGGGTGGGACCGATTCCGTCCATCCTCGGAACACAACAGTTTAGAATTGCACAGACAGAGCTGCTCCTATATTACGGAGAACCCACACCCTATAATCCGCAACAGGAAATCTATCTTGAGTTTATTCCCACAGGGACCTATATCAATGCCGGAATCTGGCGGTTTGAGCTGACTCCCAGAAGAATCGTAGTCGGAAATTATGATATGTGGCTGCCTGCTGGTGGTTTGAAAAATGCCAATACAAGATTTCTACTATCTTCTGAATATACTACGTTAACCGTACCGTCCCCTGCGTACCGGGCTGTGACGGTCGGGGCTTATAATTCCTTCACAAGTAGCTATGCTCCCTTCTCCGGAAGGGGGTTTACCAGAGATAATCAGATTAAGCCGGATCTGGTGGCACCGGGGGTTGATATCAATTCCTGCGCCCCCGGAGGAGGCTATACCGTCCGCTCCGGTACCTCCATGGCGACTCCCTTTGTGACCGGTAGCGCGGCACTGCTGATGGAGTGGGGAATCGTGAGGGGTAATGATCCCTATCTGTATGGGGAGAAGCTGAAGGCTGTCCTAATAGATGGCTGTAGGCAACTGAGGATTGAAACGGTCTATCCGAATCGTACCTTGGGGTATGGTGCCTTATGCCTGGAGAATTCCCTGAATTTCCTGCTTTCTTGATCATATGCAACTGCCGGTTGACAGATTGCAAGGTATCGGTTTATTGCGTTCAACTCCCATTTCTGGTATGATTAGGTCCGGGAGGTGGAAATGTGAAATTTAGTGATAAACTAATTCAATTACGAAGAGAGAGGGGTTATTCCCAGGAACAGCTGGCAGACTTATTAAAGGTATCCCGACAGTCTGTGAGCAAATGGGAGGCCGGTCATTCCATGCCGGAGCTGAATAAGTTAATTATCCTGGCTGATATGTTCGGCATTACGGTGGATTACCTGGTCAAGGAGGAATTAGAACCCGGTCAGGAGTCCCCTCCGGGGACGAAGGATACGTCACAGAGCTCCTACCAGCCGGTGTATGTACCAAGATATCTTGGAGAATTTGAATACAAAAGTAAGAGGAGAATATTTGGTATTCCTTTGATACACATCCGCTATGGATATGGTCCTAAGGTGGCAAAGGGTATCAGCGCGATCGGGAATATCGCTATTGGCGCCATCAGCATCGGAGGAGTTGCTCTGGGAGGAATCTGCTTCGGGGGCCTTGGTCTGGGGCTTCTTGCCTTGGCAGGATGTGCCATAGGTCTCTTTGCCTTCGGTGGTTTGGCCATCGGTATTTTGGCGATTGGTGGCTTCGCTATGGGGGTGTACTCCATTGGAGGTATGTCAATTGCCTCCCAGATTGCGGTCGGAGGATCCGCTTCTGCCAAAACGGCAGTCGGCGCCAGGGTCAGCGGAGAACATATACTGAAGATGACAGAGTCAATCACCGGTAATCAAGTCAGGGAATTTATCCTGCTGCACAATCCGAATATCTGGGAGCCGATTCTGAGAATAATAACAGCCTTCGGGGTTTTATTTTAATGCTGGGATAATACTTGACGAAAGGCATAAAATAACATATGATGGATATGGATTTTGATATTGAAGGGAAAACGAGAAAAATCATGAACAATACACTTAGATGGGTAAAATTTGAATCTGTTATGACAGCAATTTATGGCGTTTACGGGATTACTGCGCCCAAAATTGAATTAACAGATCACCCCATAAGTTTATTGGAGCATTCATGATTACTCTATAATCAGCAGAGTTTACGACTGATATTAGGATTGATAATGAGAATATGAAACCCAAGGCTTATTGGCCTTGGGTTTTTTGCGTAAATAAATATGATATATAAAGTGAGGTAGAAAAATGATTGAATTAAGTATTCACAATGTAAGCAAATTTTATGGTGCAAATCAAATATTAAAGGAGATTTCCTTTGATTTAAAGACCGGAGAAAGGGTCGGACTGATTGGGCAAAATGGCTGCGGCAAAACTACGATCTTCAAAATCTTAATGGGAATTGAAGATTATCAGGCAGGAGAAATCAGTATTAGGAAGGGAGCCAGACTGGGGTATCTGAACCAAATCCCGGAGTTCGAAGAGGGAACCACTGTCCTAGAGGTATTGGAAGGAGCATATGAGGAGCTTTACCGTCTGAAGCACAGGTTGATGGAGCTGGAGGGACAATTTGGTATATTGGAAGGAGAGGCGCTTCACAGGGCCTTGGAGCTATATGGTAAGCTGACGGAACAGTATGAGATGGCAGGGGGCTATGAAACAGAAATCAAGCTTCGTAAGACCACCGAAGGATTGCTAATCAGCGATGCTATGTTAAAGCTTCCCTTTAACAGCCTGAGCGGAGGAGAGAAGACCAGGGTGATTCTAGCGAAGATCCTACTGGAGGAGCCGGATATCCTTCTGCTGGATGAGCCCAGTAACCACCTGGACCTCGCAGCGGTAGAATGGTTGGAGGGCTTCTTAAAGGATTACAAGGGAACGGTGCTGGTGATATCCCATGACCGATACTTTCTGGATGCCGTAATAACACGGATTATAGAACTTTATCCGGATCATGCGGACCTTTACCAGGGGAATTACAGCTGGTATGTGACGGAGAAGGAACGAAGGTTTTTAATCGAGCTTAGGAATTATCAGAATGAGCAGAGAAAGATTGAGCGGATGGAGGAGCAGATTGCCAGATACCGGATCTGGGGCGAGATGCGTGATAGTGAGAAGATGTTCAAACGGGCCAAAGAGCTGGAGAAGCGGCTTGAGAAGCTGGATACCCCGGTCAAGCCGATTGCGGAGAACCGCAAAATCCGCTTAAATCAGAAGGTGACCGGTAGAACCGGTAAGCTGGTGCTTGAGACGGAGGGTGTATGGAAAGGTTTTGGGGACAGAGAGGTTTTGAAGGAAGTCGGATTTACCCTATTCTATCAGGATAGCGCTTGTATTCTTGGTAGGAA
>JAEYRK010000004.1 GCA_023435645.1 Bacillota bacterium
TACCTCCCAAAGAGGCGCCACCATAAACATCATAACTTTTTGAAAGAGTTACTTCCACTTTTACTTTTGAAATAGTTATTTCCGCATCAAGGGATAGAAGGGGTGGAATTTAACTTTTCAATCTATGTTTCTTATATAAAGACGTTTTTGCCTTGTTTTTTCGTTGACACCTCATTCCATATTTGTTATAATTACGACGTAAGATGTAATAAATTTGTAACAATTAACGGTGGCATTATAGTAGTCCACAATAGGACAGAGGACAAAAGCAGTTATGCTTGCAATACTTGGAGGATAAGGTACATGAGAAGAAGTGAGGCTTTGAAATCTGCATTTTTTGCCGCTTCAGCTGCGCTATTTCTATCAATTCCATTCTCTGTGGCATATGCCGCACCGGAGGAGGGTGTTGCCGGAATGGCAAAATCCCTGGATCAGATAAAGGAGAGCACAGAGGACTACATAACACAGATTTATCAGGCGAATTTTATATCTCCCTTGGATGATAAGGGTGTAGCAAATGTAACCAATTATGTCAATATCAGAAGCAAGCCGTCCACGGACAGTGATGTCGTAGGTAAGCTGTACCGAGGTTGCGCAGCTGACATACTAGAACGCTTGGAGGGTGACTGGGTCAGGATTAAATCCGGTGATGTGGAAGGCTATATTGCTGCAAATTATCTGGTTACAGGCAAAGAAGCCGAGAAGATGGCAGATGAATATGCTACCAAGTATGCAACGGTCATTAATACCGCTACCCTTAGAGTACGGGCGGAACAAAGTACAGAGTCCACAACTCTGGAACTAATTCCCGAGGGTGAAACCTATATCGTACTTAAGGAGTATGAGGAATGGGCTGAGATCCTGCTTGGTACAGATGACTCCGGTAATGATTTCACCGGCTTTGTATCTAAGGATTATGTGAAGATTGAAATCGAATTTAAGGAAGCAATCTCAATAGAAGAGGAACAAAGAATCATAAGAGAGCAACAGGAGGCAGAGCGTGCCGAGGCGGAACGCTTAAGGAAGCTGGAAGAAGAGAGAGCAAGGAAGAAAGCACAGGAGGAGGCTGAGCGAAAGGCTGCTCAGGCTGCTAAGGATAGGAATGAGGAACCGGTCAAAAAACCGACTACCCAGGATTCCGGAAGTCTATCAGAGCTAAGAAATGAAATCGTAGCCTATAGTAAGAAATTCGTAGGAAACAAATATCGCTGGGGAGGAGTAAGTTTAACCGATGGTGCGGATTGTTCGGGCTTCGTATGGCGGATTTATGATAATTTCGGATACTCCATCCCTCGTGTATCCTATCAGCAGGCAGCATCAGCGGGAATCAAGGTGGATATCGATGACCGTAAGCCCGGTGACCTGATCTTCTACACGAACAGCAGCGGAACCGTAAACCATGTAGCGATGTACATAGGAAATGATCAAATTGTCCATGCGGCCAATTCCAGACAGGGCATAATTATTTCAAAATATAACTACCGTAAGGTTTATCGAGTGAGAAGAGTTGTATATTAATAGAGATCTTTTATAATAGGAACCATAAGGCTATCCCGGATACCGAACAGTAATGCAAATTACAGGCTAGGTGACGGGATAGCCTTTTTGTTAACCAAAACAATCAAGAAAGCTCTAGTTTTAGTTGGAAAAAATAAGATTATGTGGTAAAATATATCATGTTAGAATCAACTGCACACAAATAACTATTTTTTGGGACTAAAGGAGCCTAGATCATGGGGGATAAAGCAAATCAGGAGAGAAGAAGATATAAAAGGCTTCCAATCGAACTGTGTTTGGATGTTGACGAAGTATTTAAACAGGATAATGTCATAATCAAAAATATTGGTGCATCCATATCGGTCTTTGATATTTCCAGAAGTGGTATTGGATTTATCAGTGAAGCTGATTTGCCAATCGGTTATTATTTCAGAGGAACGATTAATTTTGGTAACGGTGATTTCTTCCGCGTTGTTATTCAGATTATCAGAATGTCTGCGATTGATGAAAGACGGAAGAATTATGGTGCTGAATTTGTAGGCTTAGCGCCCTTCCTGGCAGACAAGGTGGATCTTTATGAGAGAACACTAATGTTGGATAATCAACCAATGGATTATTGATCCATATCATATAAACTTAATAAAGATGATTAAATAGTGGACGAATGGAGTATATTAGCTATGGAGATATATTCTTATTCGTCCATTATCTTTATAGACAATATCTTCTTTATGAATCATTTAAATATTTTTAACTTTCAAATTATTTTGAAATTTGATCAAAATAGCGAAAATATTGTAAGTGGTAAAATTATAATAAAGTCCTATTGACAAAGTTGGAAATGTACAACTTGCACAAACAACTGGCTGTAACTCCCATAAATTGGGGATTTCTATTTGTCATTTTAATAATTATCAAAAAGTTATCCACAGCCCAAAACCCTTAATTTTGAATAAAAAGAAGTTATACACGCTTTTATCCACATTATCCACATTAATGAACTACTATTGTCGCATGCAAAAACCAGTGTCAATATCGAAAATGCGTTTTGTAACTTATGATAAATCGACATAACTTACTAAAATCATGAGGATTAGGGCTTGACTTTTTAATTGTCGGATAATATAAAAAAGGGTAAATAAATTGGCAAAAATCAAACGAAATTTGTAGAGTAATTAGGAAATATACACAACAGATAGAAAAATATGTAAAATTATAAGAGATATAGTAATAATAGAGGACGGCTTCAAATAAATTCCAGTAATGGGAAATTGGCTTGTCACTTTTTCAGGCTTATGTTATAATAAAATCAGCATATCACATATGCTACTAGAAAGTAAAAAGGAGTTGGGCGTTATGCGTTATATTATCAGTGGAAAGAATATTGATGTAACAGAAGGGTTAAAGACAGCAGTATATGAAAAAATCGGAAAGCTGGAACGATACTTCACTCCTGATACAGAGATTCATGTAACCTTTAGTGTTGAAAAAGAAAGGCAAAAGATTGAAGTTACGATACCCGTTAAGGGTAATATCATCAGGGCAGAGCAGGTAAGCAATGACATGTATGTATCCATTGACCTGGTGGAAGAGATTATCGAACGTCAATTAAGGAAATATAAGAACAAGCTGATTGATCATAAACAAGCCTCCTCCAATTTTAATCAGGCTTTTATGGAGGATGAATATTTTGAGGATGATACGGTCAAAATCGTTAAGACAAAGCGTTTTGCCATAAAACCGATGGATGCTGAAGAAGCTTGTGTACAAATGGAGCTGCTTGGTCATAGCTTCTATGTTTTCCGAAATGCCCAGACCAATGAAGTGAATGTCGTTTATAAGCGTAAGGGTAACACCTACGGCTTGATTGAACCTGAGTATTAAAAGGAACGAATCATATGTATAACTAGTATGTAGCCTACAGGCCCGTAAGAACTCTTGCGGGCCTATATTTATATGTTGAAGAGTTGTTTGTCAAATGTAGCAAACACGTAAAATAATTTTCAGTTGAATAACCTTATTGTAAATGTTACAATATTAGGTGAACTATTGCTCAGGAACGAAAATACTCAGAGAATGAATGTATAGGAGTGAATAAGAATGGGATTGCTAGATAAGATATTCGGTACACATAGCGAAAGGGAAGTAAAGCGCTTGCTCCCACTCGTGGACGGAATAGAAGCTCTGGAGCCGGAATATGAGAAGTTATCCGATGAGGCTTTACGGGCGAAAACAACTGAATTCAAAAACAGGCTTAAAAATGGTGAAACCTTAGATGATATATTAGTAGAAGCATATGCAACCGTCAGGGAGGCTGCGAAAAGAACCATCGGGCAGAGACATTTCCGTGTGCAGCTGATTGGTGGAATTATCCTTCATCAGGGACGTATTACAGAGATGCGTACCGGTGAGGGTAAAACCTTGACCTCTACCCTTCCCGCATATTTAAATGCATTGGATGGAAAGGGCGTCCATGTTGTTACGGTAAATGATTACCTGGCAAAGCGTGACTCGGAATGGATGGGACAGATTCACGAATTTCTTGGTCTTAAGGTCGGAGTTATTTTAAACAGCCTTGAGAAAGAGGAGCGTCGGGCTGCCTATGCCTGTGATATTACCTATGCTACAAATAATGAACTCGGATTTGACTATCTGAGGGATAATATGGTGATTTATAAGGAACAGCTGGTTCAGCGGGATCTGCATTATGCCATCATCGATGAGGTAGACTCCATCTTAATTGATGAAGCGAGAACTCCTTTGATTATCTCCGGGCAGAGCGGCAAGTCCACGGAGCTGTACCGGGTATGTGATATTCTGGCAAGGCAATTAAAAAAGGGTAAGGAAAGCGGCGAGCTGACGAAGATGGCTGCCCTGATGAAGGAAGAAATCACAGAGGAAGGGGATTTCATCGTAAATGAGAAGGAGAAGAATGTCCATCTGACCGCAGACGGTGTGAAGAAGGTGGAAAGATTCTTTAACCTGGAGAACCTGGCAGACCCTGAAAACCTGGAGATACAGCATAACATCATCCTGGCCCTGCGTGCCCATAATCTGATGTTTAGGGATAAGGATTATGTAGTAAAAGAGGATGAGGTTCTGATCGTTGATGAATTCACCGGACGTATCATGCCTGGAAGACGCTACAGCGACGGTCTGCATCAGGCAATCGAAGCGAAGGAGAATGTAAAGGTTAAGAGAGAAAGCAAAACTCTGGCTACGATTACCTTCCAGAACTTCTTTAATAAATATAAAAAGAAATGTGGTATGACTGGTACAGCACTGACAGAGGAGCAGGAATTCAGAGAAATCTATGGAATGGATGTTATCGAGGTTCCTACCAATGTGCCGGTAGCCCGTATCGATCAACAGGACGCAGTTTATAAGACCAGGAAAGAAAAGCTGGCAGCCATCGTTAGGGAAGTCATTGAATCTCATAAGAAGGGCCAGCCGGTTCTCGTTGGTACGATTACAATTGAAGCCTCGGAAGAACTGAGCGGTATGCTGAAGAAGCATAATATTCCCCATAAGGTATTGAATGCAAAATTCCATGAGATGGAAGCAGAAATCGTTGCAGATGCCGGCCAGTATGGTGCGGTTACCATTGCAACCAATATGGCAGGCCGTGGTACGGATATTAAGCTGGGCGAAGGTGTTAAGGAGGTCGGCGGTCTTAAGATTATCGGCACGGAACGCCATGAAGCCAGACGTATTGATAATCAGCTAAGAGGCCGTGCAGGTAGACAGGGTGACCCTGGTGAATCCCGTTTCTTCATTTCCCTGGAGGACGATCTGATGCGTCTGTTCGGCTCCGAACGGCTGATGGGAATCTTCAACGCGCTGGGAATGCCGGATGGAGAGCAAATCGAGCATAAGATGCTTTCCAATGCCATAGAGAAGGCTCAGAAGAGAATCGAGAGCAATAACTATGGTATCAGAAAGAATTTGCTGGAATATGATCAGGTAAATAATGAACAAAGAGAGATTATCTATGCGGAGAGAAGAAGGGTTCTGGATGGCGAAAGCATGAGGGATACCATCTACCGCATGATAACTGATACAGTGGAGGATAGTGTCAATACCTGCATCAGCGATGACCAGCTTCCTGAAGAATGGGATTTGGAGGAGCTGAGCAACCTACTATTACCTATCATACCCTTAAATAGGATAGAGATTAATCTGGATCCTACGAAGGAGATCAGAAAGGTAGATCTCATTCAACAGCTGAAGGAGGAAGCGGTTAAGCTTTACGAGGCAAAGGAAGCAGAGTTCCCTGAAGCGGAACAGATCAGAGAGATAGAGCGTGTCATTCTGTTAAAGGTCATTGACCGCAAGTGGATGGATCATATTGATGATATGGACCAGCTGCGTCAGGGCATCGGCCTTCAGGCATACGGACAAAGGCAACCAATCGTGGAATATAAATTCCAAGGCTTCGAAATGTTTGATTCAATGACAGCAGCAATTCGTGAGGATACTGTGAAAGCACTGATGCATGTCAGAATCGAGCAGAAGGTGGAAAGAGAGCAGGTTGCGAAGGTAACCGGCACCAATAAGGACGACAGTGTTGCGAATGCTCCGATAAGGCGTGCCAGTAAGAAGGTTATGCCGAATGATCCCTGTCCCTGCGGTAGCGGTAAAAAATATAAGTTCTGCTGTGGTAGGAATTCATAAAAAAGCGAAGCAATTTGGCCGAAAGGCAATCGGAAAACCGTAAGGAAAGAGGTGATTTGGTGGTTGAACTAGATCAATTTAAATATACACTTGGAACCTATGAAAAACCACTGATGGAAGTGGGGGATTCACTTTGACCTCGCTAAAAAAGAGCTGAGGATAAGTGAAATAAATCAGACGATGGAGCAGCCGGGCTTCTGGGATGATGCAGGAAAAGCCCAGATACTCATGAGGGAACTGAAAAATTTGAAGGATACCATTGAGGAATTTACGCATTTAAGGACCAGATATGAGGATGTTCAGACACTCATTCAAATGGGCTACGAAGAAAATGATGCCTCTCTGATCCCTGAAATTGAGGAAGCTTTGGAGCTGTTTATCAATGATCTGGAGGGGCTTCGACTGAAGACCCTACTAAACGGAGAATATGATAAGGATCATGCGATCCTAACCCTGCATGCAGGTGCCGGGGGGACGGAAAGCTGTGATTGGGCGAACATGCTGTGCCGGATGTACCAGCGGTGGGCTGATAAAAAGGGCTTCAGCGTAGATGTACTGGATTTTCTGGATGGTGAGGAAGCAGGCCTAAAATCCGTAACCTTGGAGATTAGAGGACTAAATGCCTATGGATATTTGAAGTCAGAGAGAGGAGTACACCGTCTCGTCCGTATCTCCCCTTTTAACGCAGCAGGGAAACGACAAACCTCCTTTGTGTCCTGTGATGTAATGCCGGATATCGAGGAGGAGATAGATATTGAGATTGATGAGAAGGACCTTAGAATTGATACCTATCATTCCAGTGGAGCAGGCGGACAGCATGTGAATAAGACCTCCTCTGCAATACGCATTACACATTTACCCACGAATATCGTGGTTCAATGCCAGAATGAAAGGTCCCAGCTTCAGAATAAGGATAAAGCCATGCAGATGCTGAAGGCAAAGCTCTATCTGATGAAGCAGCAGGAAAATCAGGAGAAGATTACAGGCATCCGCGGTGAAGTGAAGGAAATCGGCTGGGGAAGTCAGATCAGATCCTATGTACTTCAGCCGTATACCCTGGTGAAGGATCACCGAACGAATGAGGAGGTAGGAAACGCTACCGCTGTACTGGATGGAAATATTGACCCCTTCATTAATGCATATCTGAAATGGAGTGCTCAGAATAACCAGCAGCTGGATGTGAGATAAACCTCTTAAACACAAAGCATTTGTGCCGCTGCTAGGCGGAGAAATGGAGATAACTATGGTCATAAAGCAAGCAATATTTCAAGTTGGTGAGGAAGTATATGGTCTTAATATCATGGATGTCAGTACTGTGGAAAAGCCTATTGCGAAGGAAAAGGCAACAAAAGCACCTAAGCATGTGAAGGGGATGATTCCTCTCCGTGGGGAAAGCCTTCCGGTGTACAGCTTAAGAAGCAAGTTTGGACTTGAGGAGCGGGAGTCGAGTCAGGAGACCCGACTGATCATCACGAATTCCAATGGTATGACAATTGCGTATGAGGTGGATCGGCTGATCGGGATTATAGACTTAGAGCCTCAGCAGCTATATGAGGTCCCCCCCATTGCTATGAGCAAGGAAACCGCCTATATGAAACAGATTACTAATCTGGACGGTCAACTGGTTATTTTACTGGACCATGACAGAATACTCAGCGAAGAAGAGCGGGATGCTCTTCAGCAAATGAAAAAGAAGTAGTAAAATAGAGAATGGATGGACAAAGAAGGCTGCCGTAAGGCAGCCTTCTATCTTAGATATTTATACAGAGCTATTTATAATCATAACAATATCATTAAGCATAAGTCACAAATCGTCTGATTTAGGAGTTGTCAAGTCAAATTGGTATTGCATTATGCATAAATATATGGTAAGATTTCTTTCTATCAAAGACAGTTGTATCTGATATACATACAATCATAGGAATAATTAATCGGAGCATACAAACCCTTCCGGAGGTGTGAAAACATGAATGGAGAACAATATTTTCTAGTAAAAAAGAAGGCGGTGCCGGAGGTACTGCTTAAGGTTGTCGAAGCGAAGAGGCTGCTTGATTCAGAGAGGGTGATGACGGTGCAGGAAGCGACCGATGCCGTTGAAATCAGCAGAAGCTCATTTTATAAATACAGGGATGACATCTTTCCGTTCTACGAGAATACCAGGGGAAAGACGATTACCTTCATGCTTCAGATGGACGACAGGCCTGGATTATTATCCAAGGTATTAAGTCAGGTGGCGAAGTGTGAGGCAAATATTTTGACCATACATCAGAGTATCCCTGTGAACGGAATTGCGCTGTTAACCTTAAGCATTGAGATATTGCCACAGACGGACAGTACCTCTGACCTAATGGAAGTAATCGAAGCCATGGAAGGGATTCATTATGTAAAGATCTTAGCCAGAGAGTGACTCTACAGGTACGTAATATGGGCTATAAAATGAAAGGCATGAAATGGAGGATATAATATGATCAATATAGCGGTCTTAGGCTATGGCACGATAGGCTCCGGTGTAGTGGAGGTACTGAATACCAACGGCGAAAGCATCGGAAAACGGGCCGGAGATAAGATAAACATTAAATACGTACTGGATCTTAGGGAGTTTCCCGGAGATCCGATTATGAAGCTACTGGTGCATGATGTCAATCTCATTCTGGATGATCCTGAAGTGAAGATTGTCGTTGAGGTAATGGGAGGCGTTGAGCCGGCCTATACCTTTGTGAAGAATGCACTGATGAAGGGCAAGAGCGTAGTGACCTCGAATAAAGAGCTTGTGGCCAAGCATGGTGCAGAGCTTCTGGATATTGCAAAGAAAAGAAATCTGAACTTTCTTTTTGAGGCCAGTGTAGGAGGCGGAATACCGATCATCAGACCATTAAATCAGTCCCTTACTGCGGATGAAATTGTTGAGATTACCGGTATCCTGAATGGAACAACAAATTATATCCTGACCAAAATGAGTGAGGAAGGTTTAGATTTTGATACAGCCCTTAAGAATGCACAGAGCATGGGGTATGCGGAGCGTAATCCGTCAGCGGACATCGAAGGACATGATGCCTGCAGAAAGATTGCGATTTTGTCTTCCCTGGCCTTTGGCATGCAAGTGGATTTTGAGGATATTCACACAGAAGGGATCAGTCATATTACAGATGTTGATATCAGGTATGCGAAGGCGCTTGGGGCAAGGATTAAATTATTTGCCTCCAGCATACGGGAAAATGATGAGAGCGTATATGCCATGGTAGCACCGGTGATGATTAAATCAAATCACCCACTATACAGCGTGAACGATGTGTTCAATGGGATCTTCGTCCGCGGAAATGTAATCGGAGATGTAATGTTCTATGGAAGTGGAGCAGGCAAGCTTCCGACGGCCAGTGCAGTGGTTGCGGATGTTGTGGATGCAGCCAAGCATCTGGGAACGAATATCTGGACCATCTGGAGCAGTAAGAAGCTGGAGCTAACCGACATTAACAAGGTGGAGCACCGGTTCTTCCTCCGGGTGAAGGAACAGGATAAAGAGACCAGGAGGAGCATCCATGAGCTCTTCGGCGGGGTAGAGGAGGTAAAAGCCGAGGTATCCGGTGAATATGCATTTATCACTCCTTTCATGACTGAGCTGAGGATGAAGGAACTGAAGAGTTCCTTAGAAGAGGTTCTTAATGTGATCAGAGTAAGATTTTAGCAGCGAATTCATATGAAAGGAAACCATTCCATGAAATATATCGTAGTGCTTGGTGATGGCATGGCTGACGAGCCATTACCTGAGCTAGGAAACAAAACACCTCTGATGGTGGCAAATACTCCACAGTTGGATCAGCTGGCCCGAAAATCGGAGTTGGGAATTGCATATACCATACCGGAGGGCATGAAGCCGGGGAGTGATACAGCTAATCTGGCGGTGCTGGGATATGATCCAAGGAGATATTATTCCGGACGTTCACCGCTGGAGGCTTTGAGTATCGGAGTGGATATGAAAGCAACGGATATTGCACTACGGTGTAATATAGTAACCTTATCCCAGGATGAGCTTCCCTATGAGCAGAAAACTATTTTAGACCATAGCTCTGGGGAAATCTCTACAGAGGATGCAGCAATTCTCCTTGAAGCAGTCCGGGAGGAGCTTGAGAGCAATCATTTTAAATTCTATGTAGGGACCAGCTACCGTCATCTGACCATCTGGGATCAGGGGGAAGTGATTGATCTGACCCAGCCCCATGATATTCTTGGCAGAGTGATTGGTGAATATCTTCCGCAGGATGCAGCACTTAGGGATATGATGAAGAGGAGCTACGAGATATTGAACCATCATCCCATCAATGTCCAGAGGCAGGCACAAGGATTAAATAAAGCAAATTCTATCTGGTTCTGGGGTGCGGGTACCAAGCCTGCACTTACTTCCTTTGAGGAGAAAACTCATAAGAAGGGTGCCATGATCTCAGCAGTCGATCTGTTGAAAGGAATTGCAGTTGGTGCCGGGATGAAGGTAATCGAGGTACCGGGGGCAGACGGAACCCTTCATACCAATTATGAAGGAAAGGCCCTGGCAGCTGTAAAGGTTTTACTGGAAGAGCAATATGATTTTGTATATATCCATGTAGAGGCACCGGATGAGATGGGTCATCAGGGGAACACAGGGAATAAAATTAAGGCCATCGAATATCTGGACCAAAGGGTGATTAAGGTTGTGATGGAGGAGCTTCAGAAGGCGGAGATAGTGTACAGAATGCTTGTCATGCCCGATCATCCTACTCCGATCCGCTTAAGAACCCACACCAGCGATCCCGTACCTTACCTCCTATACGATAGTACAAGGGAGCAAAATAATCCATGGTTTTATAATGAAGCAGAGGGTAAAACCAGTGGCAATGTAGTGAAGGAAGGATATACTGTTATTAACAAATTATTCGGAGCATGAATGGCAGTTCATTCTCCGAATTATTGTTGCTTTCAACACAGGATAGAAGAAATGGATTGAGATACTCGGTATCTTTGGTTTTAGGAGGCAGTTATGTTAATAGTGAAGAAATTCGGAGGCACTTCTGTGGCTGATAAGGAAAGGATTTTCAATGTCGCCAGAAGGATCATGGAGGATTATAAGCAGGGGCATGAGGTTGTAGTCGTATTATCCGCTATGGGACAACAGACCGATATATTACTGGCTCAGGCAAGGGAGATTAATCCAAATCCATCCAAAAGAGAGCTTGATGTGTTATTGACCACTGGGGAACAGGTATCGGTTGCATTGATGGCTATGGCACTGGATACTCTGGGGGTTCCGGCAGTATCCCTCAATGCCTATCAGGTGGCAATGCATACTACAGCAGTCTATGGGAATGCTAGACTGAAACGAATTGATACGGAGAGAATACGGAATGAGCTGGAGAATAAACGGATTGTTCTGGTTACCGGCTTTCAGGGTGTGAATAAATACGATGACTATACGACATTAGGACGTGGAGGCTCAGACACCACGGCAGTAGCGCTGGCAGCAGCACTGCATGCAGATGCCTGTGAAATCTATACGGATGTGGATGGTGTATTTACGGCTGATCCCAGGATTGTAAAGACGGCTCGGAAGCTGAAGGAAATCACCTATGACGAGATGCTGGAGATGGCTTCCTTAGGAGCGGGTGTACTCCATAACCGTTCTGTTGAAATGGCGAAAAAATTTGGAGTGCAGCTGGTAGTACGCTCCAGTCTAAATAATACAGAAGGCACCTTGGTTAAGGAGGAAGTAAAGATGGAGAAAATGCTTGTCAGCGGAGTGGCATGCGATAAAAATACAGCCCGTATTGCAGTCATCGGACTTGAGGATCAGCCCGGGGTGGCCTTTCAATTATTCAATCACCTGGCAAGATATGATGTAAATGTTGATATTATTCTGCAATCCGTTGGAAGGGATGGTACGAAGGATATCAGCTTTACCGTGAAAGAAGATGATCTCGAAGAAGCCGTTGCGATACTGGAGCGCTATCGGGGAGGCAGCCTGAAATGCCAGAAGATAGATGTAGAACGGGATGTAGCGAAGGTCTCCATCGTCGGTGCAGGTATGATGTCCAATTCCGGAGTAGCGGCCTTGATGTTTGAAGCTCTTTATGATGTCGGAGTGAACATTAAGATGATCTCCACTTCGGAAATCAGAGTGACTGTATTAATTGATGAGCAGTATGTGGAGAAGGTAATGAATGCTGTTCATGATAAATTCCTATCCGCACAGCTCTAATCTCATGCATAAAGAATAATTTAGTAAATATTAGAGTGGTTCAGTGATAGATTAGAACTGCTCAATGAAATGTTAGGGTGGTTCAGTGATAGATTAGAACTGCTCAATGAAATATTAGAGCGGTTCAGTGAGATAGAGCTGTTCACTGAATAATCGTCTGTTTCATAAAACAATGAAGCGATATAATAGAGCTGTTCGGGATATTCCTTTCAGATCAGAGGATATCCGGACAGCTCATATTTGTTCAGGAAGGGTGTTCCGTCCATTTAATGTAATAGCCTTTGGGCTTCCTTAATCAGTTCTAGGTTGATACTTCTGCGATACTCTGCTACGCCACAAAGTCTACGTTCATACCCTTCAGCAGACTGCCCTCCACGGACTTACGGTTGCTCTCATAGGGATTTTGCTCCTGATATTGAATTGTGGTACGGGTTTCTCCCCCGGCGATATATGGAGTGCCGCATTCCGGACATACCTCCATTTGCAGCTTAACGGATGCTGAGACAAGCCTGGCTCCAGGTTGATTCCCCTTACTAACCGCATTTCCGACATGCTCGCTTTCATGAGCTGAAACCATGGCAAAGGAAGCCTCCGGTGAAATACGGGTCGGAGTTTTAAAGGATACATTCTCGTTGGAGACATCCACATATTTCCGGCTATTACAGGTACCACATTCAGAGGGACTGGTTTTCCACACCTTAGTTCCGCCCTGTGGCTTCAGGGGATTCATTTTTTGAATACTATTGACGGGTTGGACTGTATCTGTAAGACTGGTGGGTCTCACCGGGTACATATGATATTGATAGCTGACCGGATTAATCAATGGTCTCCCCTCCTTTCCGATATGAGGAATCTGCAGCGCTACACCAATATTATACATCCCGTATTGGAAAATGTAAATTCTATTGAGATCATATCTTTATTCAGATTTAGAACATATCCTTATGCGGATGGAGATCATATCCCGATCCGGATTTAGATCATACCCTTTACGGTTGGCCTGGGAAATGAGTAGGCTTGTTACTTTCGGTTGATTTTCCCCATGTCGTTTGGTATGATAAGGATATTGCGGAAATTTACTTTACACACAGCACTTACTGCGCTGTGTGCTGAAGCTAGGAGCTGCCTGATAGCAGTATGGAGGTTATTATGGATATCTTAAAACAAATAAAAGAAGAACTGAATATTCGCCTGGAGCAGGTAGAAGCCGCGGTGAAGCTGATCGATGAAGGGAATACCATTCCGTTCATTGCCAGATACCGTAAGGAAGCTACCGGTTCCCTGGATGATGAGCAGCTGAGAAATCTTCATGAGAGACTGATGTACCTTAGAAACCTGGAGGAGAAAAAGACTCAGGTCATCAATAGTATAGAGGAACAGGGTAAGATGACTGAGGAGCTGCGGGCTCAGATTCTAGCTGCAGCAACCCTAGTTGTTGTAGAGGATTTATACCGCCCCTACCGTCCGAAGAGGAGAACACGGGCGACGATAGCCAAGGAGAAGGGTCTGGAGAGTCTGGCTGCAATCTTGATTGCACAGGAGACGGACAAGCCTTTGAAGGAGTCTGCCATTGACTTTTTATCGGAGGAGAAGGAGGTCCGCACTGTGGAGGAGGCAATTGCCGGAGCCATGGATATTATTGCTGAGGATATCTCTGACGAAGCCGGACATCGCAGCTACATTCGCGAGATCACCATGAAGGAAGGTAAGCTAACCTCTGTTGCAAAGGATGAGAAGGCGGAGACAGTCTATGAAATGTATTACAATTTTGAAGAAAGCCTTGAGAAGCTGGCAGGCCATAGGGTGCTGGCGATCAACCGCGGTGAAAATGAGAAAATTCTCACAGTAAAGGTGGTAGCTCCGGAGGAGAGGATCCTAAGGTATCTGGAGAAGAAGGTTATCTTAAAGGATAATGTTCATACCAATGATTATCTGAAGGCAACGATAGAGGACAGCTACAAACGCCTGATTGCTCCTGCCATCGAGAGGGAGATTCGGAATGAGCTTACGGAGAAGGCCGAGGATGGAGCGATTAAAATCTTCGGTAAGAATTTGGTGCAGCTACTGATGCAGCCTCCGATTGCTGGACAGGTGGTCCTTGGCTGGGACCCGGCCTTCCGTACCGGCTGTAAGCTGGCGGTTGTGGATAGTACGGGAAAGGTACTGGATACAGTTGTAATATACCCGACGGCACCTCAAAATAAGGTGGAGGAGGCAAAGCGGGTATTAAAAAGATTAATTGATCAATATAATATCACACTGATCTCCGTAGGAAACGGAACTGCTTCCCGCGAATCGGAGCTGGTAATCGTGGACCTATTGAAGGAGATCAACCGCCCGCTCCGTTACATCATCGTAAATGAAGCGGGGGCTTCCGTGTACTCCGCCAGTAAGCTGGCCACGGAAGAATTTCCGAACTTTGATGTAGGGCAGAGAAGTGCTGCTTCCATTGCCAGAAGGCTACAGGATCCGTTGGCTGAGCTGGTAAAGATTGACCCGAAATCCATCGGTGTCGGACAGTACCAACATGATATGAACCAGAAGAAGCTGGGCGAGGCTCTTTCCGGAGTTGTGGAGGATTGCGTGAATAAGGTCGGGGTGGACCTTAATACCGCTTCTGTCTCCCTTCTGGAATATGTATCGGGAATCTCAAAGCCAATTGCAAAGAATATTGTTGCCTTCAGAGAAGCCAACGGGCGCTTCCGTAACCGTAATGAGCTACTTAAGGTGGCGAAACTGGGGCCGAAGGCCTTTGAGCAGTGTGCAGGCTTCCTAAGAATACCGGGAGGCGATAATCCCCTGGATGCAACCGGTGTTCATCCGGAATCCTATGAGGCAACTAAGGCGTTACTAGAAAAGCTTGATTTAAACCTTGAGAATATCAAGGAGTTACAGGCACAGGCCGCGAAGAATAAGGGGCAGAGTCCGAGTACTGCGCTAAAACGGGAGCCCAAGGAAGCAAAACCGGATAAGAGGAAAACTATGATTTCAGTAAAGACCCAGGATACTGCCTTTGGGAAGGCTCTGGCAGCAGCTGTGGGGAAGGGATTAGAACAAGCGGGACAGGAGACCAAACCGAAGGCAAATGTAGCTGTACAGAATCTATCAGAGGAATTAGAAGGTTCTCCGATTAGCAGGAAGATCAGGGATAAGAAGAAGCTGGCGGAAGAACTGGGGATCGGTGATATCACCCTGACAGATATCATCAAGGAGCTGGAAAAGCCCGGCAGGGACCCGAGAGATGAGATGCCGAAGCCGATCCTTCGGACTGATGTTCTGGATATGAAGGATCTGACTGAGGGTATGATTCTTAAGGGTACTGTACGGAATGTAATAGATTTTGGTGCCTTTGTTGATATCGGAGTACATCAGGATGGTTTGGTACACATCTCACAGCTATCCGATAAGAAATTTGTGAAGCATCCTTTGGATGTGGTAAGCGTTGGAGATATCGTTGAGGTTAAGGTGTTAAGCGTGGATCTGGCAAAGAAGAGAATTCAACTGACCATGAAGCTGTAAGAAATAAGGATGAGTAGCAGCAGAAAAGATGGGGACTTCCACCGCTTTTCTGCTGTTTGCATAAGTTAAGGGCAACACAAAAAGCCGGGTTGACATTGCAATCTATTAGGTTTATCATAAAGCAACGAAACCAAATAGAAAGGATAAGGCAGAATGCAGTTATTGATTCTCATATTGAAGAAAATCGAGCTGATGGAGCCCCTACTCAAAAAACTGGCGGAAACAGGAGTGAAGGGCGGCACCATCCTGGAAGGAACCGGTATGGCAAAGGAACTTGTGAATATGGAGGATTTACCGATCTTTGGGATGCTTCGGATGCTTTTGGCTGAAGATAGTAAAGCAAATTCCAAGGTTATGCTGTTCGTTTTAGATGAGGAAGGTGCTTTGGTAGCACGAAGCGCAGTCAAGAAGGTAATCGGGGATCTCAGTGTACCAAATACAGGAATTATGTTTTCGGTACCTATAACCTATGTGGAAGGGCTGGGCGAGTAGGAAAGAAGATCCGAATAAATAATACATATAATTGCTTATTGACTTTATCATGGATTCGATGTAATATAGCAAGTGTAAAATAAAAACATAATAAAGGTAAAGTCTTCGGGGCAGGGTGAAATTCCCGACCGGCGGTAAAGTCCGCGAATCGAGGTTAAGGAGGCAGATGCTTCTCTATACCATGATTGATTTGGTGAAATTCCAAAACCGACAGTAAAGTCTGGATGAGAGAAGAGCAGCAGTCTTTTTCATGTGTAGATACGCCCCGATTTTCATACGAAGAATCGGGGCTTTTTTATATGTAAGAAGACAGCTGCTACCGGGAATTTTCCTTTGATCAAAAAGGAGAGAATGATATGAGTATGGTTACTGAAACAAAAATCAGGGTAGCGGCGAGTGAGAAGCAAGGCAAGCTATTTACAGTAAGAACGCTGACAGTTGTAGCGATGCTATCAGCTGTGGCGGCGTTATTAATGCTGTTTGAAATTCCCCTATGGTTTGCCCCCTTTTTCTACGAACTGGACTTTAGTGAGGTTCCTGTAATGGTAGGGGCTTTTGCCCTAGGACCTATGGCAGGTGTTTTAATTGAATTGGTGAAGGTATTGTTAAATCTCATATTTAACGGGACCATAACCATGGGAGTTGGTGAATTAGCAAACTTTTTGATCGGATGCTCCCTGGTGGTACCTGCAGCTTTTATTTATCATAGAAGAAAATCCTTTCAGTCTGCACTGACCGGAATGATTGTGGGAACCGTATCCATGACGATCCTCGGTAGTGTTTTAAATGCGGTATTGCTGCTTCCGGTATTTGCTTTCTTCAACAATACAACAATGGCGGAGTTGATTAGTATTGGAACAGGAGTAAATCCCGCCATCAAGAACTTGACTACCTTCATCGTTTTGGCAGTAGTTCCCTTCAACCTGCTAAAGGGTGTGGTGGCGTCAGTCATTACCATGGGATTATACAAGCAAATCAGTACAGTGATTAAATCATTTACAAGATAATTGAATGAGATTATGATAAGGAAGATAGATAGGATTTAATATCCTATCTTTTTTCTTAGCAATCTGCTATAATGTAAGGCAAATAAAATCAGAGCATAAAAACGATAGAAAAGCAGGAAAGTGAATGTAAGTCATGATTATGGAAAGTAATAGTGCAGAAGAAACCTATCAGCTGGGAGAGGTACTTGCTGGCAAGGCACAGCGGGGAGAGGTATATTGTCTGAGTGGGGATCTGGGGGTTGGTAAGACGGTCTTCACCCAGGGCTTTGCAAAAGGACTGGGAGTACCGGAGGATGTGATCAGTCCAACCTTTACGATTATACAGGAATATGAAGGAAGGGAAATGCCCTTTTATCATTTTGATGTATACCGTATTTCAGATATCGAAGAGATGGAGGAAATCGGATATGAGGATTACTTTTACGGAAGAGGAGTTTGTCTGATTGAATGGGCAGAGCTAATTGAGGAGCTCCTTCCCAAGAAGAGAATCCAGGTTACCATCAGAAAGAATCTGGAGAGGGGCTTTGATTATCGTGAAATTACTGTATTAGCACAGGAGTAGAAGCTGGGTTACAAGAGGTAATCAGCTGCTTACATGTTATATAAGAATATTAGAACAGAATGCTTCGGCATCATGGAGGTCATCATGAAATTATTGGCATTGGACAGCTCGGGAATGGTAGCTTCGGTTGCCATCGTTACCGAGGAAGGCTTATTGGCGGAATATACCGTGGATTATAAGAAGACTCATTCACAGACCCTTCTTCCTATGCTGGATATCCTAACGAAAATGGTGGAATTAGATTTGGCATCGGTGGATGGGATTGTAGTGGCAGCAGGCCCGGGATCCTTCACCGGCTTAAGAATTGGGTCTGCCACAGCCAAGGGATTGGGGCTGGCACTGGATAAACCAATTATTGGAGTTCCCACTCTGGAAGGGCTCGCCTATAACCTGTTTGGTACGGACAAGCTAATCTGTCCTATGATAGATGCACGTCGAAATCAGGTCTATACCGGGCTTTATGAGTGCGCAGAGAATGGATTACGGGTGCTAACACAACAGAAGGCTGTGCCTGTGGCAGAGATCATCGAAGAAATTAATTCCTTGGGACGGGAAGTCATTTTTCTGGGAGATGCGGTTTCTGTCTATAGGGAGCTGATTGTGAAAAGCATAAAGGTGGGTTTTGCCTTTGCACCGGTGCATTTGTGCAAGCAGAGAGCGGGGGCGGTCGGTGCACTGGGTATTCAGTACTTTAAACAGAACAGGATGGAAACTGCTGCCGAGCATGAACCAATCTACCTTAGGGTATCCCAGGCAGAACGGGAACGGGCGGAGAGATTACAATGCTGATTCGAGAGATGATAAAAGCTGACCTAACAGAGGTGTGCAGGATAGAACAGGAGATTTTCTCCGATCCTTGGAGCTATGAGGACTTCAAGGATTCCTTTCTCAGCGAGAATAACAGCTACCTGATTGCCGAGGTTGACGGCATAATTGCTGGCTATTGTGGATACTGGGGAGTAGCGGATGAGGGATATATCTATAATGTTGCTGTCAGAGAGGAATATCGGCAGCAAAGAATTGGTTATCGGATGCTTACAGAACTAATCCGCCAGGCAAAGGATAGGGGGATCACCGCCCTCACCCTGGAGGTGAGGAAATCCAATGATGCTGCAAGGCGGCTGTATGAACGGCTGGGATTTGTGAATGCAGGAATCCGTAAGGAGTTCTATACGAAGCCCAAAGAGGACGCTGTTATAATGTGGCTGAAACCAATACAGCAATTCCCACTGTAAAAAATCCTTTCATAGGATTATAATGATACTTAGGACAAGAGCGGTCATGGGAAATCATATATTTCCATGGATGGGAAGCATCAGATCAGGAGGGTAAAGTCGTGAATAGGGCATTATTCGAAAATAAGAGTGGGGAAGTTCATGTATGCTGCAATTCATGCGGGAAAGACCTTAAGGTGGAACATGGGATCCTGAAGGAGGATGCATTTGAGGCAACCAAGGAATGGGGATATTTTTCTAGCAGAGATATGGAGATTCATCGCTTTAACCTTTGCGAGGAGTGTTATGATAAGATGATTTCCGGTTTTAAGATACCGGTTGAGGTGAAAAAGAAGCTGGAAGCTCTGTAATGCAGGTAAGAGCCGGTCGAAGGACCGGCTCTTTTAAAGTCAACATAAATCTGGACAAGTAATAGTAAATACTGCTAAAATAGATTAGACTATGTGTTATATATATATAATTGTGGTAAAATGTAATTGATACCAGTAAGAAAGGCTTGGACGATAATTTATGCTAGATGTATGTTTGTTAGGCACAAGCGGGATGATGCCTCTACCGGGTAGATGGCTGACAGCGCTTATGACAAGATATAACGGAAGCGGCTTGCTAATTGATTGCGGTGAAGGTACACAGATCGCAATCAGAGAAAAGGGCTGGAGCTTCCATTCCATTGATATCATCTGTTTTACACATTTCCATGGGGATCATATCAGTGGGCTTCCCGGACTTTTATTATCCATGGGAAATGCGGAACGAACACAGCCGGTTGTTTTAATCGGTCCAAGGGGATTGGAGCGGGTAGTGAATTCTCTGCGGGTCATTGCTCCGGAGCTTCCCTTTGAACTTGAATTCATTGAACTGGAAGGGGCGCAGCAAACCATAGAAAAGAATGGTTACATCATCCATGCCTTCCAAGTGAAGCACAATGTTACCTGCTATGGGTACAGCCTGTGCATAAAGCGGGGAGGTAGGTTCTATGCGGAAAGAGCGGAGGAGATGCAGATCCCTCAGCGGTATTGGAACCGGCTTCAGAAGGGTGAGACAATTGAGGCGGAGGGCAGAGTATTTACTCCCGCCATGGTACTTGGTCCGGAGCGTAAGGGAATTAAGCTGACCTATTGTACTGATTCCAGACCTACCAAAGCAATTTCAGATCATGCCCGGGCTTCTGACCTGTTCATCTGCGAGGGGATGTACGGTGAAAATGAGAAGGATTCAAAAGCCAGGGAGTATAAGCATATGACCTTCACGGAAGCTGCAAAGCTAGCAAGGACGGCAGAAGTAGCAGAACTATGGCTAACTCATTACAGTCCCTCCCTAATCAGGCCAGAGGATTTTATCGCTGAAGCCAAGCGGATTTTCCCGAATACCAAGGCGGGGAAGGATAGGAAGAGTATTACCCTGGAATTTGATAAGAATGAATAAATGTGAGTGAAACGATAGTACAGATATCGTATCAGGCGAAAACAACCGATATATAGGATAACAAAAGCGTAGCGAGGATATGCAAGCTCGCTTGCGATATCCGACCGGAGCATACGATCATGAACAGGCACTATACTCTTGCTAGACAAGGAAGGAATGGGACTAGGGGATAAGGAGGTAACCTGAATGGGAAACACAGCAAAGAGGCTTACATCTATCATAGTAACCATATTAATCATAGCAATCATTGCTTCATTATTTTATTTGGATTTTTCACAAAATAAAATGAAAAAGAAGGAAGCGAGTAATAAGGTCCTGACGGAAGCGGAGAAGCTTCTGGCACGGGATATGAATACCAACTACCCCGAGACGCCGAGGGAGCTAGCAAAATATTATAGTAGTGTCACAAAATTGCTCTTCTCCGGTCTGGAGGATGATGAAGTGGAGGCGCTGGCAAAGAGAGCGCTGGAGCTTTATGATGATGAGTTCCTGAATAATACTCCGGAGCAGATGTATCTAAAGGATCTTTATTCTGAAATAGCAGCATGGAATAAAGCGGAACGAAAAATTACTAATTATCTTCTGGTGAATGAAGATAAGGCAGAACGCTGGGAGAAAGATGGAAGAGAATATGCCAATATTTATGTTTCCTATTATACCATGGGTGAAAGTAAGGGTTCTCAGACCAGAAATTATATGATGCGAAAGAGCGAAGATGGGAAATGGAAAATCCTAGGATGGAAATATGTCTTAGAGGAAGATCTAGCGAAGTGATAACTTAGAAAGAGGACTATATGACAAGTAACAACTATATTTTGGCGGTTGAGACCTCCTGCGATGAAACTGCAGCAGCGGTGGTGAAAAACGGCAGAGAGGTTCTATCAAATATAATATTCTCCCAGATAGATTTGCATAAGGTATATGGGGGAGTCGTACCGGAGATTGCGTCAAGAAAGCATATTGAGAAGATCAATCAAGTGATTGAGGAGGCATTATCAAAGGCTGGAATTACAATGCAGGAGATCGATGGAATCGGTGTAACCTATGGACCCGGATTGGTGGGAGCGTTGCTGGTTGGGGTAGCTGAAGCCAAAGCAATCAGCTTTGCGACAGGGAAGCCTCTGATTGGTGTGCACCACATTGAGGGACATATTTCAGCAAATTATATCGAACATAAAGAGCTGGAGCCTCCGTTTCTATGTCTGGTGGTATCCGGAGGACATACCCATCTGGTACTGGTGAAGGATTATGGTGAATATCAGATCCTTGGTAAGACCAGAGATGATGCTGCCGGAGAATCCTTCGATAAGGTAGCCCGAGCGATTGGCCTGGGCTATCCTGGGGGTCCTAAGATTGATAAGCTGGCAAAGGAAGGAAATCCTGATGCGATTGTATTTCCAAGAGCCCAGATAGAAGGCGCCCCCTATGATTTTAGCTTCAGCGGCTTAAAGTCAGCAGTACTGAATTATATCAACTCCATGGAAATGAAGCATACAGAAATCAACCGGGCGGATGTAGCCGCTTCCTTTCAGAAGGCAGTGGTAGATGTTTTAGTGACAAGGACAATCGCAGCTGCTAAGGATTATGGGATGAAGCAGGTTGCAATTGCCGGTGGCGTTGCTGCGAATTCCACTCTTCGCTCTGCTATGGAAGAAGCCTGTAAGAAGAATCAGTTGGATTTTTACTATCCCTCCATCATCTATTGTACTGATAATGCTGCCATGATAGGTACAGCAGCTTATTATGAATTTATCAAGGGGGTACGGAGTGGTCTTGATTTGAATGCCGTACCGAATCTTAAAATCGGAGAAAGGTAGCGTTAGATAGAAATAGAGCTGCTTAATACATCGGACAGATTAGCTCCTATGCAATAAGGATAGCAGAGGGCCCGTGAGGTAAGAGAGTATGGAGAAGAACAGAATTACAGCAATCGTATTGGCTGCTGGTCAGGGAAAAAGGATGAATCAGACAAAGGCGAAGCAGTATCTGGAGCTAAATGGGAAGCCGCTCCTGTACTATTCTCTGAATGCTTTTGAGCAAAGCAGTGTGGATGAGCTTATCCTGGTGACAAGCGCCGGACAGATCGATTATTGTAGAGAACATATCGTGAACAGATATAACTTCAAGAAGATTACCCGAATATTGGAGGGTGGAGCAGAGCGTTATGATTCTGTTTACCAGGCGATATCGGCCATCGAACAGACGGACTATGTATTGATCCATGATGGAGCTAGACCATTTCTTTCGGTTGAACTCATTGAAAGAGTAATTTCTGAGGTTCTGATGCATCAAGCCTGTATTCCGGGAACTCCGGTCAAGGAAACGATTAAGGTTGTGGAGGAGGATGGCTTTATTCAATCTACTCCGGACCGTAATATCCTCTGGGCAGCCCAAACCCCTCAGGCCTTTGAATATACTTCAATCAGGAGGGCATATGAGCTGATGTATCTGGATGAAGCAAGAGGTAATATTACAGATGATGCTATGGTATATGAGACCTATGCTAAGAAGCGGGTGAAAATGCTCATGGGGGATTACCATAATCTAAAGCTTACAACACCGGAGGATTATGCCCGAGCGAAAGTCATGGCGGTGGAATTGCTATAATCCGGCGGGGTATGCGATAGGTTATGATATGCAATCACAGGGTGCTGCTGTCAGCTTGAAGCAGGACCCTTCACAATGTACTGGGACTCATTCCCGGATCGAGAGGAGGAATTTGTTTATGTCAATTCACTGGCAACAATTTTTGCAGATGTATAATTCAAAACCTCTTGACACAAGATATTTAAGATGATATACTAGCAAAGCGACGTTTGGAGAGATGCCCGAGCGGCTTAAGGGGCTGGTCTTGAAAACCAGTGATTCTGCAAGGAACCGTGGGTTCGAATCCCACTCTCTCCGCTTAATTATATGGTAACATCGCAACAGCTAAGTTAGCAGTAAATAAGATTTAGCTAAATGGTTTCTTGATTTAACTTTTGGAGAAATACCCAAGCGGCTGAAGGGGCTCCCCTGGAAAGGGAGTAGGTCGTTAATAGCGGCGCGAGGGTTCAAATCCCTCTTTCTCCGTTCTGCTTTTTCATTAATTTAGCCATCGGATTAACAGAGAAATCTGTCCGGATATAGCAACAGAAAACTGGTAAAAATTAATTCGGAAAAGTAGTTGACAAAGCCAAAGATGCGTGATAAGATAGTCAAGCTGACGTTGCGAAAACACAGTGAAACAAAGCATCTGAAGCAAATATGAACCTTGATAATTGAACAGTAAAACAACCCTGAAAATTCTAAAAAACTCAGAGTTACACATGGCTCTGAAGAAAGCATTCTAACGAATGCTTGTAGATTTTCATGAGATATATCAGAGATGGTATATCACGAACCGTATCGGTAGAAATATCGGTACACCACAAAAACAGTAAAGATAATGGATTGCTAACGAGTGATTGAAGACTTCGGTT
>JAEYRK010000006.1 GCA_023435645.1 Bacillota bacterium
ATTAAGGATGTAACTCCGGTTCCTCATAATGGATGTCGTCCGCCAAAACGCAGAAGAGTCTAATAGGAGGTAGAATAGAATGGCAAGAGATATGGGTCCCGTTTTAAAGAAATGCAGATCCCTCGGACTGGAGCCTGCATACTTAGGTATTGACAAGAAGTCAAACAGAGCGTTTTCCAGAGCAGGTAAGAAAGTCAGTGAATATGGTTTACAGTTAAGAGAAAAGCAGAAGGCTAAGTTTATCTATGGAGTATTAGAGAAGCCTTTCAGAAATTTATTCGATAGAGCTCAGAAGATGAAGACCGGTACAGCAGGTGAAAACCTCTTAACCCTCTTAGAGCTGAGACTTGATAATGTTATTTTCCGTTTAGGATATGCTAGAACCAGAACAGAGGCTAGACAGATCGTTGATCACAAGCACGTTTTAGTAAACGGCAAGTGCGTAAACATTCCGTCCTATTCTCTTAAGGCTGGCGATACGATTGAAATCAAAGAAAAAGTTAAGGGTGCACAGAGATACAAGGATATCCTGGAAGTTACCGGTGGAAGAACAGTGCCTGCTTGGCTGGAAGCCAACCATGATGCTTTAACAGGTGTCGTTAAGGAAGTTCCGACAAGAGACCAGATCGATGTTCCGGTAGCCGAGATGTTAATTGTCGAGTTGTATTCTAAATAATAACCGGTTCTGCAGCTTGCTGCAGACAATAATATTCAGAGTAATCAACTCAAATAACCCAGAAGGAGGGTCCTGTTGTGTTTGATTTTGAAAAACCCAAAATAGAGATTGCAGAAATTTCCGAAGATAAGAAGTTTGGCCGCTTTGTTGTAGAACCTTTGGAGAGAGGCTATGGTACCACCCTTGGCAACTCACTCAGAAGGATTATGCTCTCCTCCCTGCCCGGTTCTGCAGTAAGCCAGATTAAAATTGACGGTGTTGTTCATGAGTTTTCTGTTATTCCCGGTGTTAAGGAAGATGTAACAGAGATTATTATGAACATCAAGAGTTTAGCAATCAAGAACACAAGCGATACGAATGAGCCTAAAACCGCATACATTGAGGCGGAGGGTGAAGTTGTAGTGACAGCAGGGGATATACAGGCTGACCCGGATATCGAGATACTGAATCCTGATCAGGTAATTGCTACCTTATGCGGCGGTCCTGACAGCAGATTATATATGGAGCTTACGATTACGAACGGCAGAGGCTATGTGAGCGCTGATAAGAATAAGAATGATGATCTTCCGATCGGAGTCATCCCGATTGATTCTATCTACACGCCCGTGGAACGCGTTAACCTGTCCGTAGAAAACACCCGTGTCGGTCAGATTACTGACTTTGATAAGCTGACCTTGGATGTATATACCAACGGTACGTTGATTCCGGATGAGGCAGTTAGCCTTGCAGCGAAGGTTCTAAGTGAGCACCTGAATTCCTTCATTGATCTATCAGAGCATGCGAAGACAGCAGAAATCATGGTAGAGAAAGAGGATAATGAGAAAGAAAAAGTACTTGAGATGAACATAGACGAGCTGGAATTGTCCGTGCGTTCATACAACTGCTTAAAGAGGGCCGGTATCAATACGGTGGAAGAGCTGACGAACAAGACAGCGGAGGATATGATGAAGGTCCGCAACCTTGGGCGCAAGTCTTTAGAAGAAGTGCTGGCAAAGCTGAAGGAGCTCGGGTTATCATTAAATCAGAGCGATGATTGAATGTAGAACTATGGGAAGCATAATTCTACTGTATAGATTTAAGGGAAATGATTCAAAGGAGGGAATGAAATGGCAGGTTATAGAAAGCTTGGAAGAACCTCTAGCCAGAGAAAGGCTTTACTGAGAAATCAGGTAACGAATTTATTATACAACGGTAAAATTGTTACAACAGAAGCTAAGGCTAAGGAAATCCGCAGAATTGCCGAAGGCATGATTGCGCTTGCTGTAAAGGAAAGAGATAATTATCAGACAGTTACGGTTACCACGAAGGTAGCCCGTAAGGATAAAGACGGTAAGAGAATTAAGGAAGTTGTTGATGGTAAGAAGGTTACAGTATTTGATAATGTAGAGAAGACCATCAAGAAGGACAGTGCTACCCGTCTTCATGCCAGAAAGCAGATGATGAAATTCCTCTATCCGATTACCGAGGTTCCGGTTGAGAATGCTGGAAAGAAGAGAAACACAAAGTCTGTGAACTTATCCGATAAGCTGTTTGACGAGATCGCACCGAAGTATGCGAACCGTAACGGCGGTTATACCAGAATCGTTAAAATTGGTCCTCGTAAGGGCGATGCTGCGATGGAAGTATTAATCGAATTAGTATAATAAAGTTAAGATATCAAGGGGACGTTAACCATGAGGGAACGTCCTCTTTTTCGTTGACTAAACCATGGCCTTGTACTACTGCTGAGCTAAGATATGGTCGCAACAGGAGCAAAGTGAATTGTATCCATATTTATCCTAGAAGCGGTTTTTACTTGACGAAGAAGGCTTTCTATTCTATACTACATTTATTTCAATCGCTATGCGGTGCTATAAAGGAGGATTGTATGGAGATTTTAGTATTGGGTGGAACCAGACTCATAGGAGTTCATGTGGTGGAGGAGCTTCTTAACAGAGGACATCAGGTAACGATAGCCAACAGAGGACTAAGCAAGGATCCTTTTTCTGACAGGGTTAAGAGACTGGTGATCGAACGTACGGATCCTGAAGATCTACAGCATAAGCTTATGGACCGTAGCTATGATCTGGTCTATGATAGCCTGGCTTATTGCTCCCTTGACGTGAAGGCACTACTGGATGCTGTAGGCTGCAGACATTATACGATGATATCCTCTGCCTCCGTATATACGATTAAGGAGAACCTAAGGGAAGAGGAGTTTGATCCCTGTACATACCCGTTGAAATGGTGCCATAGAGAGGAATATCCCTATGACGAAATCAAACGACAGGCAGAATGTGCCTTATTTCAATCCTATCAGGACCGGCAAGCGGCAGCGATCCGCTTTCCCTATGTGATTGGAAGGGATGACTATACGAAACGATTATATTTCTATGTGGAGCACGTTGTTAAGGGAATTCCCATGCATATAGATAATCTGAAGGAGCAGCTAAGCTTCATATCCTCCGAGGAAGCCGGAGCGTACGTAGCCTGGGCAGGGCTTCAGGGAATTACCGGCACCTTTAATGCCTCCGGACGGGGCACAATATCCTTAGAGGAGGTCCTTCGGTATGTGGAGGAGAAAACCGGCAGGAAGGCAATTCTTCAGCCGGAGGGTGAACCGGGTCCCTATAACGGCGCACCATCCTTCAGTCTTGATACGAGTCGTTCTGAAGCGCTAGGCTTTTCCTTCAAAGCAATAGAGGAATTTCTCTATACTATACTGGACTTCTATATGGAAGAGGCAAGGCGGGAGCTTCCTATGCAGAGCTTTCGGATATAGATAGAAGCAAAGATAGGATCAGAGATATGCAGCTGGAAGAAATAATCTTGCAATATCAGTATGAAAAGTATATGATACACTAGATGATAGATGAGCCATGCAAAATCCGGAAGCTGTGGGGGATTATGAAATGACGGCAGAGTCATGGCACATGTGGGATTTCCTAAGGGGCTTGGTATTAAGGTTAAGGAAATAATTGAGCAGCTTCAAGGGAACAATGAAGACAATAAGAGACTTATTCTGGAGCACGCGGGAGAGCCGATCGGTGAAATGTGTTATCGAACAATATCAGAGAAGGTGGCCGAGATTGGAATTAAAATCTGTGTTCCCGTAGCTAATTCCTGTACTTTCGGGTGTAGGAGCCGTTAAGAAGCGGCATGGAGGTTGTTATGGATATGATTAAGGTCGAGGACCTGGCATTTGAATATATCAGACGGGATGAGGAAGGAAATGTAGAGTCTATTAATCGGGCAATTGACGGGGTCAGCCTTAAGGTAGAGAAGGGTGATTTTATTGCAATTCTCGGAGCCAATGGTTCGGGTAAGTCCACTCTGGCGAAGCATATTAATGCGATTCTCTATCCCACAGAGGGCAGTGTCTGGGTCAATGGTCTGAATACCACGGAGGACAACAATCTCTGGGAAATCCGTCAGACAGCAGGGATGGTATTTCAGAACCCGGACAATCAGATCATTGCTACAGTTGTAGAAGAGGATGTTGGCTTTGGTCCGGAGAATCTAGGTATTCCTACAGAGGAGATATGGGAGAGGGTAGAGCAGAGCTTGAAGGCTGTCGGAATGCTGGAATACCGCGATAAATCTCCGAATAAGCTATCGGGAGGCCAGAAGCAGAGAGTAGCCATAGCAGGGATTATGGCGATGAAGCCGCAATGCATCGTACTGGATGAACCGACTGCAATGCTGGACCCGAACGGACGAAAAGAGGTAATCTCAACAGTTCGAAGCTTAAACCAGAGGGAAAAGGTTACGGTGCTACTGATTACGCACCATATGGACGAGGTGATCTATGCAGATAAGGTCTTTGTCATGGAACGGGGCAGAATCATGATGCAGGGAACACCGCGGGAGGTGTTCTCCAGAGTGGAGGAGATCAAGAACCTTCGGATGGATGTGCCGCAGGTTACGGAGCTGGCCCATGAACTAAAGAATGCCGGAATTGAGCTTGCGGATGGAATTCTGTCCGTTGAGGAGCTGGTTAGTGCTCTGACGTATGGAAAGTAAGGAAAAGATAAGACCGGTATACGGACATATGAGTATATGGGTATATGGGTATATGGATATATGAGGTATAAAGGTATTAGTGTATAAGGGGTATTTGATTTATAAGGGTAGTTGGGCAGAGGAAAGGGTCGTCCGATGAATACATGGAACTTATCATATAAGACATGACCTTATGAGACATATGCAGGAATTCCAATATTTTACAGATGTAGTCTGTAGAAGGTTAGTAGGTGATACAGGTGCAAATTATTTTTGATAAAGTGAATTATATCTATAATAGTGGGACCGCTTTTGAGAAGCATGCGCTCAAGGATATTGATCTGACAATCCATCAGGGAGAATACATCGGGCTGATTGGTCATACCGGCTCCGGTAAGTCCACATTAATTCAACATATGAATGGATTGGTGAAGGCAAGCAGCGGTCGTATCTTTTTTAATGGTCAGGATATTTATGATAAGGACTATAAGCTGAAGGAGCTGCGAAGCAAAGTGGGTCTTGTTTTTCAGTATCCGGAGCATCAGCTGTTTGAAACAACCATCTTTAAGGATGTTAATTTTGGACCGAAGAATCTTGGACTGGATAAACTGGAAGCAGATCTGCGCACCTATGAAGCATTGAAAATGGTTGGGATCGGTGAGGAGCTTCTGGATGCTTCTCCCTTCGAGTTATCCGGCGGGCAGAAGAGAAGAGTAGCCATTGCCGGTATTCTGGCAATGAAGCCCGAGGTATTAATTCTTGATGAACCGACGGCTGGTCTTGATCCAAAGGGCAGAGATGATATTCTGGACCAGATTGCAAAGCTTCATGCAGAAAGCGGAATCACAATTATTCTGGTAACACATAGCATGGAGGACGCTGCAAAATACGCCAGCCGTATGCTGGTAATGAATCGGGGAAGCCTGGTCATGAATGGTACGGCCAAGGAGGTCTTTGCCCGGTATAAGGAACTGGAGGAGATGCATTTGGCTGCACCCCAGGTTACCTATGTAATGAATGCCTTAAGGGAGAAGGGCTTACAGCTCCGCACCGATGTTACGACTGTGACGGAAGCAAAGGAAGAGATATTGAGGGCATTGGGAAGGTAATTGCCGGAGCGATAGTATGCTTAGGCATAACGATTGATTATAGAGAAGGCAGCCACCGGTAAGACCGGAGGATTGCATTCCAAAGGCTGGGCTTCCAGCTTTGATATGGAGGTTTTTATGATTCGAGACATTACGATAGGACAATATTATCCGACGAATTCAATCATTCATCGGCTGGATCCAAGGCTGAAGCTGATTGGAACCTTTGCATTCATCATATCTTTGTTTTTATTTGATAGCTTTTATGGATATATTGCAGTAGCGTCATTTTTATTATTCATCATAAAGGTATCTAAAATACCCCTACGCTTTATTGTAAGGGGTTTAAAAGCCATACTGGTTTTGTTATTGTTTACGATGACCTTTAACCTGTTTTTTACACCCGGTGATACTCTGGTAGAATGGAAATTCATTCGTATCACGGATAAAGGGTTATATTCGGCAATCTTCATGGGCATCCGCCTGACTCTGTTGATTCTTGGTTCCTCCTTAATGACCTTTACAACCACACCAAACCAGTTGACGGATGGTCTGGAGAAGCTCTTAAGACCCCTCAGGCATATCAAGGTACCGGTGCATGAGATTGCGATGATGATGTCAATTGCGCTGCGGTTTATTCCTATCCTGTTAGAGGAAACCGATAAGATTATGAAGGCGCAGATGGCAAGAGGTGCTGATTTTGAGACAGGGGGAATCCTAAAGCGTGCGAAGAGCCTGATCCCGCTTCTGGTGCCCTTATTCGTTTCTGCTTTCCGTAGGGCAAATGATTTGGCGATGGCTATGGAGGCAAGATGCTACCGCGGGGGAGAGGGCAGGACGAAGATGAAGCCCCTCCGTTATCACCGAAGAGATGCAGCTGCATATTCCGTGCTACTGTTTTATCTGGCGCTGGTGATTGTGGTGGGAATATTTGAGAACAGGATTGTGTTATTTTAATGATTTAATGAACGGAAGGTAGGGTAAGGGGCCATGAAGCGGATCATGCTAATTGTTTCCTATGACGGTAGCAGGTATTGCGGATGGCAGCTACAACCGGAAATGCTGACGGTGGAAGCGGTCCTAAATCGGGCGCTTACCTCCTTATTGAAGGAGGATATCACTGTGATCGGTGCCAGCCGAACGGACTCCGGTGTCCATGCCAGAGGCAATGTAGCGGTATTTGATACGGAGACTAGGATACCTGCGGAGAAGCTTATGTATGCACTCAATCAATATCTACCGGAGGATATCAGAGTACAAAGCTCCAGAGAAGTAGCAGCTTCCTTCCATCCCAGGCGTGTGAGCAGCAGAAAAACCTATGAGTATCGAATCCTAAACCGCAGAGTAAATCTGCCTACAGAACGTCTGTATTCGAATTTTGTATATTATACTCTGGATGTGGAGGCTATGCAGACAGCGGCAGCATATCTTGTCGGAGAGCATGATTTTAAAAGCTTCTGCTCGGTAAAGACCCAGGTAGAGGATACGGTAAGAACCATATACAGTCTGAAGGTTACCAGACAGGGGGACATCATCACCATATCGGTGACCGGTAGCGGCTTCCTATATAATATGGTGCGAATCATTGCAGGAACGCTGATCGAAGTGGGTAGGGGAGCACTGAAGCCGGAAAGGATTGCGGATATTCTGGCGGGCTGTGACAGAAGTTTAGCAGGGCCAACAGCTCCAGCCCAGGGATTAACCCTGATTGGAATTGAGTATGAGGATAGGATTGATTCCCTGTCCTGCTGAGATAAGGATAAGCAGTTTTCATAGTCATTTACTCATAAATACGAAAGATAAAAAATGGCACATGGGGGGATGCGTTATGTTTGATTTTTCAACTGATCTAAATTCGATCAATGATACTACAATAATATTGCGATTGGTATTAGCAGTTCTCCTTGGAGGAGCTATCGGCTTCGAGCGGGGGCGCTCCGGACGTCCTGCGGGACTTCGTACTCATATCCTGGTCTGTCTGGGCTCTACCTTGGCTATCATGACAAACCAGTATATATTCGAGTTTTTCGGGATTAGTGATCCCACGAGACTGGCGGCTCAGGTAATTTCGGGAATCGGCTTTTTGGGAGCGGGTACGATTATCGTTACCGGTAGGCATCAGGTGAAGGGATTGACAACTGCGGCTGCCCTCTGGGCAACGGCCTGTATGGGTCTGGCCATCGGTATCGGTTTTTATAAGGCAGCGATAGTAACCTGTATCCTCATAGTATTTACTACGGTTGTCCTCCATCGCTTGGATAATTATATGCTGTCAAAATCAAAGGTCTTGGATATCTATGTGGAATTTAACGGCTCGGCATCTATTACAGCGGTTTTAGAGGCACTGAAAGCGTTAGAGGTACATATTGATTCCATTGAGATGGTAAAGCCCTCCTATGGGGCAAATGCGAACATAGCGGCCATCATGACGCTGAGATTGAAACAGAAAAGGGTCAGGATGGAGATAGTTGCAAAGGTGTGTGCCCTTGAGGGAATAGAATTTGCTGAAGAAATCTAAGGAAATTCATGAACTCATCTGAAAAGAACGAGCAATACGAAAAAATTACGGGTAATTGCTGGTGATCCGGAGGAAATCTAATGGAAAACCCTTGACACACCCGGCAACATACTATATAATAATAAATCGTGACGTGCGAATACTTGAACCAAAGCCCCGGTAATAGTATTTGAGATCGTGTGAAGATAAAGAAGATGCAGCAGTGCTTACAAATGGCATGTGTGCTGCTATAAATCATGTTTAATTATGAAGATTCATTTTCATAAGGAGGAAAACCGATGAAAAGTTTTATGGCTAGTCCGGCAACAATTGAAAAGAAATGGTACGTAGTTGATGCTACAGGACATACATTAGGCCGTCTCTCTTCAGAGATCGCAAAGGTATTACGAGGCAAGAATAAGCCCACATACACCCCTTTCATTGATACGGGTGATTATGTAATTGTTGTTAACGCAGATAAGATTAAGGTTACAGGTAAGAAGTTACAGCAGAAGATCTACTACAGCCACTCAGATTACGTAGGCGGCATGAAAGAGACTACTTTGGCAGAGATGATGGCAAAGAAGCCTACTGAGGTTATTATTCATGCAGTTACGGGAATGCTTCCGAAGGGACCTTTAGGAAGATCCATGATCGGTAAGTTACATGTGTATACCGGAGCAGAGCATCCTCATGCAGCTCAGAAGCCGGAAGCATTAGAGATTAAATATTAATCGAGAGGTTGAAAGGAGGAAATTACATTGGCTAAGGCAAGATATTACGGAACCGGAAGAAGAAAAAGCAGTATTGCCAGAGTTTATTTATTACCCGGTACTGGTAAGATTACAATAAATAAAAGAGATATGGACACTTACTTTGGTTTAGAGACATTAAAGCTGATCGTTCGTCAGCCTCTTGCGATTACCGAAACTGCTGACAAGTTTGATATTATGGTAAACGTTAAGGGTGGCGGCTTCACAGGCCAGGCAGGCGCAATCAGACACGGTATCTCCAGAGCTTTATTACAGGCAGATGCAGATTACCGTCCTGTACTCAAAAAGGCAGGCTTCTTAACCAGAGATCCTAGAATGAAGGAAAGAAAGAAGTACGGCTTAAAGGCTGCGAGAAGAGCACCCCAATTTTCAAAGAGATAGTATTATCTGCGTCACAGACGCATACAAAAAGCTCCTGGGAGTTTACTCCCAAGGAGCTTTTCTTATGCGTCAAATGACGTAGTCATCTGAGATGACCGAGCAGAAGTGAAGCGAATGCGAGGTTATCTCAGAATGACGCAGATAATACGTAAGCATCGAATGCCCTGGAGAGTTTACTCCCAAGGAGCGTAGCGGAAGCGAGGATCATGTCTTGCAATTCGCAAGTAACAGCGTGTAATAACTACGAAGCATTCAAAAAAGCCCCTGGAGAGTTTACGTCCAAGGACCGAGCAGCAAATTATATTATAGAAGTATCAGAAATTGTTTGATACAATATAGGTAATGAAGATATTACATAATACAATAAGAATTCATGGAAAGAAGTAATTGCATGGAAAATAAGGATATTATACAAAAGAATAAAGCATATTGGGATAGCAATGCGGATCTTTGGTTTGGAACCACGGCACTTCCCACCTATGGAGTGAATTTTGTTACAGAAGATGATTTACACTTATTTGGCGATGTGTCAGGGAAGAAAATGTTAGAAATTTGCTGTGGGAGCGGTCACTCCTTAAAATACCACGCAGAGAGAAATGCTACTGAGCTGTGGGGAATTGATTTATCACAAAAGCAAATTGAAAATGCGGAAAAATACCTAAAGGAACATGGATACACAGCGAAGCTACTATGTGGAGCAATGGAATCAGAGCTTGATATTCCGACAAATTATTTTGATTATGTATATTCCATCTATGGAATTGGCTGGACAACAGATTTGCAAGGTACTTTTCATAAAATAGCTTCCTATCTAAAAAAGGATGGAGTTTTTATCTTTAGTTGGCATCATACCTTGAACTATTGTGTGGCATGGTCTTGTGATCAAAGAAAAGATATGATCGAGAATGATCAATTGATATTTCATAGGAGCTACCTGGATGAATCCTATTTTTCCATGCCTGTCCATGATAGCGAGATTGTTCTTTGCAATAGGAAAATATCAACCTACATCAATGCATTAGCTAGGGCAGGGTTTTTTATTGAGCAAATGGTTGAGGATACAGATAAGAAGATCTTGGAGTCAAATGATGACGATAGTGATAAAGCTAGAAAGGCAAGAATGCTACCGATTTCAGTTTGTTTCAAAGCTAGAAAGCTATAGAAAATAATCCTATGAGTAGTTCTTTGATGACTGACATTCATTCCTGTATCTTGTAGGTAACGGTTGCAGGTATCCTCTGCCAGCTCCGCCAGCTTGGATGCTGAGAGAGTAGAGACAGGTTTACATTTACATAAAATGTTGTATAATGTCATTATAGGTGGTTTGGCAAGTAATACCAGCCCAAAAGCAGTTTCAAGTATAAAATACTCAAGAGAAGAAGGACAATATCGCGATGAAGGAGACCTATAGCAGACTTTTATTAAATTCTTTTAAATACTCGTTACTTGTAATTAGCTTTGTCTTTTTTGCAGTGATGTTTCTTTACGGGAAAGCAGATCGGGATGTGGCTGCGATTGAGGAGTACATGGAGGGTACGGTATTCCTTAATTTTCTCGTAACAGGAACTGCAAAGGGAACCCTTTTCTTTATGAAGGTATTTTTGGTCATCGCTGCAATCCTGGCGATGACAACAAATTTATTCCTTCACCTCCTCGCACGACTACTCCAGAACGGAGAACCGACCGTATGGAAGAAGCAGGCTGGATGGGCGTGTTTGATCCTGGCATTTGTAATGGAGCTACTGCTGTTTGTGGTTTCTATTTTGTTATCTATGGGAAATTTCATCATACCGATTATTCTGGCCTTTATCGTAATAGCGAACCTGTATTCTGCCCGTAGAATATGGAGGGAAGGTGTGGCGTATGGGAACGACCAAAGTCAAGGGGGATGAGATAGCAATGAGTACGGCAGAAAAGGCAATCGTAACCGTATTGTGCATGATTTATGACGGGAATAAAATCCTGCTTCAGGATCGAATCAAGGAGGATTGGCGTGGTTTTACCTTCCCGGGTGGCCATGTGGAAAAGGAGGAATCCTTTGTACGGGCTGTAATCAGGGAGATGAAGGAAGAAACGGGATTGACCATAAAAGAACCACGGATTTGCGGAGTAAAACAGTTTCAGACTGAGGAGGATGAGAGATACATCATTCTTTTATTTAAGACAAACCAGTTTGAAGGCACCCTGACTTCTTCGGAGGAAGGAGAAATGAGATGGATTGACAGGGAGTCCTTAAAGGATTATGTTCTGGTAAATGACTTTATGGAGCTACTAAAAATATTTGACTCGGACAGCTACAATGAGTTTATGTATGAACGGACATCGGCGGATGATTGGGTAGTCAGACTTTACTGATTTTATTAGATTTAATAAAACGCGGTTTTTCCGAGGAAAAGCCGCGTTTTCAATATTATTATAGATCGATGGACTACTTTTTAATCAAGGTATACAGCTTATAGGTGGCCATGTTGACCATTTCATAGCCCTCTAGGTCTTTCTTGTCGTAAGAAATGATATAATCAATTTTAGGAGCGGTGGAGCCTTGGGGTGTTCCATCGATTATGAGCTCCTCCGGGAAAAGCACCAAATAAACTCCATCCCCCCGTTTCAGCTCCATTTTCGTGTTCTCCACATCGCAGCCATAGGATCCACGATGCATATTACTCTGATCCTTGGAGCTATCCTTGTACCATTCATAGGTGCCATCCTCTTGAAATACCAGATAACCACTGTTCTTTACTTCCCATTCACCCACAAGGAATGCACGGGCTTCTTTTTCATTTTCGCTGTTTGCCACATCGGTTATTTTCACATCCGACATGATCTTTAATGCCTCTGTTAATCCTGCCTCGTAATTCTGTTCCGTAGAGGTAAAGGAGATGGAAGCGGCATTATAATTGATACCATAATAGCGCTGGTAAACCTTCCTGGTAACAGAGCCTTCCACATAGCGATAACCATATTCGTACCAGGTAGTACCATTCACCTCTATCTTGGTGGGCTCCAGAAAAACCTGAAAGCCTTCCTGTGAGGAAATCATCAGCTCTAGGAAATTGATCATATCAAGGGGATGCTGATAAGTGGTTTCCTGGGATACGGAGAAGGTTAGCAGATTACCGGCAGCATCATGCAATTCCAGCGGTGCCCCTTCATCCGCCTTATTTAAACCCCATATCTTTGAGTCGTAATGACAGGATAGGTTGCCCATATTAATCGACGTTAGTTCATTTTTCTTATTACAGCCTGTAAGTAGCAATAAAGCGGATATCATAATCATTGCTTTGATCAGGTTTTTCATTATGTACTCCCTTCACTCTTATCTTAAGTAACCGAGAAAGTCTGGCTACAAGAACTAATGTTACACTCAAATCATAAAAAATACAAGGATTTCCTACGAATATTAGATAAATTTACATAATATTGGCTATTATAATCCTGTGATCATGATACTGCTAGTGGACAGGAATAAGAGCAGGGAAGTGAACATCTCCGGATAAACATGGCGGATGCGACTTCCTTAGGAGTAGGGGGTATTACATCCAACCGCCATCCAGGCTGATGATCTGACCGGTCAGATATTCATTCTTATAAGCCAGATGGTAAACCAGGTCCGCTACTTCTTCCGCGCGGCCCAGACGGTCTGCGGGAATTTCGCTGATTAACTGTAATAATTCATCATCTGCCAAAAATCGGTTCATCTCAGTGTCAATCGCACCGCAGGCTACAGCATTTACCTGAATATTGCTTGGAGCCAGTTCCTTGGCCAGTGCCTTAGTAAAGGCGTTCATACCACCCTTGGAAGCGGAATAGACTGCCTCACAGGAAGCACCCACATTGCCCCAGACCGAAGAGATATTTATAATTTTACCGTAATGCTGCTTTACCATAGCCGGTATTGCCAGAGAGCAGCAATTAAATACGGATCCTAGGTTTGTATCCATAACCCTGCCCCAATCGGCAGGAGTCATATCGGTAAAGAGACCGATATAGGAGATGCCGGCGTTATTCACCAGAACATCCACTTTACCGAACTGCTTGGTAATCTGTTCAAACATAGCTGCGGCATCCTCGTAGCATCCCATATCACCAGGAAAGGCCAGACAGGATACCTGGTAGGATTCAATTTCACTCTTTGTCTTTAAAAGCTCTTCCCTTTGTTTCGCGCAATTAATTACGACATTATAGCCCTTCTTTGCGAATTTAACGGCGATGGCCTTACCTATTCCTCTGGAGGAACCGGTTACCAGTACGGTCTTCCTGTTCATTTAGGATCTTCCTTTCATCGTAACATGAGCGGTCGGATACCGGAATCAGTAATCTGGCTGCTTCTTCTCAGATTATAGCATATCACCTTTCCCTATGAAAGAGAAGTTGATAAACAACTATCGATATGATAAAATAAATCGGATGATGTGAGGTGTTAATCAAATGAAAAAGGCGGGCAAACTATTCATAAAAGGATTGATAAAATCATGTATCGGTGTCGCTCTGCTGCTTGGTGTCGCGGCAATTAGCTATCGTTTGGTCTTTCGATTATTTCATATTTCGGAAGAAACAAAGGAAGCTGTCGCCGAATATGCTGGAGAACAGGAAGTACTCCTGAAGGCATCCGTGGATGACATCTCAAAGCATCTGATTTTTTGCGTGGATGAGGAGGGTGAGGTAATACGGCTCCTGCTGGAGGTATATCACTGCGCACAGAGGAGGATGTGCTACTTTACGATTCCGACCGATACGCGTATTACGATGTCAGATTCCCTGTATCAGAAGGTGATGCTGGTAAATCCGTCAGTCCCTCAGATGATGAAGCTTTCCGGAATTACAAAGTCTTTACCGGAGGAATCAGCATATGAATATGGGGTGCTCCTAATCGAGGAGCTTCTTAATATTAAGATGAGCTATTACACCATAGTGCCTGTTGGTGTTTATGGCACTGTTTTTGAGACAGAAGGAGCTGAGGAGGAAGCGGGAGCACCTGCCAAGGATGGGGGGAAAGTGGAAAGAGCCTATCCCAGAGAGGTATTTTCAAAGGAATTTTTGACCAGGGTACATAATTTTCAAATAGAAGAGGATGTTAATCATTATCTGGAAGAGATGTACGAAGAGATTGACTCCAATCTTTCCTTAGTGGATAAAAGAAACTATATTGACAGCTATCTGAAGCTTACCTCCGGTGATATCAGCTTTGAAGTAATCGCCTGTGAAAAAACTAACAGTGCTTATCTCATAGATAATAGCCTGGCAGCAGAGCAGCTGGCTCGGATCACCGGACAAGCCGATTAAGCAGGATAGTGATGGCAGACCGCTTAAGGCAAAGCGATTAAGGCAGACTGGTCATAGACCAGGCTTAGGTAATATGAAGAATACAAATCTGCATCAAGATGCACAAAATGAGTTCATTATCATGATACAGTGGAAAATAAAATTGTATGTAAGGAGTCCTTATGAACGGACAGAATTTGAGAAATAGATACTTCGGATTTTATAGAAAATATGTTGCAATTGTCGTAGGTGCCATACTGATGGCCTTATCCGTAAATTTGGTTTTTGAGCCGATGGGACTGGTTACCGGAGGGATATCGGGCCTTGGTATCGTCATCAAAAGACTAACAGAAGGCATCGTGGATGGAGGAGTGCCAATCTGGCTGTTCACCGTGGCCTGTAATGTACCCCTATACCTGGCGGCCATAAAGATCAAAGGCCTCCGCTTCCTCTTGCTATCTCTTTTGGGAACTGCGACTTATATTCTTGCGATGATGCTGTTTCCAATCAACACCAATACCTTTGAGGATCCTTTGCTGGCATCCATCTGCGGCGGAGCGATCAGTGGAGTCGGAATGGGAATGGTGTTCTCTTCTCAAGCCACCACCGGAGGGACGGATTTATTGGCTATGCTGATCCATAGGTATAAGAAGCATGTCTCTGTTCCGCAGATTTTGATTATTATTGATACAATTATCATAGCAGTCGGTGCAATCGTATTCGGTCTCGGGAATGCCTTATATGCCATCATAGCAATTTTTATCAATGCTAAGGTGTCCGATGGTATTTTGGAGGGTTTAAAATTTGCGAAAATGGCGTATATTATATCTGACCATTACAATGATATTGCAGATGCCATACTGACCTCCCTGGACCGTGGAGTGACAAGTCTTCCGGCTACCGGAATGTATTCCAACACAGAGAGAAAGATGCTGTTCTGTGTCGTTTCAAAGAAGGAAATCGTTAAAATTATCGAGATTTCAAAGAAGATAGATCCTGCCAGTTTTATCATAATCAGTGATGTAAGAGAGGTCATGGGAGAGGGTTTTATTGAATATAGACAGTAAATAATTCAAAATTTCATGGGATTATCGGTAAAAGTACTTATTTTTACTCTTAATATACAAATTATACAAAAGGGTAAAACCTATTTTGTTAAAATGGGATATGGTTTATGATAGATAAATGGTGTATCATAACAACTATAGAAATAGTACAAGAAATAAGCTTTTTTAGAAAATTTAGGAGGATAGAAAATGGCAAGTTTATCTTTGAAGAACATTACCAAGCAATATCCCAACGGAGTTGTGGCAGTAAAAGATTTTAATCTTGAAATAGCTGATAGAGAATTCATTATTTTCGTAGGACCTTCCGGCTGCGGTAAGTCTACGACTCTTCGTATGATAGCGGGTCTTGAGGAGATTACTCAGGGTGAATTATGGATCGGTGATAAACTGGTTAATGATGTTGAGCCTAAGGATAGAGATATTGCAATGGTATTCCAGAACTATGCTTTGTACCCTCATATGTCAGTATATGACAATATGGCATTCGGTCTGAAGCTTAGAAAGGTACCGAAGGATCAGATCGACAAGGTAGTTCACGAAGCTGCTAAAATCCTTGATATTGAGCATTTGTTAGACCGTAAGCCGAAGGCTCTGTCCGGTGGTCAGAGACAGCGTGTGGCGATGGGTCGTGCGATCGTTCGTAGTCCTAAGGTATTCCTCATGGATGAGCCTCTATCCAACCTTGATGCTAAGCTAAGAGTACAGATGCGTATCGAGATCTCTAAGCTGCACCAGAAGTTACAGACAACATTCATTTATGTAACACATGACCAGACAGAGGCGATGACTCTGGGTACCAGAATCGTTGTTATGAAGGATGGTCTGATTCAGCAGGTAGATACTCCGCAGAACTTATACGATAAGCCGAAGAATTTATTCGTAGCAGGCTTCATGGGATCCCCTCAGATGAACTTCATCGAGGCAACCGTTATGAAGAAGGGCGCAGATGTAGTTGTATCCTTCGGTAATAATACCCTCAAGCTTCCGGAAGGCAAAGCGAAGAAGGTAATTGACGGCGGTTACGATGAGAAGAATGTGATCATCGGTATCCGTCCTGAGGATATCCATGATGAAGAGATGTTCATCAGCAATTCTCCCGACAGCGTAGTGGAAGCAACCGTTAGAGTATACGAGCTGTTAGGTGCTGAGGTATTCTTATACTTCACAGTCGGTGAGAGTCTTGAGATTACTGCACGAGTAAATCCTCGTACAACCGCAAGACCGGATGATACCTTAAAGATTGCATTTGATATGTCTAAGCTTCATGTTTTCGATAAGGAAACCGAGCAGGTAATCACAAACTAATATTGAAAGTCAAGGCTGACGCATGCGCGGAGTATTACCGCTGGCGGACAGCCTTTTTTTTTACTCTTTATTATAATCATCCCAACTTCTTTGGAGGGATCGGAAGATTGAAAAGGTGGTATGTTTTTGATTTCCGTACATATTGTTTAGACAATGAACTATATGGGAAGCTTACTTTATTGACACTATTGTACGAAAGGATTTATGCAATTTTAATAAAGTTAGTTTACTTTTTACGAAATCAATGATAAAATATGTTTTGTATCTATGAATTATAAGTGAAAATAGAAATATAATATAGAAAAAGGGAGTGAAAAAATGATTTCCAATCAAATACTACAGAATACAATCGACGGACTAAAGGGAATTACTCGGATCGACATCTGTGTTATGGATACAGAGGGGAAGATCCTTGCCTCAACAATTGATAATGCTGACCAATATGAAAGTGCAGTATTATCCTTTGTCAGCTCTCCGGCTGACAGTCAGGCTATACAGGGATATCAATTTTTTAAGGTTTTTGATGAGCACCAATTGGAATATGTTATTTTAGCGAAGGGTGACAGTGAAGATGTATTCATGATTGGAAAGATTGCGTCCTTCCAGATACAAAACCTTCTGGTGGCTTACAAGGAAAGATATGATAAGGATAATTTCATAAAAAACCTGCTGCTTGACAACCTACTTCTGGTTGACATCTATAACCGTGCGAAGAAGCTCCATATTGACACGGAAGCCAGAAGAGTGGTATATATTATTGAGACAAAGAACGAGAAGGATGCAAATGCCCTGGAGACAGTAAGAAGTCTGTTCTCTGGGAAAACCAAAGATTTTATTACTGCAGTGGATGAGAAAAACATTATTCTCGTGAAGGAAGTAAAGCAGAATGAAACCTATGAAGAACTCCATAAAACAGCCAGAATTATCCTTGACATGCTGAATACGGAGGCCATGACGAAGGTACATGTGGCATATGGTACGATTGTGAATGAAATCAAGGATGTTTCCAGATCCTATAAGGAAGCCAAGATGGCTCTTGATGTCGGAAAGATCTTCTATAGCGGAAGGAATGTGGTTGCTTATAATAATCTTGGAATCGGTAGACTAATCTATCAGCTTCCCATGCCTTTATGCAAGATGTTCATCAAAGAGATATTTGAGGGTAAATCACCGGATGACTTTGATGAGGAGACACTGACAACAATTAATAAATTCTTTGAAAACAGTCTGAATGTTTCAGAAACCTCCAGGCAGCTTTATATCCACAGGAATACCTTGGTTTACCGACTGGATAAGCTGCAGAAGAGTACGAATCTGGACCTTCGTGTTTTTGAGGATGCGATTACCTTTAAGATTGCTCTTATGGTAGTGAAGTACATGAAATATATGGAGCAGCTGGATTATTAAGCAATGAAAGCGTAGTGAGTATGCGACAAGCTTGCTTGATTACATACGAACGGAGCGAAGGATCAATGCTTTATGCTCATGAAAAGACAAAGGTCTGCAGCTGATCGGCAGGCTTTTGTTGCTATAAGTCCGGTATAAGGTTAGTTAGGAGGACGGGTATGAAGAAGAATTTTATTACCGGCTTTCTGTCGGGGCTCTTAGGAGCAGTACTTATTTTCATGTTTGTTGGGCTATTCTTGTTGTATATGGAGGATGACAGGCCCGACACTAGTATGAAACCGAAGGTGAATGCTGAAGAAACAAGCAAAGAGGAAGAAGCAATCTCTTATGATAAGATCGTAGACAAGTTGACTGTTTTAGGGATATTGATAGACAATTATTATCTGGAGGAGGTGGATCCGTCCGTATATGCCAATGGGATCTACAAGGGTTTTATGAGCAGCCTGGAGGACCCATATTCCACCTATTACACGAAGGAAGAATATCAAGCGCTGATGGAAAGCTCATCAGGTGTTTATCACGGCATCGGAGCTACAGTAAGCCAGGATGTGAAAACCGGAATTATCACAGTGGTAAAGCCCTTTGAAAACGGACCGGCTTATGAGGTAGGTATTCTGCCTGGAGATATCCTCCTAAAGGTAGACGATGTGGAAGTAACCGGCATGGATCTATCCGAGGTTGTCAGCAGGATGAAGGGCGTAGAGGGTACAAAGGTCCGCGTTTCCGTAATTCGGGAGGGCAAAACTGACCCAATCGAGTTTACTATTACACGACAGCAAATCAAGGTGCCTACCATTGAACACAAAATGCTGAAAGACAAAATCGGTTATATTATGATCACTGAGTTTGATGAGATTACCGTGAAGCAATTCATTTCAGCAGTAGATGAGCTGGAGAAGGCAGGGATGAAGGGTCTTATCGTGGATGTAAGGAATAACCCGGGCGGACTGTTGGTTTCCGTCGTTAAGATACTGGATCGTTTGCTTCCGAAGGGGCTGATTGTTTATACAGAGGATAAGCATGGAAATCGGCTGGAGGAGAATGCGAAGGATGACAAAATGGTAAATGTCCCTTTGGCTGTACTCATTAATGGAAATAGCGCCAGTGCCTCTGAGATTTTTGCGGGTGCTATCCAGGATTATAAACTCGGCACCATTGTAGGGACCACCAGCTTCGGTAAAGGAATTGTACAAAAGGTGATTCCGCTATCTGACGGGACTGCTATTAAGCTGACCATATCCAAGTATTTTACTCCAAAGGGCAGGAATATTCATGGCACCGGAATTCTTCCCGATGTTGAGGTGGAGCTGTCTGAGGAGTTGAAGAAACTGGTCACGATACCGGTCGAGGAGGATAACCAGCTTCAGGAAGCGATTAAGATTGTGAAAGGACAAATCAAGAAGCAAAAATAAAATCCTACAATCAAATAATACAACTAAAACAAATTCCCCATCTGGGGAATTTGTTTTGCTGATAGACAAAAATACTAAAATTTACTAAAAGAGGGGAAACAATCCATGAAGACACCAGCAATTATTATTTTTGCAGTTACTTACCTGTTACTTTTATCCTACCCAAAATACAGAGCCTATATCGCCCTAATCTCAGCAACTATTTTTGTTTCACTGGGTATACTTCCGTTGAATAAGGTTTTATCAACGGTGGACTGGAATGTTATTTTAATGATAGCCGGCACAATGGGTGTAGTTGGGCTGTTTATTGAATCAAAGATGCCCTCGTTATTGGCGGACATAATGATAGAGCGGATGCCAAATGTAAAATGGGCAATCATTTCTTTAGCCTTATTTGCCGGTATTATCTCAGCCTTTGTTGATAATGTTGCTACGGTTCTTATGGTGGCACCGGTTGCACTTACAATTTCTAAGAAGCTTAAGATATCACCGGTACCCAGTATCATCGCAATTGCCGTATCCTCCAATCTCCAAGGTGCGGCCACCCTGGTCGGTGATACTACCTCCATATTATTAGGAGGATATGCAGGTTTAAATTTCCTTGATTTCTTCTATGTTGATGGTAGGATAGGTATCTTCTGGATCGTAGAGGTAGGAGCTCTGATCTCTACTTTAGTATTAGTTATTCTCTTCAGGAAAGAGAAGCAGACAATTAAGACAATGGAACGAACAGAGGTCAAGGATTATTTTCCTACGGTGCTGCTGCTTGGTATTATTATACTCATGATCTGTGCCTCCTTTGTGCCGGAAGAGTATAAGCCCGATACGATAAACGGTATCATCTGTATGTCCCTATTTGTGATTGGTTTAGTGAAAAATATCCTCTTTACCAGGGATATCGGTGGCCTTACAAAAGCGATCAAGGATATTGATTATAGTACAATTCTATTGCTGACAGGTCTCTTTATCGTAATCGGTGGTATTACGGAGGTTGGAATTGTAGAAGACATCGGTGATCTTTTTGTGAAGGTTGGTAACGATAATGTGTTTCTGATTTATACCTTGATTGTTTGGGCCTCCGTGCTCTTCTCTGCCTTCATTGATAATATCCCCTATGTGTTAACGATGCTTCCGGTAACGGCTGAGATCTCCTACCAGATGGGAATAGAGCCCAACCTCCTGTTCTTTGGGCTTTTAATCGGAGCAACGCTGGGAGGCAACATTACACCAATCGGAGCATCCGCAAATATCACTGGACTGGGGATATTAAGGAGAGAGGGTTATGAGGTAAGTGCACCGACCTTTATGAAGATCAGTGTTCCCTTTACCCTTTCGGCGGTGATTTCCGGCTATCTTCTGAACTGGTTGATCTGGAGCTAAGCTGGGGAATAGGATGACCTTTCCTCTGTCTACAAGGGAAATTAATTGAGAATATTTTGATTCGCCTATAATGTAAAAGGATTTTTATCCGATAAATAATATAGATAACCTATACGTTAGCTATAGTATTAGAAGGTGGTGAAGGAATGCGTATCGATGCATTTAACAAGGTAAGCCAATTATATCAAGCGAACAGTGTGAAGAATACCTCGAAGCCAAAGAGCGGCAGCTTCAGCGATAAGCTGGAAATTTCACAGGTGGGTAAGGACTACCAGGCAGCAAAGCAAATCGTTGCTCAGACTCCGGATATCCGTGAGGATAAGGTACAGGAGATTAAGCAGCGGATGGAAGCCGGCAATTATTCAGTCAGCAGCGAAGAGCTGGCAAAGAAGCTGGTTGACGCATATTTTGCTTAAGCTACCTAGGATATAAGCCTGCATAGGAAAAGAGGACATCCATGGCAAGTTTGATTGATGAATTAGTTAACATCTTGGAGCAGGAATATGAAAGCTATCAGCAGCTGCTGCCGATTGCGATGGAGAAGACGCAGGTGATTGTCAGGAATGACATCAATGCGCTTCAGGATATTACAGCAAGGGAACAGCTGATGATAGACCGGATTCATTCCATGGAACGTAAGCGAAGTGAAGTCATGGTCAACATAAAAACGGTTTTAGGGAAGAAAGCCGTGACGCTGAATCTGACTTCATTAATTCAATTGCTGGATAAGCAGCCCAAGGAACAGAGGGCTCTTTCTGAGATACGCGATAATCTGAAGCAGGCGGTTCAGAGACTGGGTGAAGTCAATGACCGCAATAAGGTTTTAATACAACAATCCCTAGAGATGATAGAATTCAATATGAATTTTATCCAAAGTACAAGGATGTCGCCGGGGAACAACACTTACACAAAAGGTGCATCTACCTATGATGCCCAGGCTTTCGGAACAGGGATGTTCGATGCGAAGCAGTAAGAGACAGGTGGTAAGGTGAGTTCATGAGTTCATTAGGCGGATTATATATCGGTGTTACAGGCTTGAATGTAAGTCAGGCTGCTTTGAATATCACATCACATAATTTAGCCAATGTGGATACAAAGGGCTATGTTAGGCAGCAGGCTGTATTAACCGATTTCAATTATATAAAATGGGGTGAATCTTATATCTCCTCCATGCAGCAAGGTTTGGGGGCAAACTTTGCTGCGGTGAAGCAGGTAAGGGATTCCTTCCTGGACCAAGCCTATCGTCAGGAAGCTGGCAGACAGGCTTTTTATGAATCCCAGACTCTGGCCGTACAGGAGGTTGAGAGTCTGTTTGGCGAGCTGGAGGGTGTGGCCTTTCAGGATTCTTTGGACGAATTTTGGATTTCCCTGCAGGAGCTTTGTAAGGAACCGGATAATATCGTGGCGAGGGCTTCCCTGATTGAGACAGCAGTTACCTTCATTGAGCGCTCAGAGAATATCTCAAGACAATTAAATAATTATCAGATCAATTTAAATACGCAGATTATCAACCAGGTCAAGCGGATTAATGAGATAGGGAACGAATTAAAAACCCTAAACATTAAAATCAGACAGTATGAAAGCACAGGGGTAGAAAAGGCGAATGATCTAAGGGACCAAAGGAATCTGCTATTAGATGAGCTGGGTAAGATGGCAGGGATTACATATAAGGAAAATGCGGTTGGTATCGTTACGGTCAATTTGGAGGGCGTACCCTTTGTAACAGAGGATACTGTATTCCGAATGGAAACAGCCAGAATGAGCGACACATCAGAGATGCTAAAACCGGTTTGGGTTGCTCACGGGAATTCGGATGTCTTTTCTTTGGACAAAGCACCCTCCTCCCAAAACAATACGGATGTCGGATCCTTGAAGGGACTGTTGATTGCAAGAGGTCATAAGCAGGCCAAATATACGGATATTCCGCTTAGAACTGATTACGAGACCGAGGGACTGTATCAGGATGCTGTCAGAGATTATAACAATAAGATAAATCCTTCCGTCATCATGACTGTACAGGCGCAATTTGACCAATTAATCCATGGTATAGTAACAACAGTGAATGATATCCTAAGCCCGAACAGGGAAGTAACCTTATCCGATGGCTCTAAAATAAAAATACTGGATGAGGAAAGAGCCCCGATCGGAATGGATGCGGATAAGACAATGGGCGAAGGGCTGTTCAGCAGAAAGTCCATGGACCGATATAGTGAATATATGGAGATTGAGATAGAGAACGGCTTGGGAGGCTATGAGTATATAACAGCCCGGGTTTATCAGCCAGAGGATCCTTCAGATAACTATTCCCTATTCACCTTGGGTGAGATAGAGGTAAATCGCAAGATCCTGCAAAACTATTCGATCATTCCTCTTTCCTCCAATTCCGGAACCGGGGAATATGATATCGAGACGGCAAAGAAGCTGCTGAGCGCTTGGCAGGAGCCCTTCAGTACTCTGTCGCCTAATACCTTGACTAAGAATAACTTCAACGATTACTACACCGCCTTCATCGCTGAGATTGCAAACCGGGGAGAACGGCTCAATACGATCCGCGACAACCAGGCCTCCATGGTAGTCAGCATTGACAACCAGAGACTTGAGGTTACCGGAGTTTCCTCCGATGAGGAGCTTACGAATCTGATCAAATACCAGCATGCATATAATGCATCCGCAAGATATGTCAATGTTGTCAGCGAGATGCTGGAGCATATTATAACCAGCCTGTAAGGGCTTCCTGTAAGGTTCGATTAGATACATGCAAAGAGAGGTGATTGCACATGGCATCCACATTTTTTGGATTAAATATCGGTCAGTCAGGGCTGTATGCTTATCAGGCAGCACTGGATACCACCGCACATAATATAACCAATACGGAGACGGCCGGCTATACCAGACAGGTCATGGGTCAGAAAGCCGGTAAGGCATTACAGCTTAACAGTACCTATGGTATGGCAGGGACAGGAGTAAGTGTAACCGGTGTCGAACAGCTTAGAGATGAGTATTATGATATAAAGTTCTGGAAAAACAGTACGATTTTCGGGGAATATGCAAGCAAGTCCCATTATATGTCGGAGCTGGAGAGCTGCTTTAATGAGGTCAGCGTGGAGGGCTTTAACAAAACCTTTGATTCTATGTATAACAGTCTGCAGGAAATGTCGAAGGATCCCTCCAGTCTTACTGTAAGGACCCAGGTGATCAATTATGCCAAGAGCATGACGGAATATTTTAACTCCATGTCGGAAAGCTTAAAGAGCATCCAGGATGACTGTAACTTTGAAATAAGAAATAAGGTAGAGCAGCTGAATTCCACGGCACAGCAAATCGCCGCTCTGACAAAACAGATTAATACGCTGGAGGTCAATGGAGGTACTGCCAATGATCTCCGTGATCAGAGAGCATTACTGGTCGATGAGCTATCCGAGATAGCCAATATTACAGTAACCGAAAAAACGGTTGGAGCGGGAATCGGTATTACCAGCTATGTAATAAAACTGAATGGACAGACCCTGGTGGATGGAGGCAATTTCAACTCCCTGCAGGTGGTTCCGAGAAAGGTTCTGCAGAATCAGAATGATATCAGCGGACTCTATGATATTGTCTGGCAGAACGGTCAAAGATTTGATACCGGAAGTCCTACCCTAGGAGGTGCACTGCAAGCACTGTTCGAGGTCAGAGACGGGAACAACCAATGGAATTTAAGAGGTAATGTGAATGCGGTAGCCGGGGACAGCTATGTCATGATGACCGGAACGAATATCAATGATGTGAATAAGCTGAATATTCCGGAGAATGGTAAGCTGACAATTGGCAACCGTGATTATCTATACACCGGCTTTGAGGTAACGATCGATCCTGTTTCCGGAGCCTATGGCTATATCTTCGAACTGGAGGAGCCGATTGTAGTGGATGCCTTTGATACCGCTGCCGCGGTCGGTGAAGCCATTGATTATAAGGGAATTCCTTATTATATGGATCAGATGAATGAGTTCATCCGCACCTTCGCTAAATCCTTCAATGACATACATAGAACGGGGAAGGACATCACGGGAAAACAGGGAATTGATTTCTTTAATGCTACCCATAAGATCAATGGACGGAATTATGTATTTGGACCCTATGAGGGCTCGGATGAATACGAATATTATGATTTTTATACCTTCAATTCCCAGACCGGAAGCTATTATGAAAATATTCCTGAGGACCAACCGCTGTTTGGCTCCTATTACTTCATGACTGCTGCGAATTTCACAGTCAGCAAGGAATTACTGAATGATCCCAAGGTACTTGCTGCCGCAACGGATGTAGTGAACGGTCCGGAGAATCATGATGTGATTGACAGGCTGATTGCATTGAAGTCTGATAAGAGCATGTTTAAGCAGGGTAATCCCAGTGGTTATATGCAGATTTTGGTTGCCGATATCGGTATTGATACCAGGAAGGTTATGAACCTGTATGAAAACCAGAAGGATATTCTGGGAACCATTACAAATCAGCGTTTGTCTGTATCCGGTGTGGATTTAGATGAGGAAACCATGAATCTGGTAAAATACCAGAATGCCTATAACCTTTCTGCAAAGGTAATATCCGTCATGGATGAGATTTATGATAGGCTGATTAACTATATGGGCGCATAAAACACAGAGAGATTCGTAAGGCAAAGCTTGTCCTACGCTTAGGATAACTATTCCATGGGACAAAGGAGGAATGGCAATGAGAATAACAAATAAAATGATGACCAATAACATGATGACCAACATCAATAGAAATAAGCTGAATATGACAGATTTGGAGCAGCAGTATTCCACGGGTAAAAAGATACAGAAGCCCTCCGATGACCCGATTATCGCTGTCAGAGCCTTAAAGCTTCGAACAAGTCTTTCTGAGCTAAGCCAATACTATGAGAAAAACATTCCCGATGCCATGTCCTGGATGGATGTGACTGAGAGTGCTCTAAGAACAGTGAATGATATTCTGAAGCAGATTAATTCCTACTGTATACAGGGAAGCTCCGATACTCTAACTGCAAAGGATCGGTCCTCCATCGTCCAGAACCTGATTGAGATGAGAAATCAGATTTACCAGGAGGGGAATACGAATTATGCAGGAAGGTATGTATTTACCGGCTATAAGACCGACAGCTCCCTGATCTTCACAGAGGATACGGAGCAATTGAGCTATCATATCACGGAGAGCTTCTCCGGCACGCAGATTCAAGTCGGTTCCAGAGTTACGGGAAGCTATTCCTTGAGTGATTATGAGACAGGTGCCAGCCTTGACGCACCTCCTCGTATGGTGAATATCTACAGACTCCAGCTCTCCTATGATCAGCTGGAGAATACAGAGATTGGAGATATACGATACAAGAAGCCGACGGCGGATGGTGAGCTGGTAGAGGTGACACCTCCCTTTAGTGGAAGTAATATCGTAAGAGTTTCCTCACTGGACCCTGATGCGTACAAGCCGGCTCCCGGTACAATACAGTTTATACCTGAGACCGGTGAGCTAATCCTTGCGGCTGATGTCTATGAAGAATTCCGTACTGCAGAGGACATCATGATCAATTATGATAAGTCTGGATTTAAAAAGGGTGAGCTGAGGCCTGAGCACTATTTTAACTGTGTTATGACGGACTCCAGCAAACCTGAACAAGATCCGATTACTTATCGGAAGGATAAGCAGCAGATACAATATGAAATCAATTATAACCAGAAGCTGACCATCAACACGGAGGGCTCGGATGCCATTCGCCATACGGTCGGCAGAGGAATAGAAGATATCCTTAACAGTGTAAATGATGTAATACAAATAGAGGGAATGATCGCTGAGGTTGAAAAGAGACTGAAGGATGACACGCTTTCCGGAGCTGACCGGCAAAGGTATGAGAAGCTCCTGGAGCAGTTTGATACCGATCTGGAATTAAAGAAGGAAATCATGCAAAACTATTTCGAAAAGGGAATCACCCTGACGAATCAGGAACAGGATAGAGTCAATGTAGCTGTCGCCGATCTCGGAAGCCGTTATGTACGCCTGGAGCTTACGGAGAACAGGCTGTCCAGCCAGAAGGTGGATTTTGAAGACCTGCTATCCAAAAATGAGGATGCTGATGTTGTAGATACCATCATCAAGTATAATGCAGCACAGACCATCTACAATGCATCCTTGGCTGCAGCTGCTAAGGCAGTACAGAATTCGTTGCTGGATTTCCTATAAAATGTTGATGCAGTCTGTTGTCGGATATTGTATAATATAGGAAAGGGAATCCCATGGGATTATCAGGCTATAATCGTCGGTATGAAAGCATGGGATAGGATCACAGGTGAAAGGAAGGCAAAACTTATGTTAGTAAAGACGAGGCACTTTGGGGAAATTGATCTGGAGGAAGATAAAATTGTTTATTTTCCGGATGGTATCTTAGGGTTTGAATATTGTAAAAATTACACCTTACTTTACGATAATGAGGGTGAGGAAAGACCGGATATCTCCTGGTTGCAAAGTCTGGAGGAGCCGTCATTGGCAATCCCGGTCATCAGCCCCTTCCTTCTGAAGGAGGACTACAATCCAGAAATAGAGGATGAGTTATTGAAGCCTCTTGGAGATCTGAACAACGATAATATCGTGGTTTTGGTTTCTATTACGGTACCCAGTGATATTACAAGAATGTCAGCGAATTTGAAGGCGCCTTTTATCATCAACGCAGATTCTAGAATGGGATGTCAAATCATTGTGGAGAATTCGGATTACGAGATCCAATACCGTTTTTATGATACGTTAGAAGCGAAAAAGGCAGCAAAGGGGGACTTATCATGTTAGCCCTGTCAAGAAAAATCAACGAGTCCATTATGATCGGAAATGATATTGAAATCACCATTCTGGAAGTAAAGGGTGATCAGATTAAAATCGGCATCAATGCACCAAAATCAGTGCCGATCTATCGCAAAGAGATCTATCTGCAGATTCAGGAATCCAATAAGGAGGCGGCACAGTCCCAGGTGACTGAGGAAGTATTAAAAAAGCTATTTAAGTAAGCAATATCCTATGAGGAATTGATTTTATTGCGATCATATTTTATGAAACAGACGTAAAAAGGATGCGATAGGCTGCTGCGAGGGTATTGGGTAGCTTATCCTGTAACAGGAACAGCCGGCTTGCCGGCTAATCCTGTTGATCTTTTTCACGTTTTTTTCTTTTCTGGGTAGCTGGCTATAAATTATTTAGAAGGATTACCGATATATAGATTAGAAGTATATGTCGGAATGGTTACAGTCATGGAGGACAGGACCGGCACTATACGGGGAAAAGATAAAAAATCAGCACACGGAGGTGTAGAACCATGGCATTGGAAGCTTTAAACAGATCCTCTTTTCGCAATACGGCTGGGAATATATCGAAGCCGGATTATAGAGCGAATGAGGCATCAATTCAGGAGCAGGGAACTGTAAGTATAAATGTAGCAGATGTTCCAGCAGTTTCTAAGTCTTATGGAAGTAATCAAAATGATGATAATCGGCAGATGGACCAGTCTCCTTCAGAGAAGCAGATTAAGGATGCTATTTCCAGAGCAAACAGCAAGATGAAAAACCAAAGAACCAGATGTGAGTTTTCTTATCATGAAGAGACAAAAAGGGTATCGATTAAAATACTGGATAAAGAGACACAGGAAGTAATTAAGGAAATTCCACCGGAGGAAACCCTGGAGATGATTGAGAAAATGTGGGAGCTGGCAGGCATCCTGATTGATGAGAGAAGATAGTCTGCAGGATTGGCCCATGTAGATTAAGGTGAATTGATATGAATTCCCTTTACGAAATTTACTGACGCACCCAGTTTCGGGTGCTTCGGTCGCTAGGAGGTTTATTATGCCGGTACGTTTAAGTGGATTAGTTTCAGGTATGGATACAGAGACATTGGTCAGGGAATTGGTCAATGCTCAAAAGCTTAAAAATAAAAGAGTGGAGGATAAACAGACCCTACTTACCTGGAAGCAGGAGAAGTGGAAGGAGCTGAATACAAAGCTATACAAGCTTTATACGGATGATCTGAATAAGATGCAGCTGAAGGGCAGCTACAATACGAAGAAGATCACGACCTCCAATGATAGCTTGGTCAGCGCGATTGCTGATAACTCGGCTCCGGAGGGATCTCATTCCCTGGTGATTAAGAGCCTTGCTAAATCTCAATTCTTAACCGGAGGTAAAATTTCTCTGGAAAAGGATGGACAGCCCCTGCAACCCACAGCCTCAACGAAGCTGGCTGATTTAGGTGTCACTGAGGGTACTGTGATTACTATGGGTACAGCGGATAAGACAAGGACCCTGACCATCACAGAGAATACTACAATACAAAACTTTATTGATACAGCAAAAAGGGCGGGTATGAATGCCAGCTTCGATGCTTCAAAGCGTCAGTTTTTCCTTAGCTCAGCGCAAAGCGGCACCGCCAATAGCTTCCGTCTCACGGCAGAAGATGAAGGTGGGACAGATGCCAATGAATTGCTTAGTAAGCTCGGACTGGATGCTTTGAATTCAGATGGGACCAAGGTGAATCCGGCTTCCACCACCTCCTCCCTATCAGCAGCAACCGATAGTGAGGTAATCTATAACGGCGCCAGTATCAAGGGGTCGACAAATCTTGTCTCGGTCAATGGCCTGAAGCTGACCCTAAAGGGTGCGGACGAGAACCAAACCATCAGCCTGAATGTAACGAAGGATACTCAGGCGGTTTATGACATGGTGAAAAACTTTGTTAAGAGTTATAATGCTGTACTGAAGGAGATGAATACGCTTTATAATGCGGATTCCTCCAGGGGCTACGATCCTTTGAGTGATGATGAGAAGGATGCCATGACGGAGGAGCAGATCACAAAGTGGGAGACGAAAATCAAGGACTCCATCCTACGAAGAGATTCTACCCTGGGGACGCTGACCGATGTTATGAGGTCAACCATGATGTCAAGCGTTGAGGTGAATGGTAAGAATTATGCCCTATCCAATTATGGAATTCAAACCTCAACAGATTATCTGGAGCGCGGACTCTTACATATCTATGGGGATCAGGATGACTCGGTTTATTCAGCGATGGAGGATAAATTAAGAAAGGCCATCGATGAAGAGCCTGATACAGTGATCGCAGTTCTGTCAGGGATTTCAAAAAAGCTCTACGATACAATGTATGACAAGATGAAATCCATACCCAATGTACGAAGTGCTTTAACCTTCTACAATGATAAGCTGATGACAGAAGAGCAGAGAAAATATACAAAGCAAATCACCCTGCTGGAGAGAAAGCTGACAGAGATGGAGAATAAGTATTACAAGCAATTTTCCGCAATGGAATCAGCAATGTCCAAGATGCAGTCACAAAGCAATCAGCTGGCTGCGATGATGGGCATGGGCAGCCAGCAGTAAACAGTGATATAATGGAGGATCTAAAATGCAGATGAATGCAGCGCTTACATACCAAAGTAATAAGATTAATACAGCAACACCTGCTGAATTAACATTGATGCTGTATGAAGGTATGATAAAATTCTGTAATATTGCCATCCTTGGAATTGAGGAAAAGGATATGGGCAAGGCAAATCTAAATATTATTAAGGTTGAGAAGATTATAACACATTTAAGAGCAACCCTGGATTTTAAGTATCCTGTTGCGAAGGAGTTTGATAGGGTGTATGATTATCTCTACAGCCGGTTGGTCACAGCCAATATGCGGAAGGATGCTGCAATCCTTGAGGAGGTTCTGGAGCATACCAGGGGTATGCGGGATACCTGGAAGGAAATCATGAGGTTAACTAGATAATTCCTATGGTTTCGTATGATGCACTAGGATCAGTGAGGTGAGACGTGGAGGACAGAACATACATCAATATTTTATCGGATACGCTTCGGAGAAAGGCAGAGCTTCTGGATCGGTTGATCGGGATGACGGAGGAACAGGAGAGGATATTAACCTCGGAAGCCCCGGATATGGAATGTCTGGAGAACACCTTTTCTGAAAAAGAAGGCTGCATCGAACAGCTTAACCAGCTGGATGAAGGCTTTGAGAAGGTGTACGGCCATGTAAAAGAGGTATTTGAAGTAAAAAAGGAGCAATATAAGGAGCAGATTCTTACCCTTCAGGAGCTGATCAGAGCTGTTACGGAGAAGGGGACGCGGTTGCAGGCCATGGAGCTCAGGAACAAGGGCAGATTTCAGATGTTCTTCTCAGGAAAAAAGAAGGAGATCAAGAATTTTAAGGTCAGCAGTCAAATGGCAAATAACTATTATAAGAATGTAATGAATCAGCAGCCGGGTGAATCTTATTTTCTCGACAAAAAAAAATAAAAACTATCTAAACGGTATAAAGTTTTCCATAAAACAACCGATATATATTACAAGTAAAATAATTATCCCTCATATCGAAGGTACGTACGGCCGGAGAACCTTGGGAGGACGATTATTTACCTAAATAATATGAGTAGCATGGAAGCTACCAATCATTCAAGGAGGAATTAGTTATGATAGTACAACACAATATGTTAGCAGCAAACACGAACAGACAGCTGGGAATTACCAATGGACATCTCTCTAAGTCAACTGAGAAGTTATCATCCGGTTACAGAATTAACCGTGCTGGTGACGATGCAGCAGGTCTTTCCATATCTGAGAAGATGAGAGGACAGATCAGAGGTCTTGATCAGGCTTCCGCCAATGCTCAGGATGGTATCTCCTTAATCCAGACAGCAGAAGGTGCTCTTTCTGAGACTCACTCCATTCTTCAGAGAATGAGAGAATTAACAGTACAGGCGGCAAATGATACGAACGTATCCACAGACCGTACTGCAATCGAAGAAGAGCTTAAGGCTTTGACCTGTGAAGTTAGCCGTATCGCTAAGGAGACAGAGTTCAATACCACTACCTTATTAAGCGGTGGCTTTAAGAACAAGAATCTTCAGGTTGGTGCTAATATGGGCCAGAAGATTTCCTTCACCATCAAGAACATGACAGCATCTGGCTTAAGCATTCAGAATGTTGCTAGTAAGGTTTCTACTTATACCAATGCTACGAAGCAGCTGTCCGTATTAGATGCAGCGATTAAGGCTGTTTCTACCCAGAGATCTAAGCTCGGTGCTCTTCAGAACAGATTAGAGCATACCATCGCAAATGCGGACAACACTTCCGAGAACTTACAGGCAGCTGAGTCCCGTATCCGTGACGTTGATATGGCGAGAGAGATGGTTGCTTACTCAAGGAGTAACATCCTTCAGCAGGCTGCTCAGTCCATGCTTGCACAAGCTAACCAGTCAACTCAGGGCGTATTATCATTGTTACAGTAATACCACGCAGAGTAGAACCAAGGTGGGGCTGATGAATATCAGCCCCACTTTTCTTAATAAGCTCTATGCAGATAACAAATAATAGATAACAGATAGAAGATTACAGATAACAGATAATAGATTATAGATAGCTGCTAGCTGATAACAGATAATAGATCATTGAAAGAAGCTAATAGATAAAGATAATAGATAGCAGAGTGTAGATTGGAGTTTTTATGCTGAAGGAACAAATCAGACAGGTGATAAGTGAAATTGTTGAGGTTACCGATGATCTATACCAGGAAAGGCTGAATCAGGGCTACAATAAGCTAAATTCAACCTTGGGCAAAATCATGGAGCTGGCGGATAAGCTGTTTACCCTGTCAAGGGAAAACAAGCTGGTATTTGAGGAACAGAGGTTTCTAGGAAATTTGACGAGTGCAATGAAAGCGATGGAGGAAAAGGACAGTGTCCTATTATCCGATATCCTGGTTTATGAGATTGGTGGACAATTGCTCGAACTAATAGAATAGGAAAAGCTCGTGGTCTATACGAAGCTCAGAGGGTCTTTTGGAGGATCATGTGATATTCGTATTGACCATGATACAAAACAAGAACCGGCTTGGAGGTTCATCATGTTTGCAGATAAAAGTCCGGTTGGGAGGATGTAGGATGAGTTATTATGACAGCAATATGAGGGAGATAGAACGAACGAAGAGTTATTTTTACAGCAGACTCCAGGAGGAAGCCGGAGATGATAACCTGAACAAGCCGGAGCATATGGAGTTGATTCCTGCCTTGGATGGGGATTCGGCATTGAGCATAACCCTGGGGTCCATACCCTATCGTCTGAACAGTCTGTATTCTCCTACCCATGAAGCAGAGCGGTGGGCCAAGCAGTTTGATATGAAAAATATTGGAATTGTAGTAACGATGTTTGGTCTGGGAAGCGGAACCTTTGCCAGAGAAATCCTTCGTAAGCTGAACGGCCAGGGGGCTTTACTCATTTATGAACCTTGTCCGGCGCTGTTCTTCTATGTGATGGAGCATTATGATATGACCGACCTCCTGGGGGCAACGAATGTCTCTCTAACAGTGGAGGGAATCAATGATACTGAGATCAGGAATCTACTTAGCAATCATGTGGACTGGGTAAATCTTAGATCCCAGATCACCTGTAGTCATCCTCAATACCAGCAGATTTTTGCCGAAAGTGCGCGAGTGTTCTATAAAATCATTCAGGACAATAACAATCGGGCTGTGGTGAATAAAAACACGGATGTGGCCATCAGCAGCCTATTGATTAATAATACACTGAACAATATGAGATTTCTGCGGAGCAGTAATGTGATTACAGATCTGGTAGGAGCATTTCCAAAGAATGTACCGGCAATTGTTGTGGCTGCAGGTCCATCCCTGGATAAAAATATCGAGGACCTGAAATATGCAAAGGGCAAAGCGGTAATCTTTGCAGTGGATACGGCAATGAAATATCTGCTGGCCCATGATATTCTACCGGATTTTATTGTTACCCTAGATCCCAAGAAGAGTATGAAGCACCTGCTGGATCCCAGATGCAATGATATTCCCATGTTCTGCAGATTGGATTCAAGACCGGAGCACCTGAGATCGAATCGTAGAAAGCTGATCTTTTATAATCTGGAGGGCTTTGCGAAATCGATCTATCAAGCACTGGGGAAGGACACCGGCAATCTTCGTTCCGGCGGCTCTGTGGCAACCGGGGCATTCTCGATCTGTGAAACCCTGGGCTTTCAAAGAATCATACTGGTTGGTCAGGATCTGGCCTATGCAGGGGAGTCGACCCATGCCGGAGGTGTGAAAATTGATGTCAGCAATGCCGGCTCTTCCATTGAAATTGTAGAGGATATCTATGGGAACCCGATCAAAACCAGATATGACTGGTATGTATATATCAAATGGTTTGAGGATGCAGTAGATCTGTTCGAAGGCGAAGAGGTCATTGATGCCACAGAGGGTGGAGCCAAAATAAAGGGTACCACGATTCTGACCTTGCAGGAAGCAATCCAACAGCATTGTAAGGGGCTTGTCGATTGCGATGGAGTGGTGTCCGGACTGGAGCCTACGGTTAAGGGTGAGGAGATAACGGTTCTCATAGAGCTACTGAAGCAGGATATGCAGGATTTGGAGGACATCATCACATATGCAGAAGAGGCTCTGGTCATCAGTGACAGACTGATCAATAAATACAATAAGTCCCTCGAGGAGACACCAGTCAGCCTGGAGAACAACCGAAAGCTAAGTAATATCAATCGATTGATGGAATCAAAAAGAGTATATGAATTAATTGATTGGGATATTGCGGAAGCCACCTCGGACCAGATCTCCAATCTGTACCAATATTCTGAGGATTTAAAGAAGGAAAAGCTTGCTACCTATGAAAAGGCAAAGGCGATTTATGGTGCAGTCAAGGCCTCGGCAAGCAGAATAAAGCCCATCTTCTCGGAAGGGTTCGACGCCTTGTTGGATGGCCTGCAAGCGATACCCCAGGAGGACAGCAAGGAGTAAAGCAGCAAAATTATGATCATTAGGAAGGACAGGACAGTGACACATCCTGCAGGAGGAATATGAATATCATAGCTATCATTCCGGCCAGAAGCGGCTCCAAATCCGTACCCCATAAGAATATCAGGAAGCTTGCCGGCAAACCGATGCTGGCCTATTCCATAGAGCATGCCAAACAGTCGAAGTACATTAACAGAATTATCCTGAGTACCGATTCCGAAGAATATGCTGCCATAGGACAGCAATACGGCGCAGAGGTACCCTTCCTCAGACCTTCGGAGCTGGCTACGGATACAGCACTGGACATTGAGGTGTTCTACCATTGTCTTTCTTTTCTTAAGGAGCAGGAGGGGATGATTCCTGAGATTGTTGTCCAGTTAAGACCTACCTATCCGATCCGGAATGCTGAGGACATCGATCATATGATTGAACTGCTGCTTCAGCATGAAGAAGCGGACTCTGTCCGCTCCATTGCCCCGGCCAAGGAGATACCCTATAAGATGTGGCATAAGGAGGAAGGGGGGCGCCTATCCCCCATTATGAAGGACATTCCGGAGTGCTATAATATGCCGCGACAGAGTCTTCCCAAGGTCTACTACCAGAATGCCTGTATCGATGTGGTCCGAGGAAGGGTGATTCTTGAGGATTATTCCATGACCGGAACATGTATTTATGGTTATGAGATGGATAAGAATTACGATATCGATACTGAAGAGGAATTCAAAAGGGCTGAGGTATATCTTAAGATGTCCCAGGGCGGAAACCGCTTTGTATTTGATATTGACGGAGTAATTGCTAAGCTTCAGCCAAGGAATGAGTATCATCTGGCAGAGCCGGACAGGGAAATGATTCAGGCAATCAATCAGCTGTATTCTATGGGCAACCGGATTATCCTGCTGACAGCCCGAGGCTATGTCACGGGACTTGATTGGAGGGCTGTGACGGAGCAGCAGCTGAGGGCTTGGGGACTGTCCTATCATGAGCTTCACTTCGGGAAGCCAAATGCAGACTATTATATTGATGATAAGATGATCGACATGAATTATCTGAAGGAGCTTTTATTGTAGGCTGTGTTCCGATGTGTCCGTAGGGGCTCCTCCTAGTACTTGTTCAGGAGACGAGATATACTGCACTGTGAGGATGGTGTTCAATCGTTACTAGCAGAAAGGAACTGCTTTGCCGCTGAAGTGATCTAATTAGTTATGGTTCGAATAGAACTGCACTGGGATGATGTTTTCTATCTCTACTGTCAGAATGAACAGCTTTACCGCGGAGGGTATATGGGTTTATGAATATCTTATTATATGAATGGAATACCTTCGGTCAAAGGGACTTGGAGGATACGCTGCTCGGTCTGGGCTTTCAGGTCGATAAGATCAGCTATGTGTTCACGGACTTTGAGAAGGATGAAGCCTTTGAAAGGAAGCTTTCAAGGCTGCTGCTAATTAAAAAATATGATTATGTCCTATCCTTTAATTTTTTTCAGATTATTTCTAAAATCTGCAATCGCTTCTGTATCAAATATATCGCTTGGGTGTGGGACTCCCCCTTAATTAATCTGAATTCAAAAGCAATTTATAATCCAATCAACTATATCTTTATCTTCGACCGTTATCTGTATGAACAGATGAAAGAGTTTCTGAGAGCGGATACTGTTTACTATCTGCCATTGGCGGTGAATGTGGAACGGCTGGATCTTCTGACGGTCACAGAGGCGGAGCAGGAGGTTTACGAAGCAGAGGTGTCCTTTGTCGGAAGCCTGTATGAGAGGAGAAGCCATTATAATGAAATTCCCAGCCTATCAGATTACCTGAAGGGTTATTTTGATGGAATCATGAGAGCTCAGATGAAAATTTACGGATACAATTTCATCAAGGAGATGTTGACAGATGAGATTATGGAGGAGCTGGAGCAATATATTACAATCAATCCCGGAGCCAATTATATCGGGGATGTGAAGGAGATTTTTGCTGATCGATTCCTTAATACCAAAATTACCGGCATAGAGAGACGCAGCTTACTGGGACGGCTGTCACAGTATTTTGGTGTGGCAATTTATACGGATAGTGATACCTCTGACCTGGAGCATGTGATTAACAGAGGCTATATTGAGTATTATTCCGAAATGCCTAAGGCTTTTCGGTGCAGCCGAATTAATATTAACATTACAGTACGAACAATTAAATCAGGAATTCCGCTCAGAGTTTTTGATATTCTGGGAGCCGGAGGCTTTCTGATTACGAATTACCAGGAGGATCTTTCTGAATACTTTGAGTTCGGCAAGGATCTGGTGGTATATGAGAGTGAAGAGGACTTAATCCAAAAGGTTTCCTATTATCTACAGCATGAAGAGGAACGGAGAAAAATTGCAGAGAGTGGGTATCGTAAGGTAAAGGAGCTTCATACCTATCCGGTTAGGCTGAGGGAAATTCTACGGATCGCTTCGGATGCTCCGGGTACAAATGCACAGCCGCTTGCTTTCTCTGAGCAGAACTCAGAGATACTACAGGAGGTATCGGAGCTGAAGCAGCAGCTGGATCTGCTGATCAGAGAAGGACATTTGGAGAAAATCAAAGAGGTATACGATACCCTCAGAAGAAAATATCCGAGGCATTGTCTGGAGGAAAGTCTGGCGGAGCTGGACCGGATACTTCAAATATGCTCCTATGAAGTCCAGAGGCAGCAGCCTACCTTGCTGGAGCAGGCCACTGATCTAAAGCAGCTATGGGATTGTTATGACAGGCTAAGAAGGTTTATAAAAGAGCTGGATACCTCGGACGGTACGGAGGATAGGGAATTTGTCCCTTATGTGACAGAGCATCATATTTCCTATACGGCGATGGAATTTATCATAATGGATTATGCCACCAATCAGGTTAAGACCTTAAACAAAATCGCCCGGATATTCATTAAGGCAGGGAGGAACGAGCTGGTTCTGCCCTTCCTATCACAGGCAATAGAGCTTGCCCCGGAGGATGGTGAGACCTTGTATCATCTGGCCTATACATTGAACCTGTTGGGAGAATACCAAATGGCCTATGAATATATCGATCAAATCACATTGGCTGAGCCGGAAGCTCTGGAGCTGATGGAGGAGATCCTTCGAAATATGAACCGGTAAGGGACATAAATTTACTGCCATTCATGATCAGATAGTCAATATAAGCAAGCATCAGAGAAAATAAGGAAATGATAGTTTTCCTTATTTTTTTCTTATCTAAACTGCATAAAACGTCGATAAATAAAATATTAAGGGAATTATGATTTAAGGTCTACAAAATACTAAAGGATTGGATGAAGATAACTTATGCGTAAATTCATGTGCTTTATTGATACAGACCAAATTAACCCTCAGTTGGGTGCATTTCTGGAAACCTTGGATGGGAAAGGAGAAGAAGTATATCTTTTTACGAATGTAAGTCGGATGAATAATGATCCGTCAAGTATACTTTATGAATTAGACAAAATCCAATTTCCGAAAGCAGAGGGAGACACCTATATCTTTATCACCAATATGAAGGATCTTTTTGAAGTGGTCTATCGTATGCTTCATCAGGTGTTTTATCACTTCATTTATTTCAGTCAGGAGGATTCTGCAGATTTTAATGTTCAAGGTATATATAGAGATATTTTCTTAAGTGATATTTCGGAGCAGGAGCTGATATATAAGCCAATTTACGCTAATCAGTCCAGCCTTCAGTTATATGGAGCAGAATATAAGGCACTGGATTATCAGAAGCTGCTTGAAGTGGATACCTCTGTCTGCCAGGGCGATGAACAACCGGATTGCAATGCTTTATTTAGGAAGTATTACTGCTATCATGGAATATATTATCTTTTTGAACCGGTCCTGGCTGAGCGCAAAGTAGTAATTCATATCGGGGAGAAGAAGGAAGGTGGGCATGAGACCTTTCGTTTTCCCGGTTTTGACCGCATGCAATATAGGTATGAACATAACGAAAAGCGTCTGAATGAGATTTTTACAGCTCTGGATGAGCTGACTGCAACAAGCTCGGTCAAGGTGCTAAACAGATTGGCATCCTTGGAAGAGGAGATGACCGGGTACTTCCCTTTTATATTTAGTAATACCTGCTGTATTCTGGAGGACGCAGCCCAATTGTTTGACGAGAATGACATATACCACTCTTTGATGCTGTACTCCTTCCTGATGCAGGTGGCAAACACCTCTTACCATTATTGTGAATTCTTGAAGCTGGCGCTAAACAGCAAACAGCTTACCTGTGATAACAGGTTCTTCCTCTGGCATCAATGCAAAAGATTTTCCTTTACCAATAAGATTAAGGGGAATCAGGAAACAAGCAGGCTTTATCGGCAACTGTATCATAAGGCGTTTCAGGAGTATGCTGCAATACTGGAAGGGGAATTAACACCAATCAAAAAAGAAGAGCGGAACGAGGATCTGATTGTGGTTTTTGCAATCCAATTCTTATCAGAAGGACATGCACCTACACGAACCACCTTGGAACGATGCTATACCATTGGGAAGCTTTTAGGCAAAAGAGTGTTGCTGATCAACACAAGGGAACAATATACGAGTCAGGGAGAAATACCGGTATACCAAGCGAGTCTTGGAAATGTGATCCCGGAATACAGTAGACTTAGCTCTTATCAATATAAGGATCTGACAATCCCCTTCTACCAGCCAGAGGAAGGTATGCCCTCCATACCGGTAATCAGAAATATGATTGAGCAAATTAAGATCATAAAGCCCAGCCTGATTTTCAGCATCGGAGACGGGAGTATTGTAGCCGACCTATGCGGTAAGCTGGTTCCCGAAGCCTCCATCAGCGTAGTCTTCTCTGGCTTGGCAACTACTGCAGCGACTTTTTCTGTTATCGGAAGAAAAATAGCGGAAGCAGAGTGGGAAGAGCTTCTACAGAGGGGTTATACGAAAGAAGGTATCATTGAAAGTACCTTTACCTTTGAACTGAAAGAGAAGAAGAGAAGGATTACCAGAGAGAGCTTGAATCTACCAATAGACCGTTTTCTGCTGGTTGCTGTTGGAATACGGCTGGATTCGGAAATTGAAGATGACTTTATTGAGATGCTAGCTAAGACCTATTCATGGGGAACCCATATTGTATTTGCAGGGAAATTTGAGCGGTATGATTCCTTTTGCGATAAACACCCTGCTCTACGAGAGCATTCAACCTATATTGGATATAACGATGACATCCTGTCCTTGATGGAAGTATGTGACCTCTATATTAACCCGAGAAGACGGGGAGGCGGTTTTTCCATTATTGAAGCCTTCCATGAAGGGAAACCCGGAGTTACTTTGAATTTCGGTGATGTTTCGGTTGCTGCCGGGGAGGATTTCTGTGTCAAAGACTATGAAGAGATGACCAGATTAATCAAAAGATATATAGAGGATAAGGATTTTTATCAAAGGATGTCTGAGAAGGCCAGAGCGAGAGAAGTGATTGTTACAAGCTCTGCGATCGCTATGGAGGAAATCATCAGGAAAATTAAGGACAGCCCATTGTATTTTTGACAAATAGGAGGATGGAACATGAGTGAAATAAAGCATATCTATGATGATTTATATATTTTTGAAATGGCAAACAGCCATCAGGGCAGTCTGGAGCATGGAATAGATATTATCACAGCCATGAGCAGGATTGCCAGGAAATATAATATCAAGGCAGCAGTTAAGCTCCAGTTCCGCAACCTGGATACCTTCATTCATCCGGATTATGTGGAGCGGAGGGATGTGAACCATATCCCCAGGTTCTTAAGCACCCGTCTCGGCTATGAGCAATTTGGCCAGCTTGTCGATGCAATTCACGAGGAAGGGATGATTGCAATCAGTACCCCGTTTGATGAGGATGGTGTTGAATGGTGTATGGATATGGGAATCGACATCATCAAGGTGGCAAGCTGCAGTGCCATGGATTGGCCCTTATTGACGAAGATAGCACAGACACAGAAGCCCGTCATTATATCCACCGGTGGTAAGACTCTGTCGGATATTGACAAGATCTATAACTTCTTTACCCATAGAAAATGTGAATTTGCATTTCTGCATTGTGTAGCAGAATATCCTGCTCCGAAGGAGAGACTTCAGTTGGATTTTATCAGCAGAATGAAGCGCCGGTATCCTGAGGTGACCATCGGCTATTCCGGCCACGAGGAACCTGATGATCATATCGTTCCGATGCTGGCAGTCTCCAAAGGCGCAAGAATCCTGGAGAGGCATGTGGGACTTCCGACGGAAACCATCACCTTGAACGCTTACTCCATGAATCCGGAGCAGGCGGACCGCTGGGTGAAGGCATCCCTGGAGGCTAAGACCATATGCGAAATGAAGAAGGATAACACCAAATATGTCAGCCAGGAGGAAGTGGACTCCTTACATTCCCTGATGAGAGGTGTATATCTGAAGCGCGATATCAAGCAGGGAGAATTAATCCTTGCAGAGGACATCTTCTTCGCCATGCCCTGTGGTGACAGACAGATGCCCAGTGGTGATTTTAATGAAGGCATAACTGCCAGCAAGGATTATAAAAAGAACGAGCCCTTAATGGAGAAGAGAACGATTACGGACATTGGGTTAGTACGGAGCGTAGTTCATGATGCCAAAGGTATGCTGTATGAAGCGGGGATTGCGCTTGGCAGCAGCTTTGAGGTGGAGCTTTCCCATCATTATGGAATGAAGCATTTCCGCCAGGTTGGTGCTATTATCATCAGTATCATCAATCGGGAATACTGTAAGAAGCTCCTGGTCATTCTGCCGGGCCAGAAGCATCCGGTACATATGCACAAGGTGAAGGAGGAGACCTTCCAGCTGCTGTATGGAGACCTGGAGATTAACATTGAAGGAAATGAGAGAACCTTAAGGCCCGGAGACATTCAAACTGTCCTCAGGGAACAAAAACACTCCTTTACCTCTGTGAATGGGGCTATCTTCGAGGAGATCTCCACTACCCATGTTAAGAATGACTCCTATTACGAGGATCCTACTATCAGAGCATTGGATCCGATTGAGAGAAAGACCATATTAAAGAAGTGGTAACAAATGATATTGATTAGATAGAAATCTTATTCCGGGATGGACATATGGAACATGAAGAATCTATGGAAGAAAATCAAATATTGGGGACAGCTGCTGTCATTACCACTCTATGGATTGTCCTATCTCATGCCCAGAAACAAGAAGCTATGGGTGATGGGAAGCACCTTCGGGACACGCTTTGCAGATAATCCCAAGTATTTCTATTTGTATCTGAAGCAATATAGGTCAGAGCAGGTTCGTACTATTTGGATATCTAAGAGCAAAGAGATAATTCACTTCTTAAAGGAGAACCAGCTGGAAGGCTATTATCTCTACAGCATCAGAGGAATATGGTATTCCTTACGGGCTAAAGTGTATCTTTACGATAATTATTCCAAGGATATCTGCTTTTCTCTATCCGGCGGAGCAGTTAAGATTAACCTTTGGCACGGAATACCCCTGAAGAAGATTCAGAAGGATAATCTTTTTGACCACATAAGAAATCCCAGGACAAAATGGGAAGACCTCAGATCGATCCCAAGAAGAATATCCGATGAGAAGCCCTCGGATTATGTACTGGCAACCTCGGATTACTTGAAGCCGTATTTTGCCTCAGCGTTTCAAACAAAGAGAGTTTTGATTAGCGGATACCCTAGAAACGACTGTATCCTGCATCAGGACCTGGGCTTAATCTCAACCAAGCAGGAGCAAAGGACTTTGGAGAAGGTCAGGGCTTTAAAACCGAACAAGAGACTGGTTCTATATATGCCTACCTTCCGGGAAAGTGAGATCAAGTTCTTTGATGTAATGGATCTGAAACGGTTTGAACAATATCTTAAGAAGAAAAACATGGTTTTTCTGGTGAAGCTTCATCCAAAGTCAAAGTTATATGCTAAATTCTCGGCAATGGAGGGCGAGAACATCCTAATCACTGACCCGTCTGAGGATCCTTATCCCTTGCTAAAACATGTGGAGCTCCTGATTACAGATTATTCCTCCATATATTTTGACTTTCTACTTACCGGAAAGCCCATTCTGTTCTTTGCCTATGACTTGTCGGAATATCGGAAGGATTCAAGGGAAATGTACTTTGATTATGATACCTTCACACCGGGGAAGAAGGTGTATACCGAGGAGGAATTGGAAGCGGCAATGACACTGGAGGAGGACCAATATATCAAGGACAGGCAAAAGCTGCGTGATCTGGTCTTTCATCCAGAACGTAATGCCTATGGAAGTGAGTGCTTATATCAAGAGATATGGAAATTACTAAACTAACGAGGGAAGGGTAGCCTATGAATACAGTTTTGATTTTTGCAGGCGGTGTCGGAACCAGGATGAAGAGTAATACGACTCCAAAGCAATTCCTGAAGCTACATGGTAAGGATATCATTATTCATACCATAGAGCACTTTGAATATCATCCTGAAATCGATGCGATTGTTGTGGTATGTATCTCCTCCTGGATTCCATATCTAAAGGGCGTTTTAAAGCAGTATGCCATAACTAAGGTAAAATGGATTGTTGAAGGCGGAAATTCCGGACAGGAATCCATTTATAACGGCCTTGTAATGTTGGAAAAGAAATGTCCTGAGGATACCATTGTATTGGTTCATGACGGAGTAAGACCTTTGATCAATGATCAGGTAATCACAGATAATATTGCCTCCGTGAGGCAATGCGGATCGGCGATTACGGTCGCTCCCTCGGTGGAGACAGTGATAACCGTGAATGAGGAGGGGAATATTGACCGTATCAATGACAGAAGCAGGAGTATGATGGCAAAAGCTCCACAGAGCTTTTATCTGAAGGATTTGTTAGAAGCCCATAGGAGTGCCATCTCTGAAGGAAGAAAGGATTTTATAGATTCTGCATCGATTATGAGCCATTATGGATATTCACTGAAAACCGTTGCAGGGCCCTATGAGAACATTAAGATTACAACACCCTCTGATTATTACATATTCCGGGCAATTAGTGAAGCAAGAGAGAATTCCCAGATTTTTGGATTTTAAAATACTAGGATTGGCAGTGATGGAATGGAAGAAAAGTTCATAACAACAAGGGATCAAATACTGGATGAGGATATTTTAAATATTGCAGAGAGTAACCTGCCTCTGGAACAGCTGGACAATCGGACAGTACTCGTTACAGGGGCTTCCGGTATGATTGGCTCTCAGTTGGTCAAAGCGTTATTGCGCTGTAATAACGTCAGACATACCAATATCAGAGTGCTTGCTCTGGTACGAAGCATGGATAAGGCAAAATCGGTGTTCGAGCCCTTTCTGTCTGATGAGAGGCTTAGGCTGGTGAAGGGAGATATCCTTTCTAAGCTTTCATTCTCTGAAACAATTGATTACATCATTCATGGGGCCAGTGTTACGGGCTCCAGGGAATTTGTAGAATCACCGGTGGATACCATAAGGACTGCTGTTGCAGGTAGTATGAACCTGTTGGAATTAGCCAGGAGGAACCGGGTGAAGAGCTTTGTATATCTGTCCTCCTTGGAGGTCTATGGAGTAACAGACCCAGATTTGGAAACGGTTAAGGAAGAGGATTATGGGTACCTGAATCCGCTCAGTGTGAGAAGCAGCTATTCCGAGAGCAAACGAATGGTGGAATGCTTATGTGTAGCCTACCATAAGCAGCATGGTGTTCCGGTAAGGATCGCCCGGCTCTCGCAGACCTTTGGCGCAGGTGTGGACTATGAGGATGGCAGGGTATATGCTCAGTTTGCCCGAAGCATTATAGAAGGGAAGGATATTGTGCTTCATACGAAGGGAGATACCGTCCGTAATTATTGCTATACCAGGGATGCCCTCAAGGCTATCCTGTGTATCTTGGTGAAGGGGGCAGATGGTGTGGCCTATAATGTAGCGAATGAAACAACAGCATGCTCCATTAGAGACATGGCAGAGCTATTAATGAAACAGTATCCGAATTCCGGCAGCAGGCTTCGTTATGAAATTGAGGACGGGCAGAACTTCGGGTATAACCCGACTGTGAAGATTAAACTGGACACAACAAAGCTTCAAGCCCTGGGTTGGGAGGCCGAGGTCCCCTTAGGGGAGATGTTTGACAGAATGATCATAAGCATGAGAAGCCGGAGTATCTGAGGTCTGTAAGATAATCTACCAACCCCTTGTCGGAGGAACTATGAAGAAAGAAAACCACCTTTTAAACCTTAGGATTACAAGTCTTTTCTACCTGTTCAGACTGCTCCCTGTGAAGCGCAATAAAATAGTATTCTGTAATTATGTAGGAAAGGGTTATGGCTGTAATCCCAAATATATTGCCGAAGAAATTATAAAAAGAAATAGAGGTTGGGATCTGGTCTGGCTGACGGATTTCCCGACGGCTCCTTTTCCGAAAGAAATCCGTACTGTGAAATATGAATCGACAAAGGCTGTCTATGAGCTGGCTACTGCCAAGGTATGGGTGGATAATCAGAGAAAGCTTCCCCGCTATAAGAAGAGAAAATCTCAGTGCTTTATAGAGACCTGGCATGGTGGTGGTGGGCCGATGAAGAAAATCGGGGCGGATAATCCAAGGAATTTTGATAATAAACCCTACGCTAAGACATCTAGGCATATGGATAAAATCGTCAATGTAATGATATCAAATAGCTCCTGCTGTACCAGCATTTACCGCAGCGCTTTTCTATACACCGGGAAGATCATGGAATGCGGTTATCCGAGAAACGATATTCTGTTTCAGGATAACAGCAGGGTCAGATCGAAGATGTATGACTTTTTTCACCTACCCTCCGAGCATAAGACTGTTCTATATGCTCCTACCTACCGGAACAGTCGTGATCTAGATCATTATAAGCTGGATACCGAACGGTTGCTTAAGACACTGGGGCGAAGATTTGGTGGTACCTGGACGGTGCTACTCCGCTTGCATCCTACGATGATTACAAAAGCTGAGGAGGCCGTCTATAGTGACCGGGTATTAAACGCCACTGTCTATGATGATATGCAGGAGCTGCTGGCGGGCTCCGACCTGCTGATATCCGATTATTCCAGTGTCATCAGTGAATTTGCACTGACCGGAAAGCCGGTGTTCCTATTCGCAACTGATGTATATGAGTACGCAGTAGAGAGGGATTTCTATATAGACTATTTTACGCTTCCATTTCCCATTGCGAAAAACAATGACGAACTAATACAGATTATTATGGAATTTGATGCAGAGCTTTTTAGAAGAAAGGTCGAGGAGTACCTTGCCGGCGTAGGTATGGCAGAGGACGGCAACGCCTCCAGTAAGGTAGTAGATTATATCGAGAATTGGATAGACAATCACGAAGCATCAAGCTGATAACAGCAGGGAGGTTAAGTTAATATATGAAATATGCCATACTGACCTACTCCCATCGGCCCATGAGACCGGGGAGTAAGAATATGCTCAATCTTGGGGACCCGATCCAATGCTATGCCATGAGATATCTATTTGGACGGATGGGTGTAAGGGATAGCGATTTAGTAGAAATCAGCAGATATCATACGAAAGACTATGCGGGAGAGGAAGTGATCCTACCCTTTAATGCATTTAACATGATTTATAATCAATTTGGGCATCCTTATGGAACACTTCCTGTATCCCCTAAAATAACTCCGGTATTTATCAGCTTCCACCTGCACACCAGAAGGTTTGAGGAAGAGATCATTGATAACCTGAAGGCGCACCAGCCAATCGGCTGCCGGGATGAAGAGACGATGATCAACATGAGAAGGCATGGGCTTTTGGCCTATATGACCGGATGTGTAACCGCTTTACTCCCCAGCCGGAGCAAGGAGCCCAAGGTTCCTAAAACCTTTTTTGTTGATGTACCGAATAGTCTAATGGAACATATCCCTACCGCTTTATTACAGAATGCTGAGTTCGTGCATCATCAGATACCCTTTGAGCGGTCCTCTGACAGTGAGTTTATGACAGAGGAGGAATATCACAGGTTTTATGGGATGGGAGTAGCCCAGCTGGAGCGGTACAGAGAGGAAGCAACGCTGATTGTGACTTCAAGACTACATGCAGCTGCACCCTGTATGGCCATGGGTATCCCGGTAATTTTAGTGTCCGATAATTTTGACGGGAGATTCTCTTGGCTGGATAAATACCTGCCCTTGTATACACCGGATAGCTTTCAAGAGATCGCCTGGAATCCTGAAGCAGTAACTTATGAAGAAGAGAAAAAGAGGATTATGGATATCCTCCTGTGTCAGATCAAAGGATACGAGCAGCCAGGGATAACTATTCCTCTACCTCGGAGCGAAGGACATGATCGACTCAGTACGGATATTCACTGGCTGAATCATTATAATACCAACAGACACAGGCATATCTACAATAAAGGTTATCTGGATGAACTGGCAAAGCTGCCCATTGCCGGGAAAGGTGTAATCAAATATGCGGTTTGGGGCTTGATTGCACAGACCCAGGCATTGATCAATGCCATTGAGGATAATTTTGTGGATTGGAAGCTGGAGGCAATCATTGATAAGGCTGCCAATGGCTGCTTTGAAGGGAGGAGAGTTTTAAGACCCTCAGAGATAGAAAAGCTTGACCCGGATATCATTTACTTTATACTGCCGGAAGTGGCCCACGAGGATGCGAGAATTTTACTCACAAGACTTGGGAGAAGGTTTGTATTAGTTAGTAGGTATAGGATGAACTACACGGCTCGTCCGTAATGAATCACAAATATGTCTATTGAGGATGGGCGAAGAATATGGTTAAGGTCAGCATTATAGTGCCTATATATAATGTTATGAAGTACCTACATAGATGTTTGGACTCCCTTGTGAACCAAACCTTGAACGAAATAGAAGTTATTCTGGTGAATGATGCTTCTCCGGATGACTCCCATAAGATAATGGAGGAGTATCGAAGCAATTACCCTGAGAAGATAAAGTGCATCTACCTGGAAGAGAATATATCGCAGGGAGGAGCAAGAAATAGGGGGATAGAGATTGCCAAAGGCGAGTATCTCATGTTTGTTGACAGTGATGATTGGATAGAACTGACTATGTGTGAAAAATTATACGCAATAGCTCTGCAAGGTAACTATGATATCGTGGGATGTGATTATTATCAATACCAGGATGAATCGGGGAATAAGAGTTGGAACAGCTTATGCTTTAAGCAACAGACCGGTGAACTGGATCATAATAAAAAAACCTCCTTAGTCTTTACTTATGCTTATGCCTTTGCTAAATTGATCAGAAGAAGCCTTGTCATAAGCAATCAATTATTTTTTACACCTCATATGAAGTATGAGGATTGTGCACTGACACCGTTGTTTTACCTATATGCCAAAACGATGGGTTATGTAGAAGAACCCCTCTATTACTATAATATAAGGGAAAATTCAACAACACATTTGCCGGATATCTGTAAACACAGGGATGTGATAAAGGCAGCAGAGATTTTCCGACAGGAAATTAGCGCTAGAGGGCTTGAAGAATATAGTGTAGAGGCGGAAGCCTTATATATAAAACTTGCGCATTACTTATTTAAAAAGGCCTCCAACTGTATGAAAGAGCTTACATTGGACGAATTGAACTACTTTGAAGAGCTTTTTCATAAGCTCTACCCGAATTGCTCCTGCCATAAATATTATTATTCAGTCACCGATGATGATGGCAGAAAAATGGCTAAGCGACTGGCTGATATGTTGGGATATCATGAAATTCATAGCTATCAATACTTGGACACAGGTTATCAGCATTATTATCGATACTATGATGAGAAAATAAATACTTTTTTTGATTATTGTAATAAAAACATGCTGAGAATTGCTCTATGGGGTGCAGGAATAAAAGGGAATGATTTTCTTACATCATTTATTGATAAGAAGGATCAGATTACCTGCGTGATTGATAAAAATCCAATCAAACAGGGTAAAAAAACCATAACTGGTCATACAATTTTGGATATACAGAGGGCAAGCAGGTTAGCAGATATGATTGTAATAATGAATAAGAACTATTATGCGGACAGCTTAAGGAGCATAAAGGATTTAAAAATGGGAATTAAAGCTTTCAATTTAGAATTATTTTTGCTGATGGAAGACAATAGAGTGGAGCGTTTTATCAACTGAGTACAGAACTTGATTAAAAGGATAGAAAGATTATATAACATATTCAAGGAGGATTTATGATGAAGAAATTAATACTAGCTGTTTTATCGATTGGTGGATTAGCTGCGGTTGGCACCTATGCCTACAAACGTTCTGATCTCAAATTAAAGGAAAAGGATAAGAAGGTTCAAAAGTTCAAGAATTATTATAATATGACAAATCAATGGCTGCAAATAAGGAATCAGGGACGTAGTCTGGAAGAATTTTTTCAAAAAAACGGAATGAATACGATCGCCGTTTATGGAATGGGTGAATTAGGAAACCGCCTTTATGAGGAATTGGAAAAATCCTCAATTACTGTAGCTTATACAATAGATAAAGAAGCGGATAAAAAATATTCTACTGTAAAAGTAGTAGGAATGGAGGAGGAGTTTGATCAAGCAGACGCGATTATCGTAACACCGATCTTTGATTATGATGAGATTAAAGCCTCTTTAGAAAGTAAAACGGAGATGAAAATTATCTCCTTAGAAGAAGTTATCTATGGGTGTATATAGAAATCAGGAGGACATTCCTTTGAAAAAGGCTGCAATAATCACTTGGTGTAATGAAGGGATTAATTATGGACAGGTGCTTCAGGCATATGCTATGCAGCGTATTGCAAGAAAGTATAACCTTGATTCAGTCACCATACGTTATCGGAAACCAAAGTCGGAAGAGCATATGACCGGACTTAAATTTCCGGTATTCAAAAAATGTTATGAATGGTATCTCGGACTGGAGAAAGCAGGTGCACAATCTCGTAAGGTGAAGCTTAAGTTTAATCGGTTTGTCCGAAAGAATATAGCTTTGTCCGCACCCTGTTATTCCAAGGAGGATGTTGAGCAGGAAGTTAATAAGAATAAGTGTAATATACTTATATGCGGAAGCGATCAGATTTGGAATCCGGTTGCCTTCGATCCGATATACTATTTGGATTTTTGTGGACGGGAAATGCTGCGTATCGCATATGCACCCAGTATTGCAGAGGATGAACTGAATTCGGGAAACAGACATATTTTTGAGAAAATGAGAACGCTGATTGATCGACTGGATTTTGTCTCTGTACGAGAGGAGGCCGGAGCAAATATCCTAAGGCAGATCATGGACAAGCCGGTAACTGCAGTTTTAGATCCGACCTTTTTGCTAAGCCGTAAGGGCTGGGATCATATCGCTGCAAAACCCTTATATCATGATGATTATATTTTTTGCTATGTCCTTGGGGATATTAAGCTTCACAGGGAAAATCTGCGAAGGATATCAGAAAAATATCGTACATCCAAGGTTATTTACCTAAGAACCACAAACAGTATGCTCTCTTCCAGAGAAGAGTTCAGAGATGATATCGGCCCGGAGGAATTTGTGTCATTGATTAAGAATGCGAAAGCGGTATATACGGATTCCTTTCATGGAGTTGCATTGTCTATTAACTACGGGAGAGAATTTTATACCTGCAGAAGATATGATACAAATGCCTATAATAAGAATTCAAGGATCAGTAATATACTAGATATTTTCGATCTGCAGAGCCGCTATATAGAAAAAAGTGAACAGATGATTGATAATGATAGGATTGATTATGAAGTAGTGAATCAAATATTGCGTAGAGAACGAATGAGAGCCTTTCAGTTTTTAGGTAATGCATTTCGATGAATGAGGTAGGAGGGTTCATGATAAATCTAGTTGAAAAAAAGCTTTGTAACGGATGCATGGCTTGCTATAATATTTGCCCTAAAAAAGCAATTATAGTCACGAAGGATAAAGCAGGCTTTTTATATCCGAAAATCAATCATGATAGATGTATCAGCTGTGGTAAGTGTAATCAGGTCTGTTCAGTGCTTCATAATAAGAAAACCGGAAGACATAATCAGCCTAAGATCATGGCAGCCTACAGTAAAGATAAAGAAATAAGAATAGACAGTACCTCCGGGGGAGTATTTTCGGAACTGGCAAAGGTGGTTTTTAGCAAAGGTGGGTTCGTTTCAGGAGCGGTTTATACAAAGGACCATACAGTACGACATATGATCACAGATGACAGCCGAAAATTACCTGCCATAAGAAGCTCGAAATATCTACAAAGCAATATGGGAAATATTTATCCTGAGATACAGGAGATACTGCAGCGTGGTCAGGAAGTATTGGTATGTGGTGCTCCTTGCCAAATTATGGCACTCTATAATTATCTGGGAAAAGACTATGATAATCTGATCACCTGCGATTTCATATGCCGAGGCGTCAATTCGCCAAGAGTATTCCAGGAGTACCTGAAGCTTTTAGAGGAAAAATATAAGTCTAGAGTTACTAAGATTAAATTTAAGAATAAAACCTATGGATGGCATTTCTTTTCCACTAAAATATGGTTTGCTAATAAAAGGCATTATATTAGTGATCGCTATACCGATAAATTCATGAAGGGTTACTTAGAATATAATTTGTTTATGAGGGAATCCTGCTATTCCTGTCCTTTCAAGGATATTCCCAGGGTATCTGATATTACTCTGGCTGACTTCTGGGGAATTGAGCTGCTTCATCCGGAAATGGACCAAAACTTAGGTACTTCCATGGTCATGCTGAACTCGGACAAAGGGGAAAAAGTGTTTGACAGCATGAAGCATGCCATGATATATAAGGAATCCTCCCTAGGTAATGTTCGTAAGGGAAATCCCTGTCTTCTGACATCCCCTAAGAAAATGGCATACAGTGATAAATTCTTAGATGACTTAGCTCAATTGCCGTTTAGGGATGTATGGAATAAGTACATACCTGACAATACGAAGGATAAAAAGACCAAGTTGTTCATAAACAGAAATCTATTAAGGGTAAAGCTCTTGTATAAGAGTAAACGGTAATGACTATGATGTATGTAACCTTGAATAATGGTGTGAAAATGCCTTGCTTAGGGCTGGGCACGTATCCTATGAATGGAGATACCCTTACAAAAGTGGCAAAGGAAGCCATAGAGGTAGGGTATCGGAGCTTTGATACGGCCACTGCCTATAAGAATGAAGATTATTTGGGAAATGCCTTGCAGGAAGCAATGCTGGGCGGTATCAGCAGAACAGATTTGTTCATCACAACAAAAGTAAGTAATAAATGGCAGCGTGACGGAGATATTAGAAAAACCTTATTGGCATCCCTTAAAAGACTACATTTGGATTATGTGGACTTATATCTGATGCATTGGCCGAATCCTGAAACCTTTGTTGATACCTGGGGTAAGATGGAGGAACTCTATCACGAAGGTAAGGCAAGGGCAATCGGTGTCAGTAACTTTCATGAGCATCATTTGCAGTCTTTATTAAAGCGGTCATCCCTTGTTCCTGCTGTAAACCAGGTGGAATTACACCCACTGCTGAATCAAAGCAAACTAGTGAACTATTGTGCATCACTGGGGATAAGAATGGTATCGTATTCGCCCCTTGCACGGATGGATGAAAGATTAATCAAGCATCCTGTACTGCAAAAGATTGCCGAAAGACATAAGAAATCTGTTCCGCAGGTGATATTACGTTGGAATATACAGCTTGGATATGCAGTGATTCCTAAGACGGAAAACTCGGAACGCTTAAGAGCCAATCTTGATCTGTTTGACTTTAAGCTGACCGATGATGAAATAAAGAATATCAATAAAATAAACGAGGATTACAGAGTCAGATTTAACCCGGATACCTGTGATTACAGTAAATTATGAAAATAGGAGGAATGCTGCATGCTTCGATTAGGAGAAATGGATATCGATGAATTAAGAGATATTTGTATCTTCAAGTATTTACAATGGAATCATATCAGAAAGGATATTCTGGGGCCGGGAAAAATTCTTCCGTATAAGGGTGCCTTAATTGAGATCCAACCGGGCGGCAAAATCACAGTGAACGGCTCGCTCAAACTAGGCACAAATAAGATTAAGGGATCAAAAGCTGAGACCTGGGTTAGGGTGGGAGCAAATGCATCAGTAAAAATAAATGGTGACTTCTCTGTATTTTGTCAGAATGATATCAGGGTATTTGATCGTGGGGAATTGAAGCTAGGCAGCGGGTACATCAACCAGGGAGGAGTGATATCCTGCTATAAGGCAATCACGATAGGCAATGACGTGAAGATAGCACGGCAGGTCTTTATCTATGATAACGACTACCATAAGATAAAAAATCAGGAAAACAAAGTCACAAACACTCCACAACCTATCATGATCGGGAATCATGTTTGGATTGGAAGTAAAGCAACGATTTTAAAAGGAGTGACAATAGGGGATGGTGCAATTGTAGCAGCGAACTCTCTTGTTAATCGGGATGTTCCACCTAACTGTCTTGTTGCAGGAAACCCTGCCAGAGTAATAAGAGATAATGTGATTTGGGAATAGGAGTAACGAATGAACCTTGCTGGGTCTTGTTATTTGAGATTTCAGTGATAACCGGAGGAGCAAAAATTGGTGGAGCAAATAGAAAGAATATTTCAGATAAATATTCAATTAGTAGTAAACCTGGATAAGGCTGTATATTATTTTAGAACGCAAAACTATGATACCGGACTCAGATTGGTGAACCACATATTAGTTCAGATTTCATCATTCCTTAACAAGCTGATGGCAGAGAAGGAGTATTTTAATCAAGGCAATCGATTGGTGGATGAAGATCTGCTAATGGGTATGCTGCAGTGTCAGATGGAGGCACAGGAGAATAAGGATTATCTTCTGTTGGCTGACCTCTATGAGCTTCAGTTAATTCCGTACCTCTTACAATTGCAGGAGGCAATCATACAAAAAGAGAACTCTGCTCCGGACTTCGGCCATTACCTCGAGAATCTAAAAATATTACAGAGGAAGGATAGGGAACTGTATGAAAGGATAAGTACGCTTCCACCACCTCTGACACTGGCAGAGCGAGGCTACCTGGCAGAATATACCGCATGTGGTCTACCCACCATGGCAATCCTTGAGAAGCAGCGAAGGTACTATTTACACAGTAACAATCAGGTAATCAGAGAAGCTTTCACTCTGGCGTTATCATGGTATTCATTGGATAAATCTCAGTATATCATTTACGGATTAGGGTTAGGATATCATATCAGAGAGTTGAGGGGAGTGAGTAATAGCATCACAATCACTGTATACGAAAGTGATCTTAATGTTATACAGGCAGCCTTCGCATTCAGTGATATGAAAAGTATGTTGCATAATAATATAGAGCTGGTATACGATCCTGATTTTAGTAAGCTGGTTACTGCTGTTTCTCTTATGGATCAGAATACAGAGTTCTTTATCCATTATCCATCACTGAGAAACATTAAGAGCACAATCATTAAGGAAAAACTGGAGAATTATTTTATACAGCAAAGCTCCATACGAAATCAAGGAAACCTGCTCATGGATAATTTTAGAGATAATATTTTACATTATAACAGCTTTATTGATGACTTGAAGGAAGCTTATCAGGATAGGGATTTATACATCGTTGCAGCAGGCCCCTCACTGGATAAGAACTTCCAACAGCTGAAGGAGGTCGGTGAGAAAGGCATAATCCTTGCGACCGGAACCGTCTTCAAGAAATTAATGAATGCAGGGATTAAGCCAGATTATGTGCTGGTTACGGACCCGAATGCCAGGGTCTATAAGCAGATCGCTGGATTGGAGTCTTGTGATGTCCCAATGCTATATTTATCAACTGCTTATAAAGGCTTTGCAGCTAATTATAAAGGAAAGAAGTATCTAATTTGTCAGAAGAATTATCCCCAGGCAGAGGAATTTGCCAGGAAGCAAGGGTTAATGCTATTTCAAACCGGCGGCTCAGTTAGTACGACGGCCCTGGATATCGGTATTTCATTCGGCTGTAGCCGCATTATCTTCTTAGGGCTTGATTTGGCTTATACGGATAATTATGCCCATGCCAAGGACACCTCCCGCAGGGATGCTACCCAGATACAGGATATGAGGCAGGTGGAAGACCTTCAGGGCAACCTGATCAACACCAGTCGCAGTCTGGATATATTCCGTGTCTGGATCGAAGCCCGTATTCGGGATGTCAAGGGAATTGAGTTTATCGATGCTACGGAAGGCGGAGCGAAGATTAAGGGGATGAGGATTGCGAAATTAAAAGAGTTATTATCATAGAGTGTAATAAGCAGAGCGTGTAATTATAACTTCCTATGGAGACTGTTTATCAATCGTTGCGTACCATGAGCGGAACATAAGAGGAGCGGTCTTAGAGGGAAGGATAGTTACACGCTCATTTTATCTGAAGTCTATGGAAGGATTCATGGGAAAAAAGCACTAAAGATTTATTAGCTTTTCCTTGTTTTCAGATGGAAAATAGACTAAAATAGTATGAAAGAAGGTTTATGAAATACAGGATCATACCGATACTTATTATGACGATGACAGAAGATAGCCAAAGGGCTAACATAGCATACAACTAAGAAGGAAAAATAGGTTTTCCGGATGGTTTACAAGGACGGAGGTATACTTATGAGAAAGTTACAATTAACGAAGGGAAAGCTATTCCTAGGCTTCGCATTCATGGTCGGATTATTATTTCTACCGGACCACAGGGCATCTGCCTCCGGCATCGTGGAACCGGTTACCGTAGATACGGTGGATTATGAAGAGGAAGAAATTGTTCTGAAAAATAACGGGAATACGAAGATTTATTTTGCCACTGAGGTGGAAGCAGCCAGAGGAAATTGGGAGGCTATGCCTGCGGATGCCGGAGATTACTCCCGGTTGGATTTCTCCTGGGTAACCAGTACTTTGGAGAATATCATTAAGGTGAAGGGCGGAGATGATCCCACCGGAACCCAATCCCGAATCGTTTTACCGGAGCGGACCTCGAAGCTGGATATCTCCATCAATTATTCCAATATTTATACACTGACAAGTAATTCAATTGCACCGCTACTGAATATCATGACTACCGCCGGAACCAGTGCGGAGCCAATCACCTTCAATGACCTGGAATGGAAGAAGGGAGATAACGGTAAGTGGAAGGATATCAATCTGCTGACCGTGACTCAGCTGGAGAAATATCAGATCAAGGGAACGGACCTGTACTTTAGAATCAAAGCGGTCAATGACATTACCCGGACGGATCCTGTCAGCGGAAAGCTAATATATCCCGATGGCAGCAGGGGAAGACGGGCCAGCTCACAGACAAAGGTGAAGATTAATAAAAAGGTTACGGCTATGGTGGTTGGCATTGACGGCTCTAAATTCACTGCTGATATCAGATACGGCAAAGAATACCGGGCAACCATCGGAACGAACACGACAGACGGCTGGATCAAGGTAACGGATAAGGCAGCGAAGAGACTTGACCTCGGTGAAGTGATCAAGGAGCTGTACGCTAATCCCGCTGATATTCCGAATGGCATCACTGAACCGTATCCTGCCATGTTCCTAGAGATTAGGAATTATGCTACCTCGAAAGCAGCAGCCTCTAAAATTACGGAAATTATCTTAAATGAACAGAGGGTACTGGATGATGCATTGTTAGTGGAAGGGCCTGCGCCTAAGGGCTCCCCTGCTACGGATCAAAATATTTATCTTTCCTACACCGGAGATAAGAATGTCGTCATTACCATCCCTTCCGCTTCCGCAAGCAATCCTTACGAATATTGTGTGATTAAGCCCGGTGATACCCTAGACCTGAGCAAGACCGTGTGGTCCTCCATAACCAAGGGAACGGATGTCAAGGTGCTTAAGAGCAAAGCGGTAGATAACGGAAGGCTATACATCAGACAGAAGGAAATCAAGTCCAAGCAGGCGACGAAGACGAATGCGGCTATAGGCTACGAGCTGGCCTCTACGGTCATATTTTATGATATCAAGTATCCGAATTTGCCGACCGTTGAAAAGGGTAGCTTTACCTTTGTGAAGAACATTACTCTGGATAGCAATAAGATAGAATTTGATATTGTGCTGAATGCTGCCGGTAGGGAAGCCTACGAAAGAGAAATCAAGAGTATTAAGCTTGGAACCAAGGATATCTCCTTCACAGCGAAATACACTCCCGATATCACGGAAACGCAGCCATTTGACAAGACCAACTCCTATGTCATTACGGTCACCCTGGATCAGACCTCCCTACAGAACACACCGAATTGCTATAACAGAGCCCTTGCGATTACCTTTACGAATGGTACGGTGAACAAGACCTCGGTACTTCTGACTGTGAAATATCCGACGGAAGCCCTTGCCCTAACGGCAACACCCTCCAAGGGTGAAGCAGGGAAGACGAAGGTCAGTGTTGTAACCTCCCTGGGAGAAGGAAATGCCTACTGCTACATGATTACTCCTGAGTCAATGACGGGTAAGATTTTTGTGGAGGACAAGATTACGAACCATACCGGAGCTTTGCCGTTCACACCAGGAGCTGAACTACCGGTCGCAGATAAAAATCACTTGACGATTATTGAGTATCATATCTCTACCGGACATTTTGTGAAATATAAGAGTATTCCAATTACTCCTGAGGTAATCGGATAAGATAGGAGAACCCGACATGATAACCGTCAGTGTGTGTATGATAGTAAAGGATGAGGAGGCAGTTCTGGGAAGATGCCTGGACTCCCTCTCCGGACTGGCAGATGAAATAATTATTGTAGATACAGGTTCCCGGGATGCCACCAAACAGGTGGCATCCCGCTATACGGATAAAATCTATGATTTTCAATGGATCGACGATTTTGCTGCTGCCAGGAATGAATCCTTTGCTAGGGCAACCATGGATTATATCTATGCTGCGGATGCGGATGAGGTGATTGATGAGGAGAATAGGGAACGCTTTCGTATTCTGAAGCAGACTCTTTTACCGGAGATTGAGATTGTTCAGATGAAGTATGCCAATCAGCTGGAGCATAATACAACCTATAACTTCAATGAGGAATACCGGCCGAAGCTTTATAAAAGGGTCAGGAACTTCCGCTTTGTGGATCCGATTCATGAAAGTGTGCTTCTATCTCCCGTGGTCTATGACAGTGATATTGTAATTCAGCACCTGCCCCAGGGCAACCATGCTGCGAGGGATTTCAAAGCCTTCCGCAAGGTAATTGACAAGGAGGGTAAGCTTTCTGCGAAGCTGTATGAGATGTATGCAAAGGAACTGTTCATTGCAGGAGAGGAGCAGGATTTCATAGATGCCAGCCCCTATTACAGCAGCTTTGCCGAGCATATGGATTGCACGGAACGACAGCGTAAAATATACGAATGTGTTCTGACTAGAGCTTACAGGCTGCAGAATAATATAAGCGGAATCCTCAAATACAGCTTGAAAAATCTTGCAGATGGCAAGGCTTCTGCTGAGGTTTGCTATGAGTTGGGGGAGTATTTCTATAGGCTTGGGGATTATAAGGAGGCCGCCCTATGGTTTTATAATGCTGCCTATGAGACAGAATGTGAATTGAATATCCGCTATGGAGGAGATTATCCCCTGAAACGTCTGGCGGATTGCTATGGTAATATGGGGGACAGGCAGCAGGAACAGGCTTACCGTGACCTATCTGAAGCCTGGTACCGAGAGAATATGAGGTGAGCTTATTTGAAGGAGAATATAAGAAATATCTTTGATCAAAATATTCAGCTGCTGAAATACCTGGACCGGGCAAATTATTATTTCCGGATACAACAGTATGACAAGGCAATCAGTATTATCGTCGAGTCTATGAGCGGGATGAAGGAAGCCCTGGAGGCCATCATACGGGACAGGGAGTATTTTCATCTGGTATCCACTGATACGGTTACAGAGATGCTGACAGGCATCCTGAATGCACAGAAGAAGAGGAATTATATCCTTTTGGCAGATCTGTTAGAGCTCCAGCTCATTAGCTTTTTATGCGGTGTTCAGGAGCTGATTATCAGTAAGGAGGAGATTGTTTTTGACGAGGAGAAATATCTGGAGAATCTCGAACTGCTGAAAACCAGGGGAAGAGGATTTCCTGATACCGGTCTGGAAGAGATCAGCACAGGAGAGCTTTTACATAGTGGCTACCGGGTAGAATTTACGTCCACCGGTCTGATGACTCTGGTAGCAGGACTGGACGGCTCAGAGTTTTATTTTCATACCAACAGCCGTATCTATTCGGAGTCTATTTTACTGGCTGGGCATTGGTACTGTAAGGATACCAAAACCTATGTCCTCTATGGCTTTGGAATGGGCTATCATGTAGAGGAGCTCCTTGCCATGGCAGATGAGGCAGTAGTCGAGGTCTATGAAGCGGATTTGAACGTGATGAAGCTGGCCTGTGCCTTTCAGGAGCTGAAGGAGCTCTTAAGCAATGACAGGCTTAAGCTGATCTATGATCCGGGTTTTATCCAATTGAGGAAACGGCTGGGGAGCCTGACAGAGGGAGAACAATTCCAAATTCACTATCCCTCCCTTCAGAATATCAGGCATACATCGGACAGGGAAATGGTGGAAAGCTTTCTTTCAGGGTCTAAATCCTAAGAAACCTGTTGATACTGTATCTGGGAAGGATGCAAAATGCCGGTGAAACCGGCAGTTATGCAAGGGATTATGATTTACTTCATATAAAGGAGGAGTAGAAATGCTTTATATTCTGATTATCGCAGGAATCGTACTTCTTGAATGCAAAATCAAGAACTACATGGAACATCATCTTGAGCTCGGCGAGCAGAAGGAAATTCTGAAGGGTAAGATACTACTGAAGAAGCAGTATAACCGGGGAATGTTCCTTAATCTGATGCAGGATAAGGTGGATACAGTCAAAAAGATATCCAAAGTGATGCTTGGTATCCTTCTCCTGGTATTTGCCTTTCTTATACCCAGAAAACATAATAAAATGCTGAAGCTGGGATTGTCGCTCAGTCTGGGTGGTGCTATCTCCAATGTTTATGATCGAATGAAGCGGGGATATGTCGTGGACTACTTCAGCATCAACTGCAAGGTCTTAAAATCAGCAGTATATAATCTGGCGGATGTGTTTATCTTCCTGGGTTCTCTGTTGATTCTACTGGCCTCTGTCTTTTCCCCGGAAGAGAAGAGCTGCTCCGATAAACCCACGGAATAACGGATGAGGCTTATTCGGTCTGGATTTAAATTCCGGATGAGCCTGAGTTGCCAAAAACCAGGGGTGATCTGCCAGCTCAATCATTTCTACGATTCTGCCGTCAGGGGACAGTCCGGAAAGCTTCATACCATGCTCTGTGAAATCCTTGCGGTATACATTGTTAACCTCATAACGGTGGCGATGGCGCTCCTGTATGATCTTCTCACCATAAAGCGCAAAGGCCTTTGTTTGTTCCTCCAATACACAGGGGTAGGAACCGAGCCTCAGAGTTCCTCCGATATCCTCAATTCCATCCTGCTCAGGCATAAGGTGAATGACAGGATGGCTGGTGGAGGGATCCAGCTCCATGCTATGAGCATCCTTGAAACCCAATACATTTCTGGCAAATTCAATCAGAGCCAGCTGCATGCCTAAGCACAGTCCCAGGAAGGGAAGCTGATGCTCCCTGGCATAGCGGATGGCATTTATTTTGCCCTCAATTCCCCGGTCACCGAAGCCACCCGGTACCAACAGCCCATCCACATCCTTCAGGAGCTCTGCCACATTTTCCGTCGTTACGGTTTCAGAGGGAATCCATTTGATATGGATGGAAACATTATGGGCTACGGCACCATGCTTTAAGGATTCCACAACGCTGATATAGGCATCATGCAGCTGGGTATACTTGCCGACCAGTGCGACTGTCACTTCACCCTTCGGATTTTTCAGTGCATGAACCATCTTCTCCCAATCGGAGAGATCAGGTGTGGCTCCGGGCAAATGCAGGCACTCCAGGGCAACGTCAGCCAAATGCTCCTTCTCCAGTGCCAAGGGAGCCTCATACAGGTATTCCACATCCATGTTTTGAAGGACATTGGTGCTGGGAACATTACAGAATAATGCGATTTTGTCCTTGATTCCGCGTTCTAGGGCATGCTCGGTTCTGCAGACAATGAGATCGGGACGGATTCCCATTCCCTGCAGCTCCTTAACACTAGCCTGGGTCGGCTTAGTCTTCATTTCACCGGAAGCCTTCAAATAGGGAATTAGGGTCACATGAATTAAGATTACATTATGGTCTCCCTGATCTGCACGGAACTGACGGATGGCTTCAAGGAAGGGCTGGCTTTCGATATCGCCCACGGTTCCACCTACTTCAATGATGGCAATATGAGTATCCGTACTCTGATCATTTCGATAGAAGCGACTCTTGATTTCATTCGTAATATGAGGAATGACCTGGACGGTTCCGCCTCCGAAATCACCTCTTCTTTCCTTGGAAAGTACGGACCAATAGATCTTTCCCGTTGTTACATTGGACTTCTTATCCAGATTCTCATCAATAAATCGTTCATAATGCCCCAGGTCCAAATCTGTCTCAGCACCATCATCGGTCACAAAGACCTCACCGTGCTGAATCGGATTCATGGTACCCGGATCAATATTGATATAGGGATCAAACTTTTGCATCGTTACATGATACCCCCTGGCCTTTAAGAGCCTGCCTAAAGATGCTGCGGTAATTCCCTTTCCCAGACCGGACACAACTCCTCCGGTCACAAATACATATTTGACTGCCATAACTGTTCCTCCTCCTTCAGTGTGATATTGTTACTGCAATCTTTCTTGAACTGCAGTATAATATGTTGAAACATTCCTTAGGATTGATACAATAAAAAACACCCTAAACCAAATAGAATCCCTGGTCTAAGGCGTAATTAGCAGGGACAGAAGCAAAGTCCATATTCTGGACCTTAAACCATTTCCGGCTCCCTTGCTGGATGTTATTTTCATATTTTTATAGTATACATCAGTCCATAGCGGATGTCAAATAATAGATCAAAATTG
>JAEYRK010000021.1 GCA_023435645.1 Bacillota bacterium
TCTTAGCTCAGCTGGGAGAGCATCTGCCTTACAAGCAGAGGGTCATAGGTTCGAGCCCTATAGGTCCCATTGATGCCGGCGTGGCGGAACTGGCAGACGCACAGGACTTAAAATCCTGCGGGACTAAACTCCCGTACCGGTTCGATTCCGGTCGCCGGCATTCACTAAAGACCACATAGAATAATCTCTTTGTGGTTTATACTCATGATAAGTGAACCAGCTTGCTGGTTTTCCTTGTAAAAGGAAAAGACGAAATGTTTTTGTAATTCTTAAGTATGCTTAGCTCAGCTGGATAGAGCGTCTGGCTACGGACCAGAAGGTCGGGGGTTCGAATCCTCTAGCATACACTATGGATCTGAATGTGTGCTTTGCACACATTTTTTTTGTGTAGAAATTTATTAATTATCAGGATGGTTAGGAGTCATTTCATAAATACTATTGTTAAATCTATTGCGGGATGATACAGTTAATCCAGTAATTAAGTAAATTATAATCATTATTTAATTTACGTTAGTATCGTAATATGATAGAATGGGGCAAAGGAGGCGGCAGAATGAATAAAAGAGAGTTTCTGGAGGTATTAAGACAAGCCTTAGTTGGGGAAGTAAGCCCCGATATCATAGAGCAGAATATAAGGTATTATGATGATTATATCAGTTCCAATTCAAACAAGGATGAGGAAACGGTATTGAAAGAACTGGGACATCCCAGATTAATTGCAAAGACAATTATTGAAACTGAGAGGATAGCCAGAGAGAAAGGAAAATCCACCAGCTATAGAGGATATACTGATTACAGCGAAGGCTATCATGGCAGGAAGGAAGAGCAGTCACAGAAACAGGAGAGGTATCAAAAATATGGATCCCGAAGACGTTCCATATTCACTACGGGTTTTCACTGGTACCATAAAGTGATGCTATGGGCAATCTTAATTATCCTCCTTTTGTTTTTGTTTTTTATTGGAAGAGTTATGCTTCGGCTTCTTTATGTATTCGCTGTTCCAATCATCTTGGTGTTTTTATTGATGTCGTTATTTCGAAGGCGATGAGATTTTATACAAAGTGAAACGACCGCAAGGGGGAGCCAGGCGGTCGTTTCGATGAGGGGAGTATAAATAATTAATAAGGGGTTATATATGTGCTCGGTTCACTCCGAGCACTTTTATATTATAATATAGTTAGATATATTATGCAATACATAAATTCATGTAGTCCTTTTAAAATCCTTTTAAAAATAGGTACATGAAGTAAAAATTACTATATAATATCAATATTAATAAGATATTTATAAATTATGGAATTGGCAGAAGGAAAACAATAACCATATCAATCATAAAATGTCAAATTAAAAAACAAGCAGGGAAAACTCGTATAAAAAATGGAAATAATATCGACGAGGATGTAATTGATTTTTGAATATTTCAAATAAAATAGCAGATAATAATTTCGTAATACAAATTTATATATTATTATTAGGAGGCCATTCTATGACAAGCAATAATAATTCCAGTAATTCCAGCAGAAATGCCAACACAAGCAACAACAATGCTTCTAACGTAAGAAATACAACAGGATCAAGCAATCACACATCAAACAACTCCAGCAGAAACGCAGGAACAAGTAATTATACTACGGGTACAAGCCGCAATGCTTCCGGTAGCAGATGCAACGACACCACTTCCAGAGATTCTTCCAGGGATTCCTCCAGAAATTCTTCTAAGGATTCTTCCAAAGACTCCTCAAGAAACAACACAAGTAATAGTAGCAGAAACAATTTCAGAGATATGGATGACTTAGATAATAATTATTAATTTAAAGGTTATCTTTATAAAATCCTCTTCAAAATGAAGAGGATTTTTTTTGTCATTAATTGTTATGAAGTTAGCAAAAACTAGCTTTTTAGAATATATTATAGGGGAGAGTAATGATACTCAACTAGGAAGGGAGTGACAGTATAGGGATGTCTTTTGATACAATAGGGGCGAATGATATGACCAATTATATTGGGAAGCGAAATGTTGTGATTATTGACTTGAGGGACAGGGAAGAATATATTGCAGGACATATTCCGACTGCTGTTAATATACCTTATGAAGAGCTTGAGGAGCAGAAGGTGGGTCTTATGCGATATCATCTCCTAATTTTATATTGTGACAGGGGGCACATCAGTCTGATGGCTGCCAGAGATCTGATTCAGGATGGATATAACATTAAAAGTCTCTATGGTGGTATCCGGGCCTATCGCGGAAAGCTGGAAAGAGGCTATTGATATTATAGATAGGAATTTTCCTATTCATACGCTTATGCCTATGTCTAGAACTAAAATTAGAAGAATACAGGGATCAGCAAAGGCCTGCTTATTCCTCGGTATTATGTATTTTGAGACCATATCATACAAGGCTGAACGATTTGTCCATTGACTGGAAGGAGAAATAGCCTTACAATGGTAATCATCATAAGGTACATCGGAGGTAGGAATGAACCAATTAGAATATATATCACCATGCCACTTTGGTTTAGAAGCAGTACTTAAGCGTGAAATCATGGACTTGGGCTATGAGATAACGAAGGTTGAGGATGGTAAGGTGAGTTATACAGGGGATGAACATGTTTGTGCCAGGGCTAATATGTTTCTCAGGACAACGGAAAGAGTTATGATTAAGCTTGCAACCTTTCATGCAGAAACCTTTGAGGAGCTGTTCGAACACACGAAGAGCATGCCTTGGGAAGCGTTTATTCCTGTGGACGGAAGATTCTGGGTTGCGAAAGCGAGCTCTGTGAATTCAAAGCTTTTTAGCCCGTCCGATATCCAATCAATAATGAAAAAGGCTATCGTAGAAAGATTAAAATTAAAATATAAAAAGGATTGGTTTGAGGAAAGCGGAAGCTCCTACCCAATCAGAGTTACGATTATGAAGGATGAGGTAACCGTAAGTATGGATACCTCAGGTGAATCCCTTCATAAAAGGGGATACCGTAAGCTGACCAGCAAAGCTCCCATTACGGAGACTTTGGCAGCTGCATTGATTATGCTTACACCCTGGAACAAGGATAGAATCTTAGTAGATCCCTTCTGCGGTAGCGGTACGATACCAATCGAGGCAGCAATGCTGGGTGCAAGAATTGCACCTGGGAGCAATCGCACTTTCTTAGCTGAAACATGGAAGGAGCTTTTTCCTCAAAGCATTTGGACGATGGCAAGGGAAGAGGCTAAGGCACAGGTACGAACTGATCTTACGATGAACATCCAGGGATATGACATTGATGGTGAGATTATTAAGGCTGCCAGACAGAATGCAAGATGGGCAGGTGTGGAACAATTCATCCATTTCCAGCAGAAGCCTGTGAAAGACCTGAGTAGTAGTAAGAAGTATGGGTTTGTGATTACCAATCCTCCCTATGGAGAAAGACTGGAGGACCAGAAGGTGCTTCCTGAGCTATATAAAGAAATAGGCAAAGTGTTCGGAGCATTGGATTCCTGGTCTTACTATATCATATCTTCTTATGAGGATGCTCAGAAATATATCGGAAGAAAAGCAGATAAGAACAGAAAGATCTATAATGGTATGATAAAAACGTATTATTATCAGTACTTAGGACCTAAGCCACCGAGGCTATAATCTTAATAAAAGAAGGTGATGGATATGCTGACCTCAGGGTAAGGGGCGCCATATTTCATCACCTTTTCTCTATATTCTTTTTGATATCCACTGGTTCAAATCGGAGTATACTTCCTCATTGTTCAGCTCATTCAGCAGTTCATGGCGGCAGTCAGGATAAAGCTTTGCGCTTATATTCGTAAAGCCGGATTTCTTGAAAACGTTCAAAAGCCTTTTGATTTCCTTACCATATCCACCTACCGGGTCCTTTTCCCCACTGACAACATAGATAGGAAGCTCCTTCTTTGTCTGCCTGATCATGCTTTTCTTCGTAGAGCCGCTGATCAGCTTAAGAAGATCATGATAAAAGGATGCGGTACAGGTAAAGCCGCAATAGGGATCATGAATATAAGCTCCTACCACCGTATTACTTCTGGAGAGCCAATCAAAGGCGGTCCGGTCAGAGAGCTTGGTAAACCGCTTGCTGCCGAATAAAAGATTACTCATGTAAGGAGAAATATGCTTTGGCCTCTTAAGCTTTTGTATTATGGAGGCCACCATAAGACCACCGAAGTTCAGAAGCTTTGGTGTATGGGCGGTACCCATCAGGATTACTCCATGATACTTATCATAGGTTTGGATGATATTCCTTGCGATAAAGGACCCCATGCTATGACCGAACAGAATGAATTTGCTACTGCGATTGTTCTGTTCAATATATTCACTGATATGTATCGCGTCATTTATAACCAGCTGGTAGCCCTTGTTCGGTGCAAAGAACCCCAGTTCGCTTAGCTTCTTATCCGTGCCATGACCCCGATGATCATACACATAAGCATCATAGCCTTGTTCAACCAAGTATTGTGCAAATGCATAATAACGTTTCTGATGCTCAGCCATCCCATGTAAGATCAGGATACTTGCCTTAGGTCTTTTCGAACAGTGAAAATGTGATAGCTTAGTAATATAACCGTCTTTTTGCTTGATTGATATATAGTTGATATCACTCATAAAACCTTTTTCTCCTTCTATGCTCGGCGGCTACTTGGCGCGTAAGTTACTATCTTATTATATAGATTTTTCTGGAAGAATGCAAGAAATAAGAGAAGCGAATAACTACATAATTCCCTAAAATAATTCCCTTGGTTACAAATATATATTGTGAATAAATAGATATTATTATATAATCTTTACTATATTATGCTTTATTGCGGAATAAGGCTGGTACTTTTACTCAGAAGCAGGGGGATTTGAGTATGGATAAAATGTTGCTTAAGAGAACCGCTATCCAGAGTGTTGCACTGATGATCGCAGTGATAACGCTATCTTATGCTCTGGGGCAGTACAGCAATCGGGTAATCTCGGCCAGTGATATAGGAAAAGCGGCAGCGGCACCAATTGTAGCAAAAGAGAAGGAGAACGCTTCTCCAATGGAAGACAGTCCCGTAAATATGCCTCAGGATGCTATTGAGCGGGTCGACGCTGGGCAGGACATCATAGTTTCTGACTTACCGGGGATGCTGAGAGATGCAGATGAGGATATCATAAAGGAGCTGGGAGACAAGCTTTTAATTATAAAGAAACCTGCGGTGGATGGACTTTGGATGGAGTTACAGGACATCTATCTTACAAAAAGCATTAAGCTAATTTTTGGTAGTACCGATGCGATCCATATGAATGCACAGGATATTGGAAGAATTCATCTGCAGAATGCATTTATGGGAAATCCCTTATATACTGAGACGGAGGAATTAGTAACAAATCCTAAGGATAAGTCTACTAGCACTGTTGTAAGCAGGGATTACGGTATGGATATTATCCATGGAATTTCATTCAATACTCCCACGCGCTCTGAGAATAACACTTTGGAGCTGACCTTAGAGTTGGACCAGGTGTATGCCCATATAATCAAGGAGGACGAGACATACTATTATATTGGACTTAAGAGACCCACAGAGGTTTATGACCGAGTTTTGGTTCTTGATGCCGGGCATGGAGGCAAGGATGCGGGTGCATTAAGCCGTGATGAGTCTGTTTATGAGAAGAATATTAATCTTGGAATATTACTGGAAGTGAAAGAACTTCTTGACAAAGAGAATATTAAAGTTTATTATACCAGAATTGGTGATGACAAGGTTTTTTTACGACCGAGGGTTGAATTAGCAAATGCAGTTGATTGTGATTATTTTATCAGTATTCACTGCAACGCCAGCGGATCTAGCAAACCGAGTGGTACTGAAATCTTCTATTATGCTACAGAATTCAAGCAGGTAAATTCGAAGCTTCTGGCAACCATTTTCAGTGAAGAAATCGAAAAAACAACCACCTTAAAGAATAGAGGTCTTGTACCCTTGAAGAAGGAAGATATTTTTATACTCAATCATTCCAACGTACCTGCTGTTCTGATAGAAGCAGGTTATATGACGAACCTGAAGGATCTGGAGTATCTGAATCAGAGGGATAATCAGAAGGCAATTGCGAAGGGAATCTATAATGGAATCATGAGAGCTTATGAAGAGCTTCAACCGATAGATAATCATTAGGAGATAAGATGAAGAGAATTATCTTTGCTACAGCGAATGAAGGCAAAATGAATGAAATCAAAGAGATATTAAAGGATCTAGAGATTGAGCTTCTCTCTTTGAAGGATGCGGGATTAAATCCTGAAATTGAAGAGAATGGAAGCACATTTGAAGAGAACGCTATCATTAAAGCAAAAACTGTATCCGAATTAACAGGTGAGATAGTACTGGCAGATGATTCAGGAATAGAGGTAGACTACTTAGATAAGAAGCCCGGTGTATATTCGGCAAGGTTTTTGGGAGAGTCAACCCCTTATTCCGTTAAGAATCAATACATTATAGATCAGCTAAAGGGTGTGGAGGGAGCAGCCAGGAGTGCAAGATTTGTTTGTGTGATTGCATGCGCTTTCCCCAATGGAGAGGTTGTGACCCGAAGAGGAACCATCGAAGGTGTAATTGCTCATAAAATATGCGGAACCCATGGTTTTGGATATGACCCGATTTTTTTTGTACCTGAATTCAAATGTACTACTGCTAAGATGCTCCCGGAGCAGAAAAATGAAATAAGTCACAGGGGAAAAGCATTAAGGGCCATGAAAGAAGTTATTCGTATGTATATTTGAGAATCGGGAGATATAAAATGAAGGTTTTGATTGTAAGTGACACTCATGGAAGAGAACAACAACTATTCCATACATTACAAAGGGTTAGTCCGATAGATTTGTTAATCCATCTAGGTGATTTTGAAGGCGGGGAGGAGTATATTAAGGAAATTGCTCCATGCCCGACTGAGATGGTATCCGGCAACAATGACTTCTTTAATGGTCTACCAAAGGAAAAGATGATTCTCCTAGGAAAATACTATATTATGCTGACCCACGGACACCGGTACGGAGTGAATTCCGGCACCTATTCGGTAAAGGAAGCAGCAAGAAGAAATCAAGCAAACATCGTTATGTTTGGACATACCCATGTTCCGATGATCGACTTAAGTGACAATGTATGGGCAATTAATCCGGGTAGTCTGGCACTTCCCAGGCAGTACGGCAGGGTTCCGACCTTTATCATCATGGAGATAGACCGGCAGGGGGAAGCACATTTTACCCTGAATTATTACAAGGAATAGGCGAGAGTTATACTTTCACAGTAGGAATATAAATTGCGTCAAAGCCTTATTTTTCTTATGTTTATGGGATTTTTGGAAATACAAAAAAGATATGAAAAAGAGGTTGACAATACCGGAAGGCTATTATATAATAAATCTTGCGTCACGGCTGGAACGAGCGAAAAGCCTTGAATATGCACAAGATGTCGGGGTGTGGCTCAGCTTGGCTAGAGTGCTTGATTTGGGATCAAGAGGTCGCAGGTTCGAATCCTGTCACCCCGATTAGTCAGAAGCTGTTCACAAGCAGATGCCTGAATAATAAGCATGACGTATACACAAAATAAAATAGAATATAATTATGCGGGTGTAGTTCAATGGTAGAACACTAGCCTTCCAAGCTAGATACGTGGGTTCGATTCCCATCACCCGCTTGATATGTGGCCATGTGCCGGTATCATGTGCGTAGCCAAACTGCTTTGAGCTGATGCGAATAAGCCTGCGGCAGCGAACTGTTTTATGTGTGCTAGTAGCTCAGTTGGATAGAGCAATGGCCTTCTAAGCCATGTGTCGGGGGTTCGAATCCCTTCTGGCACATTTTTCATCTTACGATCATGACGGGATGAAGATTGTTGTGATACAGTAAAACGAATTGAATTATGGTGGGTATAGCGCAGTTGGTTAGCGCGCCAGATTGTGGCTCTGGAGGCCAAGGGTTCGAATCCCTTTATCCACCCTTATGAAGAATGAAAAGCCTTTCAAAAGTCTTTTCATTTTCTCTATAGGGCTATCGCCAAGCGGTAAGGCACAGGACTTTGACTCCTGCAGTCGGTGGTTCGAATCCACCTAGCCCTGTTGCCGGACGAAGACCTCCGGCCTGACAATGTTTACTAAGGCAACAGGGCTTGCCCTGCATGCCGGACGAAGACCTCCGGCCTGACAATGTTTACTACGGCAACAGGGCTTGCCCTGCATGCCGGACGTTTAGATGAAACAAAATGAATATGCGGATATGGCGGAATTGGCAGACGCGCTAGACTTAGGATCTAGTGGGAGACCGTGGGGGTTCGAGTCCCTTTATCCGCATTAAAGAGAAAGTGGGTTGTGTAAACAACCCACTTTCTCTTTCTGTGGAATCGTAATCTGTGAAAAGACCTTTTATTGCAGTGAAGGACTAGAAAGATGGAAGCTCCTCATCTTGACTTATACCGGATTACTTGTATAATACAAGGAAGAAAGTGGAATTTATTCGGGAGAGCATAGAGATGAATATGATTAATAAGAGTAGATATAGGATCCTATTGCTGCTTATCATTACAGCAGGGGCCAATATAATCACAACCCTGATACTTCTGGGCTTGAAGGAGCTGGGATTTAAGGAGGATAACTTAGTCATCGCTTACACATTATCCGTCCTAATCACCTCTCTTTTAACCAGGAGCTATGTTTATAGTATTCTGGCATCCATTTTGTCAATGCTGTCCTTAAGCTATTTCTTCATAAAGCCGATTTATTCTCTTAAGGTATATGATAAGGAATATATTATTACCTACATAGTTATGCTCATTTCATCCCTGATAACGAGTACGCAGGCGAATAAACTGGTACGTTCGAAGGATCTGGCAGATCAGCGGGAGCAGCAATCCAGATTACTATACAGAATAACAAGCCAATTGGCGAAAACCAGTGAAGTACCGGAGGTATTTGCAGTCGCAGCTGAGTTCATACAAAACCTGTATGAATGTGAGATAGCTGCTATTATCATAGATTTAAAGGAAAGAAATCATAAGAAGCTGACCATATGGAAGGGTATGGGTCAGACATCAACGGAGCATATGGAACTAGGTCATCTGGATGATTTTTTGTCCGCCCATTATACCATCCCGATCAAATACACCGACAAGACAGTGGGCTTCTTCTGCCTTCCGCAACAATTGCAGGAGATGGAGGAGCATCGGCATATGCTAGATTCCATTGTGATCCAGGTGACGAATGCAGTGGAGAGAATCCTTTTGGTAAGAGATAAAGAGAACGCCAGATTGGATGCAGATAGAGAACGCTTCAAAAGCAGTCTTCTCAGGTCCATATCCCATGATTTGCGGACTCCCTTAACCCGACTATCGGGGGCGGCAGAAATGATTTCTCATAAGGATAATAGAGAGGAAATCAATCTATTGGCAAATGAGATTAAGGAGGAAGCGAATTGGCTGATGAGATTGGTGGAGAACATCCTATACCTGACAAAGATACAGGAGGGGCGTTTGGAAGTAAACCTGCAGCAGGAAGCGGTGGAAGAGATTATCGCCGGAGCAGTCAGTAGGTCACTCAAATATTTTCCCGGTAGAGAGATCAGGATTAATGTTCCGGAGGAGGTATTGTTTCTACCAATGGACGGCAAGCTGATTGAGCAGGTTCTGATTAACCTGATTAATAACGCCATAGAGCACTCGAATACCCTGGATGAGATACTGGTTCGGGTATATCCGGAGGGGGAGCTGGTATGGTTTGATGTGACAGACCGTGGTAGCGGGATCAAAGAGGAGGATATTCCGAAAATATTTGATACCTTTTTTGTCTCCAATCGGACCCGTATGGATGGAATCCGCGGTATGGGCTTGGGACTGGCAATCTGCAAGGAGATTGTGGAATACCATCGGGGCAGGATCTCAGTAGTGAATAATGAAACGGGTGGTGCCACCTTCCGCTTCTGTCTTCACAGATGATTATTCATCAGTGAAACGGTAGCCTACACCGACTTCCGTAATGATATAGCGCGGAGAAGCAGGGTTTTTTTCCAGTTTTCTTCGGATATTGGCCATAAATACCCGTAGGGTTTGGGTATCACAGTCCAGATAGGTGCCCCATACCTCCTTAAGGATATAATTATGGGTAAGTACCTTACCGGCATTTTTTACGAGCAGGGTTAATACCTCATATTCCATCGGGGTAAAATGGATTTCCTTACCCTCTAGTAAGACTCTATGCTTATCCAGATCAATCTCCAAATCTGCCACCTTATAGTACATAGCATTTCCGTGAGCGGATTTATGATGGCGCAGGATGACACGTATTCTTGCCAATAATTCTTTCACACTGAAAGGCTTCGTCAGATAATCATCTGCTCCTGCATCTAGGGCCTCCACCTTGTCATTATCCTGATCCCTGGCAGATACGATGATGATAGGAGTAGGATACTGTGACCGTATCTTTTTTAATAATTCAATACCATCCATATCCGGAAGACCTAAGTCCAGAATGACAGCAGAATAATTCCTGCCATCCAGAAGATTTAGGGCAGCTTTTGCATTTGAAGCTTCGACACATTCATAATTCTGTGATGCCAGTGAGAAGTTGATAAAATTCCTGATCTGAGCATCGTCCTCAACAATTAAGAATAATTCCATGGTACCCTCCCGTCTGATAGCAGCTCTGATTATTCTAAAAGTACTATCTGTCTCCCTGATTATAACCGATTCGCAGTAGATTTTCAAAGCGATTGGAACATATTAACACAATATTAATGTTTAAAACTGGAATCTTAATATCACATTAATGAATCCTATGATAAAATAAACTATTGTGATACATATCAAAGAGTCAATTGACCTTACATAATGAAGGTAGAATTAGAGGGTGAGTATAACAAATGGAAAGACTTAAAAAGATGCGGCCGGGACGTTTTTTGGTGCTGGGCTTTGCTTTTGTGATTTTTTTTGGCGCTGTAATATTATTCCTTCCTATCTCTCATAGGAATGGGGTAGAGCTTCCTTTTATTGATGCTTTATTCACTTCTACCAGTGCAGTTTGCGTGACTGGATTGATTACAGTGGATACGGCAGATACCTATAATGTATTCGGGAGGACCGTGGTAGCGATTTTAATCCAGATCGGAGGTTTGGGTGTCGCATCAGTCGGGGTCAGCTTTATCCTTCTCGCAAGGAAGAAGGTAACCTTCAAGGACAGAGTATTGGTCAAGGAAGCCTTGAACTTGGATACCTTGAAGGGTATTGTCAAGCTAATCAAAGCAATATTGATTACTACCCTTTGTTTTGAGATGATTGGAGCAGTACTAAGCTTTGCGGTTTTCAAAAGGCATATGCCCTTCTGGAATGCAGTAGGAACCAGTGTATTCCATTCGGTTTCAGCCTTTAACAATGCAGGCTTTGACGTATTGGGCGGCTTTAAGAACCTGATCGGTTATGAGGGGGATGTTCTGCTGAATCTGACGACCTGTGGGCTGATTATCTTTGGAGGCTTGGGATTTGTCGTGATAAAGGAGATCATCAGCAAGCACCGTTTTAAACGCTTCAGTCTTCATGCCAAAATAGTCATCATGATGACAGCATTTCTGCTGATCTCCGGCACCCTGCTGATCAGACTTACGGAAGAGGTAACCTGGTTGGGAGCATTTTTCTTCAGTACCTCCGCAAGAACAGCCGGCTTTGCTACCTATAATGTCGGTTTATTTACGGACGCCGGGCTTTTTATCCTTGTAATTCTGATGTTCATTGGGGCATCCCCGGGCTCTACCGGTGGTGGTATTAAGACAACGACTGCCTTTACAATATTAAAGAGTGCCTATAGTGTATCCACGAACCAGCATTGCGGCTGCTTTAAGCGGAAAATACCTATGGAGATTATACATAGGGCTTTCATCATTACTTTATTGGCGAGTTCAGTTGTGTTTGTGAATACCTTTTTGATATCAATTCTGGAGCCAGAGGCTACCTTTATTCAGGTGCTGTTTGAGGTGGTGTCAGGCTTCGGTACGGTGGGGCTGTCAACAGGAATAACCCCCAACCTGCACACCGCCAGTAAGGTGATATTAATCGTAACGATGTTCATTGGCCGTCTGGGTCCGTTAACGATTGCAACCCTATGGTATTTTAAACCCATGCCAAATATCAGCTATTCGGAAGAAACGATAACCATCGGATAATCAAAGCTTATTTTGGTGCATTAAATGAAATGCCCTGAACGGCATAGGAGGATAATATGTTTCTTCATAAATCAATTATAGAATTTGGAATCATCGGTTTGGGTCGTTTTGGTTTGGCTTTGACAAGGACACTGGCGTCAGCCGGCAAGGAACTGATCGCGATAGATACAGTAGAAAGCCGTGTCAAACAGATCAGACATCTGACGGAAAATGCCTTTGTGGTTGGAAGCTTTGATAAGGAAACGCTGATGGATTCCGGAATACAGAACTGCGCTACCGTTGTAATATGTATCGGGGATAGTATTGATGTCAGCATATTGACAACACTGAATGTGATCAGCCTGGGGGTCCCCAGAGTTATCGCCAGGGCGGCCAGTCATGAGCAGGGACAGATTCTTGAAAAAATTGGTGCAGAGGTGATCTATCCGGAGAATGATATGGCGGTCCGTCTGGCAAATAGACTGATGAATACCAATATTATGGAAACGATTGAACTCAGAGGAGGGATAGCAATTACAGAGCTTAGACTGACCTCCAAGATATCAGGTAAGAGTGTCCTGCAGTCCAATATCAGACAGAAATTCAGTCTGAATATCATTGCTCTGGAGCATAACGGGGAAACCAGTACTGACATTACCCCGGAAGCAATTCTA
>JAEYRK010000099.1 GCA_023435645.1 Bacillota bacterium
GTGGTAGGACAGTTTTGTCCGGCCACCATAGCCTTGGGGCTTTTATCATAAAGCTTGCAATGGCTGCTTTCCTAGGGTGGAACCATTAAAAGTTTATTAAAAAATGGTTATTCTATTGTATTCTCTCTGGATATCAGATAGAATGAAACTAACAAGGAACATTACAAGATAGGGGGGATAGGATGACGAACTCAATTGCATGGCTCATTTTATTAGCAGTACTGCTCCTAATCGAAATCATTACTCTTGGATTGACCACCATATGGTTTGCTGGGGGTGCTTTAGTTGCATTTATCGTTTCCCTGTTTTATGATAATTTGCTTCTAGAGATTATTCTTTTTATTGCAGTTTCTCTGCTGTTGCTGTATTTCACCAGACCTTATGTTATCAAATACTTTAATCCGAAGAGGATTAAGACAAATTATGAGGGACTGGTTGGAAAGGAAGCACTGGTTACTATGGAGATTGATAATATCCACGCACAGGGACAGGTTATTGTTGATGGGCAGGAATGGTCAGCCCGGTCTTCGGACGGCAGCAGGATAGAGACCGGAGTACGGGTGATCGTTCAGGATATATCCGGTGTGAAATTAATTGTGAAGAAGGGGGAATAGATCATGTTTGAAACAGTAGCAATCATTTTTGCGGTAATTGTTCTACTTATTCTGGCTTCCTGTATTAAGATTGTGCCTCAGGCCCATGCCTATGTAATTGAACGGCTGGGAGGCTTTCAGGCTACCTGGGATGTTGGAATCCATGTCAAAGCACCTTTAATCGATAAAGTGGCACGAAGGGTATTGTTAAAGGAACAGGTTGTTGATTTTGCTCCGCAGCCGGTGATTACCAAGGATAATGTTACGATGAAGATTGATACGGTGGTATTCTTTCAAATTACCGATCCAAAGCTGTATGCATACGGTGTGGATAATCCGATGATGGCAATAGAGAATTTGACGGCTACCACCCTAAGAAACATTATCGGAGATTTGGAGCTGGATGAGACCTTAACCTCCAGAGAGATCATCAATACGAAGATGAGGGTAACCTTGGATGTAGCAACAGATCCTTGGGGAATTAAAGTTACCCGTGTGGAGCTTAAGAACATCATTCCTCCCGCTGCTATTCAGGATGCGATGGAGAAGCAGATGAAGGCAGAGCGTGAACGAAGAGAATCTATTTTGATCGCAGAGGGCCAGAAGCGCTCAGCAATTCTTGTAGCAGAGGGTAAAAAGGAATCGGCAGTTCTGGAAGCAGAGGGTGAGAAGATGTCTGCTATTCTTCGTGCAGAAGCGAAGAAGGAAGCCACCATAAGGGAAGCAGAGGGTCAGGCAGAAGCAATCCTTCAGATCCAGAAGGCAAATGCAGATGGTATCCGCTTCCTCAATGAAGCAGACCCTCAGAGTGCCGTGATACAGCTGAAGAGCCTGGAGGCATTTGCGAAGGCTGCTGACGGTAAGGCAACGAAGATTATCATCCCATCTGAGATACAGGGCTTAGCCGGTTTAGCAAAGTCTTTCGCAGAGGTTAGCAAGGAAGATTAACTATTCATATATGAATAAGGTGTTGCAGGCATGGAGAGGATAAAGAGGATTCTTCCAATGTCCTTGCAGCACCTTTTTACTATGAGAAAGTGTAATTATTTGTATAATATTAAGAAAAAATTAAGTATTTACCGCTTGATATTATTTTATCATTGAGCTATTATATTGCTAGCCTTAGATTACAATAGAACCTAATGTGTGCAATAGTGTTAGTTTTTGGGGGAGCTATGAAAAAAATAAAAGAAATATTAGCATCACCGTATTTTATCGGAATTTTATTTGCTATAAAAATGATGATTTATTATACCTTAATAGAGGTAAACCGTATGGAGATCATCATGATTTTGATGAGTCTGGCGGTATGGGGGATCCTATTTGTGGCCTTAGGCAAATGCGGATTAAAAAGAAAGCGTGGAATATTCCTGGTAGTCTATGCGCTCCTCAGTTTACTGATGTTCGCAGACACGATGTATTATAATTATTATAACCAGACGGTATCCATTCGTCAGCTGTGGCAGGCAAAGGCTGTTACTGCAGTACCACAGAGCTTTCTGGCAACCTTAATTCCGGCCAGCTTTCTGCTGTTTGTGGATATTCCCTTTGTATATCGCAATTTTAAAAGGTATACGGATAAGCAGAGCCAGTTCAAATGGCCACTCCATGGAAGGATTAAGTATGCAGTCTTTCTTATGACAGCAGTAATCATCACGATGGTTATTAATCCATTTCATTCTGCAGCAATTGCCCGGGTCAAAACGATGGAATTCTTCACAAGCCATGTATATGATATCTGCGAAACGATAGTGGATAAAGTGGCACCGGTTTCCATGGAAAAGGAAGAAATTCTTGAGGTATTAGAGGATGTGGTGCCTGAAGCAGAAGGGCCTAGATATCAAGGGATTGGAAAAGGGAAGAATCTGATAGTGATCCAGATGGAAGCTATGCAGGATTTTGTCATAGGAAAGGAGTATAATGGACAAGAGATTACTCCTAATCTGAATCAATTGATCGCAGGTGATTCCCTCTATTTTGACCAGTATTACTCCAATATTGGGAAAGGCAATACAGCAGATGCGGAATTTTCCACATTAAACAGCCTCTATCCGATAATTGACGGTGAGAGCTACCGTCTCTTTGAGGAGAATACCTATAACGGATTACCCTGGATGATGCGAGAGCAAGGCTATCGATCCTTTGCGGTACATGGATATGAAGGTGAGTTCTGGAATAGAGAGAATGCGTATCCGGCACAGGGCTTCGAGGACTTTATCAGCATGGAGGATCTGAATCAGGAGGAATTAATCGGAATGGGAGTTTCGGATAAATCCATGTTTCAGCAGCTGATTCCCATTCTGAAGAACCAGACACAGCCCTATTTCTCCTTTGTCATTACACTTACCAATCATCATCCATTCATCTTAGAGGAGCAATACCGTACCCTAGAGCTGTTGGAAGAGGATAAGGAGACAAAATTTGGACAATACCTTGAAACAGTTCGCTATTCGGACGAAGCAATTGGTCAATTTATTGAGGATTTAAAAGAGGCCGGTCTGTATGAAAATACGGTAATAGCCCTCTATGGGGACCATCATGGGATGAACTGCGGTATGGAGGATGTCTATGACCAGGTTAGCCAGTTCATCGGCCGTTCTTATGATTATGACGAGATGCTGAATGTTCCTTTGATCATTCATGTGCCGGGAAGCGGAATCAACCAGACAATCAGCACCACCGGAGGTCAGATTGACTTCCTGCCCACCATTGCAAATATTATGGGGCTACCCCTGGTGGAAAGCAACAGGTTTATTCTGGGTCAGGACCTTACCAATGCGAAGGAAGGCTTTGTTGCATTTACCTCTTATCTATTTGAGGGCTCCTTCGCAACAAATGAAATTGTGTTTGAAATTTCAAGGGAAGAAATCTTTGAAGGCAGCAGAGCATGGAAGATCGGGACCAACGAAGCTGTGGATGCTTCTTACTATCAGGAGCAGTATGACAAGGCGCTTCTTCTAAAGCAGACCTCAAAGGAGATCCTGGTGCAAAACCTGATTGCCTCTTATGTAACCCATGAAGTGAGTCATGACAGTTTTTCCACGGGTGGGTCCGAGTAAAAGTGAACTGCACAAAATTGAATAAATAATACTACTACTGCTCAAAACTGAGGTTTTAAGATCACAGTTTTGAGCAGTTTTCACTCTTTTCCTGATTTTACTTGACAATCAAATTGATATGTAATAGTGTATAAATAAACATATAAAAGCATAAATATGAGTATCAGTATAAGCATAACTATAAGCTTATACCGATGTATTAAGGATGAATGTGCTGAGAAAGAGGTGGAGGCTATGATATTGAAGGGAAGAAGTTTTTTAACCTTAAAGGATTTTACTCCTGAGGAAATCGATTATTTATTGGAGTTAGCTGAGAGATTAAAGCAGGATAAGAAAAAGGGCATTACAGGAAATCGCTTGAAGGGCAAGAATATAGCCCTCATTTTTGAGAAGCCGTCCACCAGAACCAGATGTGCTTTTACGATCGGCTGTATTGATGAGGGAGGACATCCTGAGTATCTGAGTAAGGATGATATACAGCTGGGTTATAAGGAAAGTGTTGAGGATACGGCCAGAGTACTGGGCAGGATGTTTGACGGAATAGAATTTCGGGGCTATCAGCAGGAAACTGTGGAGAAGCTGGCAAAATACAGCGGAGTACCGGTTTGGAACGGACTTACGGACAGCTATCATCCGACACAGATTCTCGCGGACTTCTTGACTTTGAAGGAGCAGTTTGGTAAGCTAAAAGGGTTGAAGCTCGTCTATGTCGGTGACGGACGTAATAATATGGCGAATAGCCTGATGATAGGGTCAGCGAAGATGGGGATACATATTACCATTCTGGCTCCGAAGGCCTTATGGCCTGAACAGGAACTGGTAAGCCTCTGTGAGGGATATGCCAAGGAAAGTGAAGGAGTAATCACAATTACTGACAGTATCAATGCGATCTGGGGTGCAGATGCTGTCTATACGGATGTATGGTGCTCTATGGGTGAGGAGGAGCTGGCTGCAGAGAGAGTGGAGCTCTTAAGACCCTATCAGGTGAATGCTGCTATGCTGCGTAAAACCGGTAAAACAGAAACCATACTTCTGCACTGCCTTCCTGCCGTTAAGGGGAATGAAGTGACTGAGGAGGTCTTTGAGCGATTTGCTGATGTTATTTTTGACGAAGCAGAAAACCGTATGCATACCATAAAGGCCATTATGGTAGCAACCTTGGGTAATATGGAATAATTAAGTTGGCTGGGAGCGATCTCATGAGGAAGCTGTTACAACGCTTAAAAGAACTACGTCTATCCTATGACCGGATGATTGCTTATCTGAGTATCATCCTGGTGGTACTTCTGATACTGAACTTTATTATTCCGAATCAGAAATTTTTACTGTTTGCAGTTTTTACAGCAGGCGGTATGATCAATGTAATGAATGGTCTAAAGATTGTAAGGGATAAGAAGAAACGAAATATAGGAATGTCTTATATATTCTTTGGAATACTTATTATATTGATTGGTTTCCTGACCACCCGTTTTTTTATGGTGTAATAGCTTCAGCTATATTTGGAATTCTACAATAAGGAGACTTGTCATGTATCAGGATAAGGTGGTATTATGTGCCAGCAGTGCTTATGAGAAGAAATTCTTTCTGAATGAGGACTTCCAGGCATTGCCGGAACAAATTAAGCAGGAACTGAAAATAATGTGTGTATTATTTACTGAGGATGTAGGTGGGGTGCTTTCCCTGGAGTTCGATGAGGAGGGTGCTTTATTGTTTCAGGTGGATGCTGATGAAATGGATTATCTGTTTGATGAGATCGGCAGTGCTTTAAAAATCAAAGAATTACAGAGGACAAAGGCAGAGCTTTTGGAATCCCTGGAAATCTATTATAAGGTGTTTTTTTTGGGAGAGGATGCTGCGGATTTATTATAGAAGGAATGGGAGGCCGGTGATATGTTACTGGTAATAGATGTTGGTAATACGAATATAACCTTAGGTGTTTTTGATGACAATGATCTGAAAGCAAGCTTTCGTATGACGACTCAGGTGGCAAGGACCTCTGATGAATACGGACTGCTACTACTAGATTTACTAAGGTCAAAAAAAATTGAATTAGAGAGTATTGATTCAGCCATTGTTGCTTCCGTGGTACCGAAGGTGATGTGGTCCCTGACCTCCGGTATTATCAAATATATAAACATAACCCCACTAATCGTCGGGACAGGTACGAAGACAGGGATCAAGATAGCGGCGGCCAATCCGAGAGAAATTGGGGCGGACAGAATCGTGGATGCAGTAGCTGCCTACGAAATCTATGGAGGTCCCGTACTGGTCATTGATTTTGGCACAGCAATTACCTATGATCTGATTACAGCCGAGGGCTCCTTTATTGCAGGGGTTACCAGCCCGGGTCTTAGGATTGCGGCAAATGCACTATGGACAGAGACTGCCAAGCTCCCGGAGATCGAGATAGCGATGCCCGATACGATACTGGCGAAGGAAACAGTAACAAGCATGCAGGCCGGACTGGTTTTTGGATGTATCGGACAGACGGAATACATTGTAAATAGGATGCTTGAGGAGTCCGGAATCAAGAATTGTAAGGTGGTAGCGACCGGAGGTCTGGGAAAGATCATAGCAGATGCAACAGATATCATTGAGGTCTATGATCCCAATCTAACCCTGAAGGGACTAAAAATTATTAGTGAGAAGAATAAGGGGATAAGATAGAGTATTGCTATTGGCGATACTGAAGCGAAGGAACAGACTCCCAGGGATCAAATGATATCAAGGTAGGGAAGGAACCTACAGGAGGAGTGCGAGATACAGCATGAGCTTTAAAATAGGTAATATTGAAATACAAGGGAAGCTAGTTTTAGGACCTATGGCAGGAGTAACAGACCTGCCATTTCGTTTATTATGCAAGGAAAAGGGTGTCGATCTTGTCTACACAGAGATGGTCAGTGCGAAGGGGATCCGTTATGAGAATAAAAATACGGAGAGTCTACTCCAGATTGCCGAAGAGGAGCGACCGGCTGCCCTTCAACTGTTTGGCTCTGATCCGGATATCCTTGCGGATATGGCAAAGAGGATTGAGGATAGAATTTTTGATCTTCTGGACATTAATATGGGATGTCCTGTACCGAAGGTGGTTAATAATGGAGAGGGTTCTGCCCTGATGAAGGATCCTGAGCTCATCGGGAGAATTGTAAGAAGGGTATCCGATGCCATTCATAAACCGGTTACCGTTAAGATACGGAAGGGCTTCTGCGAGGACAATATCAATGCGGTAGAGGTTGCCAAGATCGCTGAGGAGAACGGTGCAGCAGCCATCGCTGTGCATGCCAGGACCAGAGAACAATTCTATAGCGGCAAAGCCGATTGGGATATCATTCGTCAGGTGAAGGAGGCGGTCTCCGTACCGGTGATAGGAAGCGGAGATGTTCAGACCCCGGAGGATGCAAAGCGGATGCTGGAGCAAACTGATTGTGATGCCATTATGATAGCCAGAGGGGCCAGAGGCAACCCCTGGCTGTTCGCACAGATTAAAGAGTACCTAACCAGCGGTGTACTACTACCAAAACCGGAGTTTGATGAGGTGGAGGCTATGATGCTGCGCCATGCAAGGCTGGCGATGGAGTATAAGGGAGAAGCTACGGGGATGAGGGAAATGCGAAAGCATGTAGCTTGGTACACCAGCGGATATCCCGGTTCATCCAAGCTAAGGAACCGTGTCAATTGCATAGAAGTCTATTCGGATTTGGTCCAGCTACTGAAGGACTATCGGGAACAACAGAAAAATAACCAAACAAAGTGATGAAAACAATGCATAATTATTGATATGTCACAAATCTATGTTTTTGTATAAAAAAGGATTGATTTTTTTCTGAAATGATGTATAGTATACTTACTATAAAGACAAATGTATGTCATACAAGAACATCATTGGAGGAAGGAATAGATGGAGAAGTTAAGAGTTGGTATCCTGGGGGGTACCGGAATGGTAGGACAACGCTTTATATCGTTACTGGAGGACCATCCCTGGTTTGAAGTGGTTGCTGTAGCAGCGAGTCCCAGAAGTGCAGGAAAGACATATGAGGTGGCCGTTGGTGGCCGTTGGAAGATGACCACACCGATGCCGGAGAAGATAAAGAAGCTGATTGTCATGGACGTAAATGAGGTTGCCGAAGTGGCAAATCGTGTAGACTTCGTTTTTAGTGCAGTCGATATGACAAAGGATGAGATTAAGGCAATCGAAGAAGCATATGCAAAGACAGGAACCCCCGTCGTTTCCAACAATAGTGCCCACAGATGGACTCCGGATGTTCCGATGATCGTACCGGAGCTTAATCCGGAGCATCTGGAGGTAATTGAGGCTCAGAAGAAGCGTCTCGGGACGGACAGGGGATTTATCGTTGTTAAGCCAAACTGCTCCATCCAAAGCTATACACCGGCACTTCATGCACTGAAGGAATACGGACCCAAGGTTGTAGTAGCTACTACCTACCAGGCGATTTCCGGTGCTGGGAAAAACTTCGCTGATTGGCCGGAGATGGTGGATAATGTAATTCCCTACATTGGCGGTGAAGAGGAGAAGAGTGAACAGGAGCCCTTAAGAATTTGGGGCAGGGTCGAGAACGGACAGATTATAAAGGCAGAAGGACCTGTCATCACTACACAATGTATTCGTGTTCCGGTAACTGACGGACATACAGCTGCTGTATTTGTGAGCTTTGAGAAAAAGCCCACGAAGGAGCAGATGATTAAGGCATGGAATGAATTTAAGGGACTGCCCCAGGAGCTTGATTTACCCAGTGCACCGAAGCAGTTTATCAAATACTTTGAGGAGGATAACCGTCCCCAAGCGAAGCTGGACCGCGATTATGAGAACGGCATGGGTGTAACCCTAGGAAGACTTCGCGAGGATAAGGTGTTTGATTACAGATTCGTTGGACTTTCCCATAATACCGTAAGAGGGGCAGCCGGAGGCGGTGTTCTCACAGCAGAGCTGTTAAAAGCAAAGGGAATCATCACTAAGAAATAAAAGAAGAAAAAGAAAAACGGGCCAAAGCCCGTTTTTCTTTTTCTTTCATGAACCGCTTTAGTCGGTTCGCGATGCTGTTTTTAAGTCCGCCAAAGCGGACACTCTGCCCTAAGGGAAAGTAGAGCTTAGCGAAATAGATATCGTATGAATTCCGCAGAATTCTCAGTACGTCTTGAATTTCCGATTACGCCAAGGATATAAGGATTATCTGAGGATATTCTCTCATTGTCCTGAAAGAAAGGTGCTTGATCCAGATAGATGCCATATACCTTCTCCTCAGGGTTATCCTCCCTTGCTCCGATATAAAAGTACTCTGACAGCTTACTGTATAAATCAGTCGGAAGAAGATCTGAGAGGGAGTACATATAACCGTAATAGGAATAGGACTCAAACTCTGATTTCGGTGCAATGATAATATCCACATCCTGGGCAGCCACATAGGTAACCAGAACCTGTCTCATGCTCATTGCATACTCATCGTCTGCTAAGAAGTAAAACTGGGGGTTAATGATAACCTCCTCCCGTTCCGGATCAATCTGCAGATGCTCAGCAAACTGGGCTTCATACTCCTCAAGAGCAGCCGGATCGACAGGGTTGTCAATCACAGCAACATAAAGCTGAGTCTCTATCTTCGGTGTTACAATTTCATAGATGACATAGGCAATCACAGCGATTCCTATTATGGTGAACAGGGCATGAAGCTTATAGTAATCCCAAAGATAGGATATCCTTTCCTGTAAGGTCATTTCCCTGAGCTTATCCCTCTCCCTCTGTTCCTTCCTCTGCTGGTAAATCTCCGCACTGTCGTTAAGTCTGGTTTTCTTTGACATGATTCCTCCATAACGTGCCTTCAGCATATTATACTGTAACGAATCTCCGTCTTAAGGGTCGTTATTCATAGTGTATCACAATGGATAAGATAAAAAAAGAAAATTCTTATAAAATAAATATAAAGAAAATCAGTCAAATAGCTTCTCGTGAAGGCTATCCATTGTTGCTTAGATTTGTTTGCATAGCATAGAATCTGGTTCGTCATAGAGAGGTTGACACTCGATTTACAGAAATAAAAAGAGCTGTCACAAGCGGTTATTTGCTCCCTTTCAAGTAACAAGTTTTATCATTCCTCTTGTTTACCTGAAAAGAGAGCCTATCAAACCACTTGTGCCAGCTAATGATTGAACCTATAAGCGATTGCTTAAGGGGCTAAAATCAATAGTAGAAATCAGAGTACATTAAGTTTTCAATTAAGGTATTCAGATCCACACCCAGTTTGTCAGACAGATCGCTGATGAACTGCTCAAGATTCATGGTTGCTTCATAACCTGAGATATCATAGCTATCAAAGATTACTGCTGAGCCGTCAATTTTAGGGAATGTAAAGTCCTTCAGGGGCTTTGCACTGACATCCAAGCCTACGATGGAGGTGCCTCCCATTCCTACAGAGAGCTTGCTGTGCTGTACGCCGTCCACTACATCATATTCAATGCTGAATTCCATTCCCATAAGGAGGATGGAGGATAAGGAAATCTTACCGTAACTATAAACCTGATTGCCCTTGGCCTCAGAACGAAGATTCTCGTAATCAATGGTAAAGCTCATGGAGCCCATTGCGAAATCTTCTCCGTAGAGCGTGATCTCTGCTTCGCCTGTATAAGCTTCTTTTTCCTTACTATGGCCTCCGGTAACCTCAATCAACTTGGTTTTTGAAGAATTCTCAACATAGAACTCGTATTCGCTGTTCTTGCCCTTAGTGGCAATACCATAGCTTAAAACACCTTCAGAAGCTCCGTCGGAGAATACCTCAATGTTACGGCCGATAATTTTGCCGTCACCATTCACATATACCTCCATTACAATTTCGCCATCCATTGAACCGGAGAGACCGTTCTCAAGCTCCATGGAGATCATCTCTAAGCCTTCGACATACTGATCCTCCGAAACTCCAAACATCGGAAGAAGCTTAAGAATGAATTTATCCTTCTTTGCTTCCTTAATCACAGCGTTCAGTATATCCTCCAGTGTTTCGTCATCGATGGTTACAGTCAGAAGATTGCATTTCTCAGAGGTATCGCCAATCTCTATTAACTCACCCTTAGTGAGTTCAACATTTTTCATGTTGTCAGTGATCAGTTTTACATAACGCTTTGTAAAATCTGCGATTTCCTCCGGCTTAATATCCTTTAACTGTTCGAATTCAGTACTTAGGCCATAACCGTAGCTATCCACATTGAAATCGCTCATTTCGATTGATTCTCTGATGTAAGCAGGACTGAGCTCCGGTAAGCGCATCAGAAGCTCTTCCTTAATGGTATCAATGAGTAATTCTACGGTTATAATATCAACATTGTTCAGTCGTAGAAGAACCTGATCATAGACCTTTGAGTCCTCTACGGCAATTGTCATGTCGGCACCGATACTATTGAGAGGGATACCGATTGTGCTTTCAAGATCCTCAATGGACATACCAAGATAGCCTGTCAGCATGGAATTAAGGGTTGCCTTATCATAAGAAAAATCTGCAGTAACCTGATATGCTTTCACATCGCTGGAGCTGTAGTCCTGATAGCCTTGCAGCATTTTATCGATGGAAGCATTCAAGGTATCCTGTTCAACAGAGGCATAATATTCTGCGGGATTCTTTCCTAAGGATAGAGCACTCATGATCTTATCCTTAAATGCAAAGGCTGTTCCTGCGATGCCAAGGACCAGAGCAATCGTAATCAGGGAAGCTACCAGTCTTTTCCGGGATTTCTTCTTGGGCTGCATCTGAGGCTGTATCTGGGATTGAGGAGCAGGATAGGAACTACTACCCATCTGCTGTTGATATTGCTGATAGAACTGTGCGGGTGTATTCTGCATGGTTGCATTTTGCTGACCGGTAAAGGTCTGATTGGGATTTGAAGCCGCATTCTGGGTCTCCCAATAAGTGTTTCCGGTCTCCGGATTTACGGAACCCTGCATTTGAGTCTGGTTATACGGCTGGCCCGTATAAGGATCAAAATTCTGTCCCTGGTTTTGGTATTGACCCTGAAACTGTCCGGGATTCTGATTTTGAAACTGGTTTGGATGCTGCTGTCCGGACATTTGATTGGGATCCTGCGGTGGATTCTGGCCAGAGTTTCCTTGGCTATTGTTCATGTCATTCATGTTATTTCCCCCTATCTGCTGAAACAAAGTGTAAATCATATCTCATGAAAAAAACTGACCTGCCAAAGAATCAGAACCTTGAAATACCTGAGTTATCAACACTCAGGAACCCTAAGATCCATGATATCTCCTCGCTTAAGATGATAGGCATGCCAGTCGTTATCACCAATAAAATTCTACCCATAGTATATTTAAATTTTTTATAAATGTCAACAGAAAGTCGGGGTTCTACCGTATTTTCTAACTTTTTTAAGCATTCCTTAATAATTTGTTTGCGCTTATCCTGCGGACAATATATAATGGAAATGTTGGAGAGTATTTATAATTAAGGAGGTTTTTTCATGCAATACGGCTATTTTGATGACTTTAAGAAGGAGTATGTGATCACAACTCCGAAGACACCGTATCCTTGGATTAACTATTTAGGTTCCCAGGAGTATTTTTCATTAATATCCAATACTGCCGGGGGCTATAGTTTTTATAAGGATGCAAAGCTCCGAAGAATCACCCGCTTCAGGTATAATAATGTTCCCCTCGATTTAGGTGGCGGACGTTATTATTATGTCAATGACGGTGGGGATGTCTGGTCACCGGGATGGGCTCCGGCGAAGAAGGAGCTGGACCGTTACGAATGCAGACATGGTATGGGTTATACGAAAATTTCCGGGGAGCGGGGAGGCGTATCGACCGATATCACATTTTTCGTTCCGATGAATACAAATGCCGAAGTACACAGAGTAATTGTGAAGAACACCTCCCAAGGTAAGAAGCAGGTCAAGCTGTTCTCCTTCGTGGAATGGTGTCTATGGAATGCTCTGGATGATATGACGAATTTCCAGAGAAATTACAACACCGGTGAGGTGGAAGTAAAGGGCTCTGTGATCTATCACAAGACCGAATATAAGGAGAGACGGAACCATTATTCGTTCTTCTCTGTAAATGCCCCGGTGGAGGGCTTTGATTCAGACCGGGAAAGCTTTATGGGCACCTACAACGGCTTTGAAAATCCCCAGGCGGTATATGCAGGCAAAGCGAATAATTCAATCGCAGACGGCTGGCATCCGATTGCCTCCCACTGTTTGAATGTGGAGCTGCAGCCGGGAGAGTCAAGAGAATATATCTTCCTGCTAGGCTATATTGAGAATGCAGAGGAAGAGAAGTGGGAAAGTAAAAACATTATTAATAAGAAGAAAGCAGAGGACATGATTGCAGCCTTCTCCACGACAGAAGCAGTGGATCGTGCCTTTGAAGAGCTTGCCCAGTATTGGGATAAGCTTCTGTCGAAATATACAATCAGCTCTCCGGAAGAGAAGCTGAACCGTATGGTAAATATTTGGAACCAATATCAGTGTATGGTTACCTTTAATCTATCCAGAAGCGCCTCCTATTTTGAATCAGGGATCGGCAGAGGCATGGGCTTCCGTGATTCCAATCAGGATCTTCTGGGCTTTGTCCATCAGATTCCGGACCGTGCCAGGGAGAGGATTATAGATCTTGCATCTACCCAGCTACAGGATGGCGGTGCCTATCATCAGTACCAGCCGCTTACCAAGAAGGGCAATGATGAGATCGGTGGTAACTTTAATGATGATCCGCTTTGGTTAATTCTTGCAGTAGTGGCATATATTAAGGAAACCGGAGATTATTCAATCCTGGAAGTCATGACGCCCTTTGATAATGATGAATCCACCAGTACCCCCTTGCTGGATCATTTAAAGCGTTCCTTCGACCATGTAATCAACAACCTCGGACCTCATGGACTTCCGTTGATTGGCCGTGCGGATTGGAACGACTGCTTGAATCTTAACTGCTTCTCCACAGAGCCGGGAGAATCCTTCCAGACAAGCACCAGTAAGGACGGTAAGGTGGCAGAATCCGTGTTTATCGCAGGCATGTTCTGCTATATCGGGGATGAGTATGTCCAGCTTCTGAACAAGATTGGCAAGACCGAGGAGGCACAGCGCGCGGATAAAGAAGTAAAGAAGATGCGGGAAACCGTAATGGAGCATGGCTGGGACGGCAGCTGGTTTATCAGGGCTTATGATGACTTTGGCAGAAAGATAGGCAGCGATGAGAATGAGGAGGGCAAGATCTTCATTGAATCTCAAGGCATGTGTATTATGGGCAGCTGCGGTGTAGAGGATGGCAGAGCACTACAGGCCTTGGATGCCGTAGATGAGCGCCTTGCTACCAAATACGGATTGGTGCTTCAAAATCCTGCCTTTACAAAATATTATGTGGAGTACGGTGAAATCTCCACTTATCCTGCTGGCTATAAGGAAAATGCAGGTATCTTCTGCCATAACAATGCATGGATTATGGCGGCGGAAGCACTGGTGGGCAGAGGAGATAAGGCCTTTGATTATTATACAAGAATTGCCCCTGCTTATACGGAGGAATATTCTGAGATCCATCGTATGGAACCCTATGTCTATTCCCAGATGGTGGCCGGTAAGGATGCTAGACGGTTTGGAGAGGCGAAGAACTCCTGGCTGACCGGTACCGCTTCCTGGAATTTCGTAGCAATCTCCCAGTATATCCTTGGGATAAAGCCGGAGTATGACGGCTTAAGAGTTGATCCCTCCATTCCGAAGGGATGGGAGGGCTATACAATTACCAGGGAATTCCGCGGTGATATCTATCGGATCACGGTTAAGAATCCGAAGCATGTATCCTCCGGTGTTGTGAAGCTTACCGTGGACGGTAAGGAAGTAGGGGGAAATATCCTCCCGCTGTTTGGAGATAAGAAGCTTCATGAAGCCGAGGTCATATTAGGCTAGATCAAATGATAATGGGGTGCTGTAACATCCGGCAGCAGGACAATACGGTCTCTGATTGCGGCTTGTTCCGGCACCCCTTCCTTTATAGATGCGAAATAGCTACTTCATGGATGATAGAACAATCTTAACAAACGAATGCATCCGATGGACACGCCTGCATGCCGAGGCAAGGACTATTTATAGCATGGGGTTTTGCAATTTACGAAAAGAATTGGTATATAAAAGGAATGGTGATATGAAGTGAGGATTGAAAGGAATAGATTCATCGGACTGATCAGCGGGATACTTCCCTTTTTTGCGGCGATGCTGCTACAGTATTCCTTGATGGTTTTATTGGAGATTGGCTTCAGGGGAACCTACGGCTTACACGGGCAGGACACGATACCGTCTTATACTTTGGGGGTAATCGCAGTCTTCCTTTGTGGGTTGTTCTTTTTCTTCTTTTATAGAGATACCGTTCGTTACCATAAGCTTACTATACCCAGACAGGTGTTTCGGGTCAAAAGCATCCTGCTGTTGATCTGCCTAGGGGTAGCAGTACAGTTTGCAATCTCCGGGATGATGAGCCTTCTGCAGAGCTTACTTCATCAGCTGTTCCGGGATTACCAAGAGGTAATCGATTCAATTCTTGGTCATAATCCTCTTGTGGTATTTCTATATGTTATAATCATAGCACCCATTACGGAGGAGCTGATTTTCCGAGGGGTTATGCTGGCGAAGCTGAAGGAAGCGATCCCTTTTTATGGGGCCAACCTGATTCAAGCGGCCACCTTCGGCATTTATCATTGGAATATAATCCAGGGCATCTATGCCTTTGGAATAGGTCTCTTATTCGGTTATATTACCCAACGATTTCGGTCTTTGACAGCCGCTGTAATCCTTCATATGGCTGTCAACGGGGCTGCCTTTCTGGTAGTATTGCTTCCAAAAAATAGACTATTGTTGCTTCTCTCAACTCTTGGTGGTGTGCTTGCTCTGGTGGTCATCCTGTATGGAATCCTCCGGAGGACGGAAAAGAGTAGTGATAATGTATCATAATATTTTTTCTTGCTTTTTTATAAAGCATTCGATATGATAATATCATTATAGTAAGACATTGTAGCATACAATTCTTTTTTGACAATAGCTACCGTACTCTCTGTGGGAGACGAAAAGCAGAACGGCAGGAATGAAGGAATGGAATGTCTTCTATAGAAACGGTGCAATATAGAAGTTGCAACGTGTTTAGCTAGCATTCAAATCAGGATATGGATAGTCTTGACCATAACGGCAGGAACTCAGAGGTTTTCGATTCAATTGGTTCGATAACAGAGCGCCGCTATGATTTCATCCATTTTTGCAGGGATGAATTGCATCGGCGCTTTTCTTATCATGAAATGACTGTCTGAATCCAATACTAACAGTAAGGACATTACGTTAGAAGGAAAAGGAGGAAAGATATGACTTCAACAAATCTTCGCACCATCAAGCTGGTACAGCTGGCACTTTTTACTGCAGTTATATTAATTATGGCATTTACTCCGATCGGATATATTAGAACGCCCGGTCTGGAGATAACCTTACTTGTCGTACCGGTGACCGTGGGGGCAATTGTATTGGGACCGGTAACAGGAGCTATTCTGGGAGGTGTTTTCGGAGTCACCAGCTTTATCCAATGCTTTGGAATGAGTGCTTTTGGCGCTACACTGTTAGGAATAGATCCCATCGGAACCTTTATTGTTACCATGATCCCCAGAATACTCATGGGATGGCTGGCCGGCTTAATCTTTTCGGGAATTAAGAAGATTGACAAAACAAATAACATTTCCTACGCAATAGCGAGCCTTGCCGGTCCTCTTCTGAATACGGTGTTCTTTATGGGGGCATTGGTTTTATTCTTCTATCAGACTGAATATATTCAGGGGTTTGCGAATGCCTTGGGAACAGACAACGTATTTACCTTTATTCTGGCGTTTGTCGGAGTAAACGGACTGATTGAGGCAGCAGTATGCTTTGTTCTTGGGACGACTATTTCAAAGACGCTTGATGTAATAACGAGAAAAAGAAATTGATTGACAGGAATGCTGTGGGTATGCTATAATTCGTTTGCTGTGAATAGTTATCAGGTTCACAAAGGAAAGAAGAGTATCCATCTCTCACCCCCAGCGTAAGATAATTTAAGCGAACGGGTCAATACATCAGAATCACGTTGTTATTTCATTCGATGAGATAATTTATGTTATGAATCTGCAGGTGGATAATCTTTATTATCCACCTTTTTTGTGTGGTAAATGCAAGGGCTTATAACCACAATGGAAACGGTATAATGTATATTTAACCTATGGAGGTGCAGTACGATTAGCGATTTAATGATTAATGAACAAATCAGGGACAAAGAAATCCGCCTGATTGGTGAGGACGGAGAACAGCTCGGTATCATGCCGACAAAGGATGCTCTAAAGCTTGCGAAGGACGCAAATCTGGATCTTGTGAAGATTGCTCCGACGGCGAAACCACCGGTATGCAAGATTATCGATTACGGAAAATACAGATATGAGCTGGCCAGAAAAGAAAAGGAAGCCAAAAAGAAACAGAAGGTCACTGAAGTGAAGGAGATCCGCTTATCACCGAATATTGATGATAATGATCTAAACACGAAGGCAAATATGGCCAGAAAGTTTATTACCAAGGGTGATAAGGTGAAGGTCACATTGCGTTTTCGTGGTAGAGAGATGGCCCATACCTCTTCCTCCAAGGTAATTTTGGATAGCTTCTTTGCCCTGCTCGAGGATATTGCAGTAGTTGATAAACCCCCGAAGCTCGAAGGAAGAAGTATGATTATGTTCTTATCAGAAAAACGTTAAAATACTAAGCAAACAGCAATCCGGAAGCTGCATCAGCAGCGAAAAGACTGTATTAATTTATTAAGGAGGAAATATCATGCCCAAGTTAAAAACAAGCAGAGCAGCTGCGAAGCGTTTCAAGAAAACAGGAACCGGGAAGTTAAAGAGAATGAAGGCTTACAAGAGCCACATCTTAACGAAGAAATCCGCTAAAAGAAAAAGAAATCTCAGAAAAGCAGCTATGACAGATGCAACTAATATTAAGAACATGAAGAAAATCTTACCATATCTGTAGAGATTGGTGATAAGGAGGAATAGAAAATGGCAAGAGTGAAGGGCGGATTAAACGCTAAGAAAAAACACAACCGTGTATTAAAGCTGGCGAAGGGCTACAGAGGCGCCAGATCAAAGCAATATAGAATTGCAAAGCAGTCAGTAATGAGAGCCTTAGCATCTTCTTTCGCAGGTAGAAAGCAGAGAAAGAGGGATATGAGATCCTTATGGATCACTAGAATTAATGCTGCTGCAAGAATGAACGGCTTATCCTATAGCAAGCTGATGTACGGTCTCAAGCTGGCACAGGTTGATATTAACAGGAAGATGCTGTCCGAGCTTGCAATCAATGATGCAGAAGGCTTCTCCAGACTCGCAGAAGTAGCTAAATCCAAACTGGCATAATTGATCCAACAATCGAAAATAAGGGCTGCAGCATGCTATGCACACCCAATACGGAGGGAAACACATCTCCGGCAGGGTATTCATAGCACGCTGCAGTTTTTTTATATGGTCCTATGATATAAATCCGTCCTCATCAATATAATAGATTAAGGATACTGCGGGATGGGATGTTTATGAGGTACCAGGAGGCTCCTACTCCAGAGGTTGAGGAAAGAATATTCAGCAATGACTATGCAGATCTTTTGATCAATTACAGCGGAGATCTGTGAATGCTGACTTTCCCGGAGTAACCATTTCAATTTCTGCAGGTAATGAAGGGACCAGAAAAAGACATTTCTTTGGGGTAATCAATCAGGATATCGGCTATCAGACAGTGGAACTTCATGTAGGTGATAACGAGAACAGCTTTACCATGGAGCTATGGGGAGCTGCACCCAGCAGCTACTCCATTGATATCACCTCCCCCTCCGGTGAATACATCCCTAGAGTTGCAGAGGGCTTAAGAGTCAGCCGTGAGATTTCCTTTATTTTTGATCCCACCATCATCCAGATAGACTATAATATGATTGAATCATTGGTTGGAGATGAATTGATCCTGATGCGATTTCGACAGCCCACAGCAGGTGTATGGACCTTCAAGGTCTATGGCAGGGGAGATATACCCGGTAGCTTCCATATCTGGCTTCCGATGGGAGATTTTATCTCACAGGATACTTACTTCCTACAATCCAATCCCTATACCACGATAACTTCGCCGGGAAACGCCATAAATCCGATTACTGTGACAGCCTATCAGCCTGCCACCTCGAATTTCTATCAAAATGCCAGCAGAGGCTATACACGGACAAACGAGATAAAGCCGGAGCTGGCTGCTCCGGGGGTAGATATACTGGCGCCGACTTTGGACCATGGCTTTACGGGAATGACTGGCACCGGTGCTGCTGCAGCCCATACGGCAGGCATTACCGCTATGTTTTTAGAATGGGGAATTGTCAG
>JAEYRK010000111.1 GCA_023435645.1 Bacillota bacterium
CCTGTAGAAGGGAACCCGGAAGATGGAGCCCATCGTGGACCGAATCACCTTAGGATTATATAAATCAACACAGGTACTGTTTAAAATAACACCGGTGATACCGGCTCCCTCCGCTGTTCTAATCATAGTGCCCAGATTGCCCGGATCTCTGATATCCTCCAGTAGCAACAGGCAGGGCTTTTCTTTCGTAATCAGTTCCTCTAAGGCGTACTGCGCACCTCTGACCAAGCCCAAGACTCCCTGGGGTGTCATGGTTTCAGAAACCTCATGAAATATCTTATCAGACACAATCTCATAGTCTAAATCATAAAAAAAGCCGGGATCAGATCGTAGCTTCTCATGATAAAAGCTCTCAGATAAATAAGTCTTGGCAAGACTCCCAGCGAGCCTTGCCTCCTCAAATATTCTAAGCCCTTCAATCACAAAAAGCCCCTGTTCTTCCCTTGCTTTGGATTTTTTGAGTAGTAGGGAGATATTCTTAATCTGCTGATTCCCCATACTGCTGATTACAGTAATTGGTTTCATAATCTAGTCCCCTTACTTACTGTGATATGATAAAATTAGGCATTGTTCATGTTTGCAAGCTTTGCAGCCTTGATCCAAGCCGATCAGGCTCGTTTAGGCATTGTTCATGTTTGCAAGCTTTGCAGCCTGATCGGCTGCAATGAGACTGTCGATGATCTCCTGGAGATCGCCATTCATCACCTCATCCAGCTGATGTACGGTTAATTTAATCCGATGATCCGTTACCCGCCCCTGAGGGAAGTTATAGGTTCTGATCTTCTCAGAGCGATCGCCGGTTCCTACCTGGCTCTTCCTCGCCTCTGCTTCGGCATTCTGTGCTTTCTCCAGCTCCATCTCATAAAGCCTGGAACGTAAAATCTTAATTGCCTTATCCTTATTCTTAAGCTGTGACTTCTCATCCTGGCAGGAGATTACAATCCCTGTTGGAATATGTGTCAGCCTTACGGCCGAGTCCGTTGTATTTACGCATTGGCCTCCGTTCCCTGAAGAACGGAACACATCGAACTTACAATCGTTTAAATCCAGTTCAATATCCACTTCCTCCGCCTCCGGCATAATTGCCACCGTAGCGGTGGAGGTATGAATCCTTCCGCCGGATTCAGTAACAGGCACACGCTGCACGCGGTGTACACCGCTTTCATACTTTAGCTTCGAGTAAGCTCCCTTACCGTTAATCATGAAGATAACTTCCTTAAACCCACCTATTCCATTCTCATTCAGGTTCATCATATCTATCTTCCAGCGATTACGCTCTGCATACATTACATACATACGGTAAAGCTCTGCGGCAAACAGGGCCGCTTCATCTCCGCCGGCGCCTCCTCTGATCTCCACGATAACATTCTTTTCATCATTGGGATCCTTAGGAAGCAGCAATACCTTCAGCTCCTCTTCAATCTTTGCGATCTTTGATTTACAAGCATTCAGTTCTTCCTTCGCCAGCTCGCGGATCTCTTCGTCCGACTCCTCCTCCAGCATGGCCAGACTCTCCTCCATACTGCTTTGAGTTGCCTTGTATTCCATATATTTCTCTGCAATTTCCGAAAGGTCGGAACGTTCCTTCATCATCTTGCGATATCGGTTCTGATCATTTAAGATACCCGGATTTAGCATTTCCTCTTCTATTTCCCTGTACCTGATCAGGATATCCTCTAAACGGTCAAACATATTTTATTCCTCCATTATCTCTAAGATCTCTCCTGAACTCCCTTACGCAGGTATTCCTGTGACAGTGCTTCCATCTGTAAGCTTTCTAGCGGGCCTTACCCAGCCTTACGTCTTTGCGTCTTTATGGCTTCCATGCACTGATCACCCGATCGAGACCACTGAAATCCTTTCTTACTACGATCTCCTCAAAGCCTTCCTGAGCCAGAAGCTGCTTCACTGCTTCTGCTTGATCACAGCCTATTTCAAAAAATACCCGGCCGTTCTCTGTCAGATGGCTCCTTAAACCCTCTATGATTCTGCGGTAAAAGATCAATCCGTCCGCCCCGCCCTCCAAAGCAATCTGAGGCTCATGCTTCCTAACCTCAGGCATCAAGGCTTCGATCTCCCCTGTACGAATATAAGGGGGATTGGAAACTATGATATCAAAGACACCGCTAACCTTCTCGTATAAATCACTTTCTATAAAGTCTACCTTCACCTGATGCTTCTTGGCATTCCTTACGGCAAGCTCAAGGGCTTTGTCGGAAATGTCAACGGCTGTTGCCTTTGCTATATTCCCCAGTCTGGCAAGGCTGATGATGATACAGCCTGAGCCGGTACATAGATCCAGCACCGTCTTACCGGAGCACTCCTTTTGAACCTCCTCCACAAGAAGCTCTGTATCCTGTCTCGGAATCAATACATGCTCATTGACTTCAAACTCCAGACCCATAAATTCCTGACTCCCCGTAATATATTGAAGCGGAATATGATTTGCCCGTTGCTCCACCAGGCTGTGATACCGGGCTGCCTGATCCTCCGGTAGCTGTTCCTCCCTCCGAAGGAAGAACTCGGATCGACTAAGTCCCAGAACATAGGCAAGCAGATACCAAGAATCCAAATCGGCATCTGCTATCTCCTTCTTTTTCAGATGATCACGGGCGATCTGTAGATTTTCATAAAACGTACCCATGGATGACCTACACTCTCTTCTTAATTTCCAATCTGCCTTGTGGCTTCCTTGTCATTGAAATCCAGATACTTATCCAAGGCCATTAAAATTTCATCATCCTCTTCCTCTGTCTTCCTCGTGATCTGCAGACTCCGGCTTTCCGACTTCTGCTGACTGCTATTGCCGCCAGCTTTGATGCTACTCATGGCCGGCTGGGGCTTTTTCACTCCCTGGTCCCTTCCATGAGATTTATTCTCAGAAGCAGCTCTATCCTTAACGGTGGCCTTCTTCTCAGTATTATAGGTCTCAAGAAATGCCCTCCAATCAAATACTGCATCGACGGATTGAATCGCGATTTCAATCATGGAATCATCCGGCTCCTTCGTTGTCAATGACTGCATCCATAATCCCGGCTTACTTAAAATATTGATGATGATATGATCCGTTCTGCCTGCAAGTCGAATAAATTCATAGGAGATTCCTGCAATCACCGGTACCAGCAGGACACGGGAAAGAACCCTAAGCAGAAGTGTCTCAGGCTGCAGGATGATAAAGAATATGACGCTGATCAGCATTACCAGGAGCATGAAGCTGGTTCCGCAACGCTTATGCTGCTTGGATTGCCACCTAACATTCTCCAGCGTTAATTCAAAACCGTTCTCCAGGCAGTTGATGGTCTTATGCTCTGCACCATGGTACATAAATACCCGTCGGATATCGGGCATTTGGGAAACTGCCAGGATATAACCGATAAAAATCGCGATTCTTACTACCGCTTCTAAGATAGACAGCCAGAAAAAGCTATCAATCACCTGCCGAAATAGGTTAGATATCAATACAGGAAGCACCATGAAAAAGGTAATGGAAATTGCCAGGGAAATCACTACCGCAGCCGCCATTAAGAGAGCATTGGATTTCTCCTCCTTGCTCTCAGAAGAATCCTCCTTAGCGCTCTCAGCTACTGTCTTATTTGACCTCTTCACCGATTCTGTTGCTTGATTCTTCTCCTGTGAAGCTGCTTTCTTTGATTTGGCCTTTGCAGTCTTATCCTTCTTCCCGGATTTATTCTGTTCCTCTTCCTCTTCAAAGAAGCTGGCTGCAAAGTTCAGTACCTTAACACCGATTACCATGGAATCAACAAAAGCCAGCATCCCTCGGAAGATAGGAAGCTTAAATAATTTAACCTTCTCTGAAAAATCCTTATGCGTCTTCTTCTCAATTGCTATTTCCTTATTCGGCTTACGAACTGCGATGGCGTATTCGTCCTTGTTCTTCATCATTACGCCTTCAATGACAGCCATGCCCCCAATACCAGATGGTTTCATAAAACACCCGAACCTTTCTTTATGGTTTGCCTGCCGCAAACCATCCTTTATCAGAATGATATAAATTTAAAAATAGGCTGAGGAAGTGAACCTCAACCCGATTTTTAACGCTTATACGTACTCTCTATTTATCCTGATTCATACCATATCTACGGTTGAACTTCTCGATCGCGCCGCGAGCTGCAGCAGCCTTCTGCTGACCGGTATAAAACGAATGGCACTTGGAGCAGATTTCAACATGGATATCTTCCTTTGTTGACCCGGTTACGAATTCATTGCCACAGTTACAAACAACCTTGGCCTGAAAATACTTCGGATGGATTCCTTCTTTCATGATTTCACCTCTTCATATTCAAATAGTTCTTATATTGGTCATTATAATCATTCCAATTTAACAAACAGCTTGTTAATTATAGCACAGGTTGAAGTCCTATGCAATACCTAAAAGACAATTTTGGTCTTTTTGATGGTATCAATAAACTCCTGATTAGTTTTCGTTCGGAGAAACATATCTATGATCCTCTCCAGGGCCTCCTCAGACTTTAATCCGCCCAGGGCCTTTCTCATCAGATAGGTGGCCTCCAACTCCTGTTGACTTAAGAGCAGGTCCTCTCTTCTCGTACTGGACCTTGGAAGATCAATTGCAGGGAATATCCTCTTCTCTGATAGGTTACGATCAAGCACCAGCTCCATATTACCGGTTCCCTTAAATTCCTCGAAGACCACATCGTCCATCCTGCTGCCGGTATCCACCAATGCAGTTGCTAAGATGGTCAGGCTTCCTCCCTCCCTCATGTTCCTGGCAGCACCGAAAAATTTCTTTGGCATATGGAGCGCTGCCGGGTCAAGACCGCCGGAGAGTGTTCTGCCGCTCGGCTGAACAGTCAGGTTATAGGCTCTTGCTAATCTGGTGATGCTGTCAAGCAGGATTACGACATCCTGCCTATGCTCTACCAGACGCTTGGCCCGCTCAATCACCATCTCGGAAACCCGCTTATGGTTATCGGGAAGCTCATCAAAGGTGGAGTAGATTACCTCTACATTCTTTCCTTCAATCGATTCCTTAATATCGGTTACTTCCTCAGGACGTTCATCAATTAATAGAATAATCAATCTCATATCGGGATGATTTCTTGTAATGGCCTTAGCTATCTGTTTTAGCAAAGTGGTCTTTCCTGTCTTAGGCTGGGAAACAATCATTCCTCTCTGACCCTTACCAATCGGGGAAATCAGATCCACCATTCTCATCGCCACTCCGGCTCCGGGAGTTTCCAGATGGATTCTATCATTGGGGAAGATCGGTGTCAAATCCTCAAACTTCTTACGTCTCTGGGCTTCATTCGGATGGAAGCCGTTCACCGCTTTGATATAGAGGAGTGCAGAGAATTTCTCTGACTGACTTCTGACTCTGGTATTCCCTTCTACGATATCACCGGTCTTAAGATTGAAGCGGCGAATCTGTGCCGGTGACACATAGACATCGCTCTCCCCCGGTAGATAATTATCACATCGAATAAAGCCATAGCCATCGGGTAATACCTCTAGAATACCCACCTTCGTCTCACCGCTGTCCAACTGCTCCATATCCGTATGAGTCCCTGGGGATCTTCTGTCCTCCCTGGGAGTCATCTGCGAAGTCCCGGGTTGAAGCGGATCCTCTCTGTATTGCTCTTCTGATCCTTCCGCCTGTCTGACCGGACTTACATCTCGAGGAGCACTTTTTTCTTCCTTTGGTTGCTTTCTCTCGTCGGCAGCTGTGCTTCTTACTTCCTGCTTCGTGAGATCATCCTTCTTTATTGCTTCAATTAGTTCACTTTTTTTCAATGCGGTTATATTTTTCAGTCCTCTTTCTTTTGCCAGTTCTCTCAGGTTAACCAGTGTCATTGAATCATAATGCATTTCCATAATTTTAACTCCTTTGATTTGTAAATTGGATTTCATGGGGAATTCAGTAGAGATGATTTAGATTTAAAATCCCATAAGGGATATTATCCATAGACAAATTTATTTACGTTCATTCTATTATACACCTTGTCCCATAGAAAGGAAAGTATTTTCTAAAAATATGCAATTGATGAATTAGCACTACGGAAATGATTTACTTGCTTTAGAAAAAGCATAGTGCTAATATGATAGGATAAATGAGTTAAGGTGGAAGACGTATGGATATTAACGAAAAGGCATTAATAATGCACGAAAGCTGGAACGGAAAGCTGGAGATCACCTCGAAATGTCCGGTAAACTCTAAGGAGGCTCTGGCGATAGCCTATACTCCCGGTGTCGCACAGCCCTGCAGAGTAATTGCTGAGGATAAATCCGCTGCCTATCGGTATACCATGAAAGCGAACACAATTGCAGTCATATCGGATGGAAGTGCCGTACTGGGTCTCGGTAATATCGGCCCCTATGCTGCCATGCCGGTGATGGAGGGCAAAGCCGTGTTGTTTAAGGAGTTTGGCGGAGTGAATGCCATACCGATCTGCTTGGCTACCCAGGATACAGAGGAAATCATCCGTACAATCGTAAATCTCGCTCCGGCCTTCGGAGGGATTAATCTGGAGGATATCTCGGCTCCCAGATGCTTCGAGATAGAAGCCCGTCTGAAGGAGCTTCTGGATATTCCGGTTTTCCATGATGATCAGCACGGAACAGCGATCGTTGTACTGGCAGGTGCGATCAATGCGCTAAAGGTCACCAGAAAACGCAAGGAGGACTGTCATGTCGTCATCAACGGGGCCGGTTCTGCCGGGATTGCCATAGCTAAGCTATTGCTATCCTATGGCTTTCGTGAGCTTATCCTATGCGATAAGGATGGAATTATCTCAAGCAGCTATCCCAATTTAAACTGGATGCAGAAGCAGATGCTCTCAGTTACTAATCTGAACGATAAAAAGGGAGTTCTCTCCGATGCCCTGGTAGGTTCCGACCTCTTTATCGGTGTCTCAGTACCGGGTGCCGTAACCAAGGAGATGGTTGCCTCCATGAATCGGGATGCCATCATTTTTGCCATGGCAAATCCCATCCCGGAGATCATGCCGGAGCTGGCTAAGGAAGCCGGTGCAATGGTAGTCGCAACCGGTCGATCTGATTTTCCAAACCAGGTGAATAATGTGCTTGCCTTCCCCGGAATTTTCAAAGGTGCACTGGAGGGCCGAGCCGTACAGATTACAGAGGAGATGAAGCTGGCCGCCGCTGAGGCGATAGCCGGTCTTGTGATGGAAGATGAGCTATCAGCGGATTGTATCATGCCCCAGCCCTTCGATCCCAGAGTAAGTGATGTTGTCAGCAATGCCATAAAAGCACATATCGCACAATCCGTAGGAACGCTCTAATGCTCTCGTCTATGACGAGTCAGACAGTACGGATTCATTGTATTTTTGCTTGTTATTCATTGTGTGGACTTTCTTTCATAAATATTGATATAGGAAAGGCGGTTGGGCTTGGATACGGAAAGAAGGAGCTTCTGGGGAGAGAAGCGGTATCATTCCCTGGACTATGAATTGAAGAGGATTTATGGCAGCAAGCTCTACAAGCTGTCTTTGAATGGCGGAATGAGCTGTCCGAACCGGGATGGCACCCTGGATACCAGAGGCTGTATCTTCTGTAGCGAGGGCGGCTCCGGAGATTTTGCCGTCTCCCCTAGAGAGTCCATCACCCGGCAGCTGGAGGAAGCGAAGCTCTATGTCCTAAAGAAGCTGCCCGGTAAAACTGATCTAAAATTTATCGCATATTTTCAGGCATATACAAATACCTATGCTCCGGTTAGCTATCTCAGCCAGCTTTTCCACGAGGCAATAAAGCAGCCAGAGATCGCCATCCTATCCATCGCAACCAGACCGGATTGTCTTGGGCCGGAGGTTCTTACTCTCCTGGTAGAGCTTAACCGGATCAAACCGGTCTGGATTGAGCTGGGCTTGCAGACCATTCATGAAGCAACAGCAGAATTTATCCGCAGAGGCTTTCCCCTAACTGTGTTTGAGGAGGCGGTAGATAAGCTCCATGAGCTGGGCATTGCCACAATTGTCCATACGATTCTGGGCTTGCCAAAGGAATCAAAACATGATATGTTAAAAACCATGGAATATATAGGCAAACTACCAATACAGGGAGTCAAGCTTCAGCTGCTCCATGTTTTACGGGGAACGGACCTGGGTATGCTTTATGAAGAAGGTTCCTATACAGATCTCCTATCCCTGGAGGAATATACTGACCTGGTAATCTCCTGTCTTGAGCTCCTTCCTAAGGAGCTGGTGATACATCGCATTACCGGTGACGGACCCAAAAAGCTTCTACTGGCTCCCCTCTGGAGTGCTGACAAGAAAAAGGTTCTGAACCAAATCCAAAGCCAGCTGAAGCAGCGAGATACCTGGCAGGGCAAGCTATGTCAGTTAGCTGATTAGTCCATGATAAATAGAGCACCTTACATGTTTACATGACAAGGTGGTATGAGAATGAACAAAAGGAGGTGCCCCATTGCAGTCTGATACCTTTATGTTATATAAGCTGATGATTCTTTATATTCTAAGCCGTGTGAACTTTCCATTGACCAATGCACAGCTAACCGCCTTCATACTGGAGAAGGAGTACACGAATTATTTCAATATTCAGCGGGCCATCTCTGAACTCATAGATGACGCTTTTATCTCAGCAAAGACCATCCGCAACAGCTCCCTGTATCGGATTACAGAAACCGGAGCTGAGACCCTGCTCTTTTTTGACAATATGATATCCTCCGGTATCAAAGAGGATATTGAGGTATATCTGGCAGAGAATAAATATGAGCTACAGGAGGAGGTATCTACCTCAGCTGATTTCTATCAGGTCAAGAAGGGTGAGTTTGTCGCCCATCTTAAAGTAACAGAACGGGACATTCCCATCATAGATCTGACGCTTGCCGTTACAACGGAAGAAGAAGCTGCAAAGCTGTGCCGCAACTGGAGGGAGAAAAGCTCAGAGGTATATTCCTATTTGATGTCCTCCTTATTGGACTAAATGATTGAAAGGCTCCGCATATCACAGAATGATCTGTGCTATACGGAGCCTTTTGAATGAACTCACTTCTCTGATTGTCCCGATTCCTGAGGTAAGCTACAGATCCCTTCGATGCAATCCCATATCTCTTCTCTTCCCTGCTTCGTAAGGGATGAAAATGGTATAATTTTGGTTCCCGGAACCACCTTCAGACCTTCTTTCAACATTCTGATCTGCTTCTCCGTCTGACTTCGGTTAATCTTGTCCAGCTTGGTCGCAATGATAATCGGATGAAAGCCCTGATAGACAATCCATTCATACATATTCCGGTCATTTTCCGAGGGTTCATGACGGATATCCACCAGAAGAAAAATCATCTTCAGCTGACTGGATTTTTTCAGATAACGCTCTATCATCTTACCCCACTTTTCTTTGACAGCCAGGGCTACCTTGGCATAACCGTAACCCGGTAGATCCACAAAATAAAGCGCATCATTGATATTATAGAAATTAATCGTCTGTGTTTTACCCGGCTGCGAAGAGGTACGGGCCAAGGATTTTCTGTTCATGAGGGCATTGATCAGGGATGATTTACCTACATTCGATTTTCCGGCAAATGCAATCTCCGGCTTATCATTCTCCGGAAGAACACTGGTAATACCGCATACAGTCTCCAGGGTACAGCTTTTTATTATCATCTCTTATGACCTCCTAAAAGAAAAGTAATCTAATTTATTAATTCCTATGTATGGCTATGTAATACCGATAAAGGGCTCGTAATTTCCGGGTTCAGGTAGGGGACTGTTCAATCAGTAAGGCTATGAAAGCGATATACTATAGAAGTCGGTTCTGAAACAGCATATGGACATTGGAATTATATAATAAACCGGGGTAGAATCATCACAGTTTCTGAGAGGTTTCCTAAGGAGCTGAATGGAAAACCTTCTCCGGGAAATGATGATGCTACTCCGGCTCTCATTAATTCATACCCAAACCCTTCATCCAGTCGAGATGCTGGCTGAAAAATTCTAAGCGATTTCACCCTTACTCTTTCTGGAGGATCGTTTCGTAATCGGTTTTCTTATTACATTTTCTTCTGAAAGCTCTAGCTTTGGCTTCTCAGTTCCCAAAACCGCTTCCCTCGTAATAATGCACTTAATTGCCTTCATATCTGAAGGAATATAATACATGGACTCCATCATGGCGGATTCCATGATTGCACGGAGTCCTCTTGCACCAATCTTTCTCTCGAAGCTCTGTTTTGCTATCTCGGCCAGAGCCTCATTTTCAAAAATCAGCTCTACACCATCCATCTCAAACAGCTTCTTATACTGCTTTGTAATGGCATTCTTCGGCTCCGTTAGGATACGAATCAGGGCTTCCTCATCCAAGGTATCCAGTGCTACACAGACCGGCACTCTGCCTACGAATTCAGGTATCAATCCAAACTTAATCAAGTCCTGGGGCATTACCTGACGGAACAGCTCGCCGACATTCGATTTATTCTTCTCAATAATTTGTGCATTGAAGCCAATTGTCTTCTGCCCGATTCTGGCTTCAATGATCTTCTCCAGTCCGTCAAAAGCACCACCGCAGATAAATAGTATATTGGTTGTGTCTATCTGTATGAATTCCTGGTGGGGATGCTTTCTTCCACCCTGCGGGGGAACGGAAGCAACCGTACCCTCCAGAATCTTAAGCAGGGCCTGTTGTACTCCCTCACCGGAAACATCTCTGGTGATGGAGGTATTCTCGGATTTTCTGGTGATCTTATCTATCTCATCGATATAGATGATCCCGTACTCAGCCCGATCAATATCAAAATCTGCTGCCTGGATGAGCTTAAGTAAAATGTTCTCCACATCCTCACCAACATATCCGGCTTCTGTTAATGCGGTAGCATCTGCAATCGCAAAAGGAACATTCAGAAGCTTCGCCAATGTCTGTGCCAGGTATGTCTTACCGGAACCGGTTGGTCCGATCATCAGGATATTACTTTTCTGTAACTCAACATCCAGATCCTTCTCTGTCAACACCCTTTTGTAATGATTGTATACAGAGACTGCGAGAACCTTCTTTGCTTCTTCCTGGCCAATTACATGCTGATCCAGAAAGTTTTTGATCTCTATCGGCTTTAATAGATTAATGTCGGAATTTTTCGTAGTATCTCCATCAAATTCCTCCTCAATAATCTCACTGCATATCTCGATACATTCGTCACAGATATACACACCAGGCCCTGCAATTAGCTTTCTGACCTGATCCTGTGTCTTGTTACAGAAGGAACATCTCAGCTGTTTTCTGTCATCTACTTTTCCTGCCACTGCTTAATCACCTCATTCTCTCCGTGTGCAAAGCGAAATATACATTATCTATGAGCCAAAACACCATCAATAATACCATATTCCTTCGCTTCCTCAGCCATCATATAGAAATCTCTCTCTGTATCCACTTCGATGACTTCCAGAGGCTTGCCGGTGTTTCTTGCTAATATCTCATTCAATCTTTTTCTCGTCTTAATAATGTTATCGGCAACAATCTTAATATCGGTTGCCTGACCTCTGGCTCCACCGGAGGGCTGATGTATCATAATCTCTGAGTTCGGAAGCGCGAATCTCTTTCCCTTCGTACCGCCTGCCAGAAGGAAAGCTCCCATGCTGGCTGCCAGACCGATACAAATCGTAGAAACATCGCTCTTAATATAATTCATGGTATCAAAGATTGCCATACCTGCGGTTACAGAACCACCGGGGCTGTTAATATAGAAATTAATATCCTTACCGGGATCCTCTGCCTCTAAAAATAACATCTGTGCAACAATTAGGCTGGCTGTAACATCAGTTACCTCTTCGCCCAAGAATATAATTCTGTCTTTTAATAATCTGGAGTAGATATCGTAGCTTCTCTCGCCACGGCTGGTCTGCTCTATGACATAAGGCACTAAACTCATCTTCTAATCCTCCTCTTCTTATCTGTGTCGAAAGCCGAAACTATTATTGCTTCCGTATGATTCCTATTACACTTCCTTTGTAGCTGCAACCACCAGATCTACTGCCTTCTGCACTGAGATGTCCGCTTTGATCTGCTCTTTCTCCTTATCGCCGATCAGCTCCTTCAGCTTATCAGCCTCCATCTGGTAGGCGCTTGCCATATCAGCTAATTCCTTCTCTAATTCTTCTTCGGAAACCTCAATGTTCTCTGCCTTAGCTATTGCTTCCAGTACCAGTCTGCTCTGTATTCTCTTTACTGCCTGCGGTCTTAAGCTCTCAAAGAATTTCTTAGCATCCATGCCGGTATACTGGAAATACTGCTCGATGGATAATCCCTGATACTTCATTCTCTGTGCGAAATCCTCAGCGATCTGGTTCGCCTGTGCTGTAATCATTGGTTCAGGAATCTCCATCGTTGCATTTTCAATAATCTTGTCAACTACTTCATTTTCCTTCGCTGTCTTTAATTCCTTCTCTTTAGCTTCCTTTATTGTAGCCTTGATATTTTCCTTATATTCATCCAGCGTATCAAATTCTGAAACATCCTGAGCAAACTCATCATCCAGTGCAGGAAGCTCCTTTACCTTGATTTCTTTCACCTTAACCTTGAACAGTGCAGGTTTTCCGGCAAGCTCCTTCGCCTGATACTCCTCAGGGAAGATCACATTAACCTCCACATCATCACCGGTGTTTTTACCGATTAACTGCTCCTCGAAATTATCTATGAAGGAATGGGAACCGATTGTCAGGGAATAATCCTCTCCCTTGCCTCCTTCAAAGGCTATGCCATCAACAAAGCCTTCGAAGTCAATTACTGCGATATCACCGGACTCTACTGCCCTGTCATCTACGGTAATCATTCTGGAATTCTGCTCCAGCTCACGGTTAATCCGTTCCATAACCTCATCCTCGGTCACAGCCGCTTCCTTCTTCTCAACCTCAATACCCTTATAGGTACCTAAGGTTACTTCCGGCTTTAAGGCTACTTCTGCCGTAAAGATGAAGGGCTTTCCCTTCTCTACCTGAACGATATCAATATCAGGTCTGGAAACGATCTCTAATCCACTTTCATTTGCCGCCTTCTCATATGCGTCGGGGATGATTTCATTGGCAGCATCCTCATAAAAGATGCTAGGTCCATACATCTTCTCGATAATTGCTCTTGGAGCCTTACCCTTACGAAAGCCCTGGATATTGATCTTGTTCCTATTTTTCAGATAGGATTTTTCCAGTGCACTCTCAAACTCCTCAACGGAAGCCTCTATTGTAAGCTTTGCCATGTTCTTCTCTAATTTTTCAACCTGTAAACTCATTTTTTATTTCCTCCTTGTTTTATGTACCTCAGTTGTTTTACCGGCGTTCCCTTATAAGACTAAGAAGCAATATTCTCCTAACAAATTTCCGAAGGTTTTGGTAATAGCCCGCGATATCCTGTGTCTGTATGACAGACATTTTGACATTAGTATATTATAACATACGTTCTTTGTAAATACTATAGTTTCTTATTTCGGTGTTAAGGCCCTCTGATTTCAGTGTTAAGTATAGGCTACTCTGTCACATGACCCCGGTCCTTCAAGACCTGAATAATGCTGCTAACGCATTCCTCACAGAGTTCGGTGCTGGTCGCCTCAGCCATAACGCGAATTACAGGCTCAGTTCCGCTTTCACGGACCAATATTCTGCCCTCCTGCCCCAGGTTCTGCTCCATCCGGCTGATAACATCAACAACTGCAGCATCCTCTCTGGCAGATTTTTTATTCTTAACCATAACATTCCTCATCAGCTGGGGGAAGATAGTAACCTCCTTATGAAGCTCCGATAGCTTAGCTTTACTCTCCAGCATGACCTCCATAAGCTTTAAGGAAGTAAGTATCCCATCTCCGGTCGTTGCATTCTTACTGAATATAATATGCCCGGATTGCTCACCACCGATGGCATGGCCGTTTGCAAGCATATTCTCTGAGACATATTTGTCACCTACTGCAGTCTTCTCATAGCGGATTCCCTTACGATCCAGCGCCTGATACAACCCCAGGTTTGACATGATTGTGGTGACGATTGTATTGTTGGTCAGATCTCCGCGCTCCTTCATATAGACTCCGCATAGGTACATAATCAGATCTCCATCAATAATATTACCCAAATCATCGACCGCCAAACATCGATCTGCATCTCCATCATAGGCAAAGCCTGCATCCAAATTATTTTCCAATACAAATTTACGTAGGGCTCCCATATGAGTGGAGCCACAGTCCAGGTTAATATTTAAACCGTTCGGCTCGCTGTTGATCACATAGGTTTTTGCTCCCAGTGCATCAAATACTCCCTTGGCCACCGTTGTAGCGGATCCATTGGCCAGATCGAGACCGATTCTCATATCCTTAAAGGATCTGGTTGCTAGGGATATCAGATATCCAATATAACGATTCCTGCCGATTGCATAATCTACTGTTCTTCCGATATCCTCCCTGTTAGCCAGCGGAAGGTTATCCTCCTTACGATCTATGTATTCTTCTATTAGGGTTTCTACTTCTGCTTCCAGCTTATAACCGTTTCCGTTGATTATCTTAATTCCATTGTCATAGAATGGGTTATGACTCGCTGATATCATAATTCCACAGTCAAAACCCTCTGTTCTGACAACATGGGATATACTGGGCGTCGGAGTTACATGAAGGAGATAAGCATCTGCTCCGCTCGCTGTCAGTCCTGCCACCAGGGAGTATTCAAACATATAACTGGATCTTCTGGTATCCTTACCAATCACAATTTTTGCTTTATGGTCCTTCCCATAATAATACCCTAAAAATCTTCCCACCTTATAAGCATGCGTAACTGTAAGATCTACATTGGCTTCCCCACGAAAACCATCCGTGCCAAAATATTTACCCATATACATATTCCTTTCCAACCTATGATTAAGTATCCGGTCAATGGATATCCTCAAAACATTTACTATTAATATATGCTGCCACTTCCAACTAAATCCGGTTTCAATATTTTTGTTCTACTCATTTTAACATATTGTCGAAATATTTGGTATTAGAAATTTAAAAAACATCACCGGAAATACCCGGTGATGCTTTTTGATCAGCGTAGCGCTGATTCCTTATTCAATGATTACTTTCCTGAACCTGACATGGACTGTTCCTGGCTTCTGATCATACGTTTTACCATTTCTCCACCTACGGAACCGTTCTGTTTGCTGGTTAAGTCACCATTGTAACCCTGCTTTAACGGAACACCAAGTTCGTTAGCAACCTCCATTTTAAAACGATTAAGAGCTTCTCTTGCCTGAGGAACCTCAGTTCTGTTGGATCCACTGTTATTTGCCATAATATCTCACCTCCATTTAGTTTAATCAAAGCAACCAATTTACAAAATCAACTGAGTGTAGGTTCAGCGGTTTACAATATGACCCGGTTCTCCGGTTCACTGTCTTGACCTAAGCTGGTCAATTATCACCGCGCGTGATTTGTATATTTGTATTGCCTGTAATCTTATTGTTGACAACGGAGGGATTTATTATGATGGTAATTAATGTTACCCTTTCCACAGTTTTGACAAATATTAATTATGATCAAATTAAACTTAATTCCTACTTAATAAGAAACAGAGTATTTCTCCGATCACTCTCTTATTATGACGAGAACTTCACGAAAAAATACTCTGAAATCCATTAGGGTTTAGCGAACCGCCTACCCTTTACTTATGAATGAAAATTTATCAATAATCTACTATTGCACTGCTCCGACGCCGTTGGCTGTGTCAATAAAGGCCTGCCATAAGCCTTGTACCTTCTCAACAGATTCAGCGGATGTCAGTGCACCTGCATCCAAATCATAGGTTACATCGCCGTAGTCAATTCCTGCAATCATTGACAGATAAGAAATTACACCATGCTTCGGCTCATAGAACAGGGGTAAGGTTTCCTCCACCGCTCTGGTATCTCTGAATACGGAATAGTACGGTGTTTTCCAGTCCTCATCCTCATAACCGGGCGTTACATTCGTATACAGATTATATGCAAATGCAATATTCTCTGCCGCTTCCTTTTCCAAGCCAACCGGCAAGACTACTACATTTTCTGTGAATACAGTCATCATCTCGCCCTTAGGACCCTTCGGGAAGATTACAAAGCCCCAATCATCCTCCATGTCCTTCCAGGTGCCAACCTTATATTCTTCGGCACACTGCATCGCAACCTTGCCTTCTATAAAGGTAGAAATAAACCAATCCCAGTTGGAGTCTGCCGGCTGGGGCATATGATAACCCTTATCATATAGGCTTCTACCCCATTCCAATGCCTCCAGGAAATTAGGATCACCGGTCGCATTGTAGAATTTACCGTTCTCATCCACACCGATAAAGCTTGCGTTGTTAGAGAATACGCAGCCACGGAAGAAATCCTTAGAGAAGCTGGAGATACCATAAACATCCATTATACCGTCACTATTGGTATCACGGGTCAGCTGCCTTGCGAGATCCTCCAGTGCCTGCCAGGTCCACTCACCGCTCTTCTGTAATTCATAGGGCAGATCCGGATTAAGTCCGGCTTCCTCAAACAATCTCTTGTTCCAGAAGACACCCAGTCTGGGCTCCATCCTGCCATTCGCCATACCATATGTATTTCCACCGATGGTCATCATCTTTCTTACCACCTGATTCCACTTCTCATCATCAAAATTAATACTCTCCAGCGTATTCAGAGGGTATAAGAGCCCCTGCTGTAAAGGAGCAGCAATAAACTTCTGATCCATTACGATCACATCCGCTGCAGGGTCGCCTGCCATAATGGAGGAAACCACGATTTCCTGATATTCCATCCAGGAGCCTAGATTAGCACGGGTAATTGTAAAATTATACTTCTCCTGAAATTCTTCTCTGTAAGCCAGAGTATCCTCTTCCCTGGTATCCTTAGGTGCAGGGTTCGGGTCGGTTGTCCACCAGTCACCGATTGTAATTGTAATACCCCCTAAGTCCCTCGGAGTCTCCGTAGGTGTAGGTGTTGCAGTTGCCTTCTCCCCCTCCTGAGCGGGCGCCTGTGTAGGAGCTGTGGTCGGTGTTACAGCATCCTCGGCCTTCTTCCCACCGCATGCTGTCAGTAGAGAAATCATCATAGCTACAGCGAGCAAAAGAACCAATAACTTTTTACCATTGATTTTCATAAACTACCTCCCTTGTAATAATATAGTAATTGTATCATATCACTGGTAAAAATGGAATATCAAGTTAATAGTAATAGTAAAAACATAAAAAAATACATCATTTCTAGCTAAAATATAAGCACTATAACCAAATATCCCATGCCGGAGCTATCCTATGTTTCTAACCGCTCGCTCCTTCTCATATACATATAAAAACAAACCTCGGGGTAAAATTCCATGCTGTCCAGCCTACAATCCATCAATCAGTTTCTCTGGGGAATTCCTATGCCCGCCCTATTGTTTGGAGCCCATATTTACTTTACGGTTCACCTTAAGGGGGTACAACGTCATATTGGCAAGGGAATCCGGATGTCGGTTACACCGGAAAAGGGTGCGGAGGGAGATCTCAGCGGCTTTGGGGCATTGACTGCCACCCTTGCTGCCACCATCGGCACTGGTAATATTGTGGGCATATCCACCGCTGTAGCTTTAGGTGGCCCCGGTGCAATTTTATGGTGCTGGCTGACCGGTATCCTGGGTATGGCTACCTCCTATGCGGAATGCTTCCTCGGAGTTTTATATCGTCGCAAAACTAAGGATGGTACCTATATCGGTGGACCTATGTATGCCTTAGAATATGGGTTAAACAAAAAATGGATGGCAATCCTGTTCAGCTGCTTCACATTAATTGCCTCCTATGGTGTTGGTTGTTCGACCCAGGCCAGAGCTGTTACAGAAACAGTCCGCACCCTATGGGGGGTTCCGGAATTTGCTTCGGGTATCATGATCTCTGTCCTTGTCGGGCTTGTAATTGTTGGTGGGATAAAGTCCATCGGCAGAATATGTACGAAGCTGGTACCGGCCATGGGTGCCTTCTATATCTTGGGCTGTATGATTCTATTAATCCTAAACTTTCCCTATCTCCTGCAGGCCATTCGTGTTATTCTGTATTCTGCCTTTCTTCCGGCTAAGCTTCCGGCCTCTGTTGCAGGGGGCTTTATCGGAAGTACCGTAAGGTCAGCAGCAAGATATGGAATCGCCAGAGGATTATTTACGAACGAAGCAGGCTTAGGCTCCGCAGCAATCGCAGCTGCAGGAGCGAAAACCTCCCATCCCTCCAGACAGGCACTGATCTCCATGAGTGCTACCTTCTGGGATACGGTAATCATGTGCGCGATTACCGGGCTGGTTATTACTACAAATCTGCTGAAAAACCCCTCTTCTGCCGCAGGCTATTCGTTTACAGAGCTTACCACGGCTGGCTTTGATGCAATTCCTTTTGGAAGCAGCATCCTCGGGCTATCCCTAATTGCCTTTGCTACAGCCACCTTAATCGGATGGTCCTACTTCGGCGAGAAGGCGGTGGAGTATCTATTTGGCAAGAACGGGATCAATACCTACCGCCTCTGCTATATCGTGATGATCTTCATCGGCTCTGTGATGTCATTGGAGCTGGTGTGGGAGCTTACCGATTTTGTAAATGCCCTAATGGCTTTGCCCAATCTGATCTGTCTGTTCCTGCTGCGAAAGCAGATTACTCCCTTTCTGACCGGTAGATCCAAGCAATGATGGCAAGTGTCAGAAATTAAGCCTGATAATGACGATACTGCATCGCTTCTGCCAAACGGGTAGCTACTTCTTCCCCTTTTAGCTTTGCTACCAGGGATAGGGAGAAATCAATTGCCGTACCCATTCCCTTTGAAGTCACTATGTTTCCATCCGTTACCACATCCACATTTTGATAGCTGGCTCCGAGGAGACTCTCCTCATTACCGGGGTAGCAGGTAGCTTTTTTACCGTTAAGTAAGCCCTTCGTCCCAAGAATCCTGGGAGCCGCACAAATTGCCGCCAGATTCCTCCCCTTCTCATGAAACACCTTCAGAAGCTGACTTAAACCATCATGCTTCAGCAGATTTAATGTACCCGGCATTCCTCCGGGTAAAACCAGCATATCCCCATCCTCATAATCCGTAGCCTCAAATAGGATATCTGTGACCGTTCTAATGCCATGGGCCCCCGTCACCAGCTCATTGCCGGTTACCGAAACCATAATGATCTCAAGCTCTGCTCTGCGTAGGACATCAACAACAGTTAAGGCCTCCACTTCTTCAAATCCCTCTGCCAAAAATAAATATACCTTTGCCATATTTTCGCTCCTTTCGTCCATAGTTATTTATAGGTAATTTAGGATTTCGTGTCCGATCATTGACACTATGATTATCTCATTGACAGCTTCATTATATCACAGTCCATCAATGAATTGAATAGTCTCTAAATTCATACGGACAGTCGAAGGGGGCTGTCGCACTAAAATATGCGGCGCCCTTTTTACGTAGTGATGTTTATCACAGATTAGATTTACATGAATAGCGTGTGACTATTAATCCAACAGAGACACGTTCTCACTCGATTGCCGCACATAGCGGTACATAAGGTTGTGACAGAGAAA
>JAEYRK010000018.1 GCA_023435645.1 Bacillota bacterium
ATAAGACAAATCCCCTCCTAGACAGCAAGCAAACCGTCTCCACGTGCACACTATGTCCAAACTGGTCCACCGGTCTTACCTTAACCAGTTCATAATCCCTCTCACATAGGTATTTAAGATCCCTAGCTAAGGTTGCCGGATCACAAGAGACATAGACCACCTTCTTCGGGGCCATGGCTAGGATTGTGTCCAGAAGACTCTGATCACAGCCCTTTCTGGGCGGGTCCACAACGATGATATCCGCTTCAATCTTCTCTTCTCTATATTTCCTGGGGAGAACTTCTTCTGCTGCCCCTACATAGAATTCTGCATTCGATATTTCGTTCAGCTCTGCATTCTTCTTCGCATCCTCGATGGCCTCAGGGATGATCTCAACACCATATACCTTCTTTGCCCTCTGAGCAAGGAATAGGGAGATCGTGCCTATGCCGCAGTACAGGTCCCAGACCACTTCTGAGCCCTTCAACCCAGCATAGTCCAGAGTTATATCATAGAGCTTTTTCGTCTGCTCAGGATTTACCTGATAGAAGGACAAGGGAGAGATTCTATACATGATTGGACCGATGAAATCCGTGATATAGGGTTCCCCCCAGACGGGGATTACCTTATCCCCTAAGATGACATTGGTCTTAGCGGCATTACGGTTAAGACAGATGCTCTTCATTCCCGGAATCTGAAGTAGCCCCTTCACCAACTCCTCCCTGTGGGGGAAGTCGCTTCCGTTAATAACCAGGCAGACCATAACCTCTCCGGTATGAAATCCAACTCTGGTCAGGATATGACGTAGAAGTCCTTTGTGGGTCTCCTCCTCGTAGGGCTCGATCCCATATTTCTCAAGAAAGCCCCGAAAGAACTGAATAATCTTAACATTCACCTCTGCTCCGATGTAACAATGCTCGGTATCTATGATGGAGTGAGTCCTTCCGGCATAGAAGCCGATGGTAATTCTTCCATCCTTATTTCTCCCGACCGGAAATTGGGACTTGTTCCGGTAATAATAAGGCTGGTCCATTCCGCAGATCGGCTCCATTGGGATATCCTTGAACCCGCCAATTCTGGTCAGGCAGCTTCTCACCTTGTTCTCCTTATATTCCAACTGCTTCGCATAATCCATATGCATCAGCTGGCAGCCGCCGCATTTATCCGAGATGGGACATCTTGGGCTGATACGGAATGGGGAGGGCTCGATCAGCTCCACCAGTCTGGCATAGCCATAGGACTTGCCGGTCTTCATGACCTTAGCAAGAACCTTATCCCCTACAACCGTATTCTTAATAAACAAGGTATAGCCCTCGTGCTTGCCTATTCCTTCCCCATCTGACCCGATATCTTCAATTGTAACAACCACTTGATCATTCTTCTTAACCATGCCTAATCCTATCTGACCTTACCCTTTACGTATCTATCAAAATTCCTTAATGATGTTAGCATCTAATTAGTACAAAACAAAATGAGACATTCCCTTGAGATAATGTATAATAACAATAGGAGGAACTCATTATGCCAAGAAAATCAAAACAACACACTAAGCAGTTCAAGTTGGATGCTATCAACTATCGCAAGGAACATCCTGATCTTACTCAGGGTGAATGTGCCAAGAATCTCGGAATAGGTTTAAGTACCTTAGCCAAATGGGAGGCTCAATTCCGTGATCATGATGGTGACATTCCCGTTAGAGGTTCCGGTAACTACGAATCAGATGAACAAAAGGAAATCGCTCGTCTCAAACGTGAGCTCCGTGATGCTCAGGATGCACTTGATGTGTTAAAAAAAGCCATCGGCATTCTGGGGAAAGATTAACAGAAGCTATCTATACTGAAGTTTCTGCCAAGGTAGAGGCATCTAAAGTTACAAGACGCCGAGTCTCTACTTCCGGAATGCTGAAATTTTTAGGCGTGTCCCGCTCTGGATATCATGCTTTTCTGAATCGAAAAGTCTCTTCCTCTAAGCAACGTAAAGAGGTTGTGAAAAAGGAAATCCAGAAGATTTATGATAGATCAAAACAGAATTACGGCGCTCCTAAAATCACTAAGGAACTTCGCAAATCCGGCGAAACCATTGCCCAACGCACAGTAGGTAAATACATGCGTGAAATGGGCATCAAAGCCCAGTGGATTAAACCTTGGACCACCACAACCAGAGACTCTGATTTTAGTGATGAACTTCATAACATCCTTGATGAACAGTTTAACCCAGAACGTCCTAACGCTGTTTGGTGCACCGATATCACTTACATTTGGACACAGGACGGATTTGTCTATCTCAACTGCGTTATGGACTTATTTGCCAGAAAGATTATTGCTTGGACTCTTTCTGAAACCATGGAAGTATCTTCCGTAATTGATACAATTAATAAAGCAAAAGCTTGTCGGAATACCGATTTGCCTTTAATTATACACTCAGACCGTGGCAGCCAGTATGTTTCTAATGCCTGGCGAGAAGCCACTGGAAACATGCAACGCAGTTATTCTCATACCGGTAACCCTTACGATAATGCCTGCATTGAATCTTTCCATTCTCTCATTAAACGAGAATGGTTGAACCGGTTTTGTATTCGTAACTACAACCATGCCTATAAGCTTATTTTTGAATACATCGAAACCTTTTATAACACCGTTAGGATCCACAGCCATTGTGATTATTTGTCTCCTAACAAATATGAAAAACTGTATGAGAGGGCTATGTCTCTGCCTGCTGCTTAACAGGCAGAACTTCTCATTTTATTTTGTACTAAATCTTGACATAGGACCATAATATTAACCTTGAATATTTCTTATAATTGCCGCTTACTTATTCCCTTTACCCTATTCCCGATTTAAATCTATATCTTATTTCATGCTTTAATTTCTTATTTTATCTATCATTATGATGCCTTGTTTCCTTGTCCCTATTTTTATACCCTTATTCTTTTCCCTTGGTGCTTCTCATGATATTAGATTCAAACATTCTCTGATATCCCATCCATTCCACCTTCGGGTCCCCACCGCTTAACAGCTCCGTCATTGTCTGCAGCTTAGCATCCGCATTATCAGCAAAATGTAGCGCCAAGGCTTCTATCGTCGCCGGCTTCTTCGGAGACCCATATTCCAACTCTCCATGATGGGCGAGTATACAATGAAGTAGTTCCTTCGCCAGCTTCGCAGGGAATTTATTTTGTGACTTAATATAAGCATCCACCTTATTCGTACCAATGAAGATATGTCCGAGCAGCTGACCGTCATCAGTGTAATCATTCTCCGGGAAGGAGGAAATCTCCTCCATCTTACCGATGTCATGGAACAGGGCAGCTGTAAGAAGGAGATCCCGATTAATCATCGGGTAGCTGGAAGCAAAATATTCACAGAGCCTGGTCACACTGAGTGTATGCTCAAGTAGACCTCCGACAAAGCTATGATGAACACTTTTTGCGGCAGAATGATTCTTAAATTCCTTGATAAATGCCGCATCCTGCAGAAAGAAATGCTCTGCTAAGGCCTTCAGGTTCGCTTCCTTAAGAGAGTTGATTATCTCCTTAATCTCCGTATACATTCCCTCAATGCTCTTATTGGTTACCGGGAAGTAATCCTCCGGATAATATTCCCCCTCGCGACTCTTATAGATTCGACTGATATTTAGCTGTAATGCATCCTGAAAGCTGGTCACTCTTGCATCAATATGCACGAAGTCCATTGCTTCATATTGCTGTATTTCGTTATTAAAATCCCAAATTTTCGCATCTATGGTCCCGGTCTTGTCCTGAAGGACCAGGGATACATAGCTTTTTCCACTTTTCCCCGTTAACACCTGTTTCGTTTTGCAGAGATAGATCTCATTTCTGATCAAATCCCCCTCACGTAGCTCCTGAATATATTTCATCTCTTTCTTACCCTTTCTGTCCTAGCACATTCCGATGTATTATGTAACCTTACTTCATAGACCTTCATAATGATCGCTAACTTAATTATACCCTACCTGAATTAATATATAAAGTCATTCCGTAAGATATTACCCCCTGGCTTTTATAAAAACACTGGATTTATATTTCCGTACACTAACCATATACCCTTATACCCATATGCTAATATACTCATATACCTATATACCCTATACCCAAATGCCCTATACCCATATACCCTATACCTAAATGCCCATATACCTATATACCTATGTGCCTATATACCCATATGTCTATATCCGGTCTAGCATCAGGCACAAAAATAGGCTATACCATAGGTTACATGATACAGCCCAATGTTTTTTCCGTCAATCCTATTTCTTCTCAGTCAAGGTTACTGACAAGGTCATCTCCCTTTTACTGCTTCCAGAGGTTCTCTTAATATCAAATTCCAGCGTTGTTCCGATTTCATATCCGGATATGATATTGAAGAAGCTATTCGTGTTCATGATGGCCCTACCATCAACCATCAGGATAATATCTCCGCCCCGCAGGCCTGCTTCAAACGCGGGAGAATTCGCCCGAACTTCATTAATATAGATGCCATGCAGAACCTCATTCTCAGCCTTTGCCGCTTCGGTCATGTCTTCAGCCACCACACCACAATAAATCCTAGACTCTGCTCTGGCCAGACGCTCAATTATCGGTTTGACCTTACTAATTCCGATCACGGTATTCAGATTAACATTCATACCTTCCTTCAGCGTTCTTGTAATGATTCCGATGACCTCACCGCTCATATTGAAAATTACGCCGTCGCTGTTCGCATTATCCACAATATCCGTATGAAATAGATCTAATTTATTATCTGTAATACTGATGGAGCTGCCTCTGCTGGTAATTATCCCAATTCCCATGGAATTCGGATGTCCGTTGGGATTGCCCAATGCGATAATCGGGCTTCCTACGGTTATCGTATAGGATTCGCCCAAGGTAGCAACCGCCATATTACTATTTAGATATAGCGGTGGTATATCCTTCACATTGACGGAGAGTACTGCAAGGTTTATATCCATCTCATAATCCAGGAGTCTGGCATCCAATAAATCCGTCTCTGATAATTTCAATTTGATGATACTTGCATTTTTGACTCTGTCATAGCTGACAAGAACGATTAATTCCGTACCGTTATTAAAGATTATCAAGCCTGAGGTTTCAATCACTGTCTCTGTAGAATAACCAAGCCAGTCCTTCCCTTCCACGATACTGGAAATTGTAACAAGGGATTTATTTGCCTTGTTAGCAACACCTCGTACCTCGTCAGCCATTTTGATATAGTCCTTTATATCTGCGTTTATTTTATTGATGACCACCTGCTTCTTATCCCCCTCCACAGGTGCCTGTCCTGATACATTATTCTCTATTGGCGGACTGATTTCCGGTGTGGGTGTAGGGTCTGCTTTCACTTCCGTGCCTTCATTATTCGGATAGGTGGTCGGAAAAGAAATTGGTGTCTTTATTTCTTGATCTTTATGTAAAATTTTGTATAATTCAGGCTCCGTAAGGCAAAAGGTAACAGCAGCAACCACACCAAACAGGATTGCCATAAAGAATGTCATAAAAAACGGAACGACATACTTCCGCATTTTTTTTCGCTTTTTTTGAATTACTTGTTCCTTTATAAACTCGTACTCCTTTTTGTCCTTGTCCTCCACAGACATTTTCCTTCTCCTTACTGAAGCATGAGATTAGTTTATATGACATAAATGCTTAATCTGGCCAATTTATATGATACATTATTCCTATTTTATCACTTACTTATGAACATATTATGAATTAAATGTAAACAATCAGCTGATCCGTGCCTGTTACCTTCTACTTTGTATCATGTATTGTTGGCAATTAATCAACTATAAACTTACTCTAGCGCGGACCTATTACCCTATAGGATTGTATCCCTATGATTTCTTCCTGGTTACCGGAGGAAATCATGCCATAATCAACAGCTATTCTAGCATAATTTTGTCATAATGAAAAGGGCTATTATTCGAAACGGGTTGTTAAGATCAAGTCGAAAGAAAAAGTTTTAAATTCCTTATTGCGGACATATGATGCTTTAGTTGATGAATTAATGGAGTTGGGAACCGCTTTGAGGGAGATTCATTCTGAAGCATTACATGTTAATAAGATAGCCAGAAGACTGCTTCTTCTTCCGGCTTCCGTTCTGGTGCTATATATTCTAGGCTGTATCTATTTCATGAATCATTTCTTTTTTAATACCTCTATCAACGGTGTCGATGTATCTCTCAAGAAATATAAGGATGTGGATGATGTGATCCGAAATCATCTGAAGCAATATAAATTAGAGCTCATCGAAAGGAATGGTACAGTCGAATACCTTTACGGACATGATTTTGACCTGCGTCTCAATGAGAAGCTTAGAATAGATGAGCTCGGTCACAGACAAAATCCTTTTCTATGGTTTCGATATACTTTTGATCAGAAGGATTATCATATGGATCAATTATATCTTTATCATAAAGGAAAACTAGATCAACAGATCAATGAATTGAATTGTCTCAAAAAGGATGCTGTGGAGCCAAGGAATGTATCCTTTCGATATAGCAGGGGCTCTTATAAGGTGATTGGTGAGGTATACGGAAATACTGTTCTTCGGGATAAGCTCTACAAAGAGATAGAAGCAGGAATAGCAAACGGTCTTAATACAATTGATCTGAATGAGCAGCAATGCTATAAAAGCCCCAGATTTACCCTGGAATCCCAGAAGACAGCCCAAACAAAAAGCACGTTAGATCTATACACCTCGGCTCAAATCACTTACCTTTTTGGGGATCAGAAGGAAATCCTGGACGGCAAGACCATCAATAAATGGCTTAAGGTTGATGCTAATCTGGATGTGATTTTCAATCGGTATGCAATTCTGATTTATGTAAAGGGTCTGAGTAAGAAATATGATACCGTCGGTACCACGAGAAGCTTTCATTCCTCTACAGGAAGAACAGTAGAAGTTACCGGAGGCCTCTATGGCTGGATGATTGATCAGGAAGCTGAAATCGAAGCATTAACCAAACACATAAAAAAGGGTGAGGTAATCGAAAAGGAACCGGCTTATATTCAGAAAGCGAAACAACGGGGTGAGGATGATATCGGTGATACCTACCTTGAGATTAATCTTACCCGTCAGCATTTATGGTTCTATAAGGACGGCAAGCTGATCACCCATGGTCCGGTTGTTACAGGAAATCCAAGCAGGGGCTTCTCCACTGTCCTAGGGAGCTATATGGTGGTCTATAAACAAAAAAATGCCACCTTGGTCGGCCCCGGCTATGCGGCGAAGGTGACATATTGGATGCCCTTCTTTGGAGGTATAGGTGTACATGATGCCACCTGGAGAAGCTCCTTTGGTGGTGAGATCTATAAGCACAGAGGCTCCCATGGATGTGTCAATGCCCCCTTTTCTCTGGCAAAGATCATCTTCGAAAATATTGAAGAGGGCACCCCTGTGATTATTTATGAGGAAAGAATAAAATAAGCACAAGTGCTACATAGCTGCTGAGTTCGGAATGGGCACTGTCCTCCTTTGTAAAAAGGTACCCTACGATACCAAGCAGCCCTGTGCAAGCAGAAGAAGCATGGCTTCCTTTTTACCATACCCCCACCCCCTAAACATAAGGATGGACAAGCTTTTTGTAGTATTCTGAGGAGAATATTTCATTTCCCTGTTTTAATTTCTTACATGTTAAGGTAAAATAGATACATGCGAGGCACTTTTTAGTAGGCGGAAGGCTCATGAAGTGCTTATGATTATGGGATGCGCTGCGGGGTGGCAGCATGGAGGGTATTATGAACGAAAAAGCTTTACGAACCTTAGAATATCATAAAATTATAGATAAATTATGTGCACTGGCCGGAACAAGCTATGGCAGGGAGCTCTGTGCCCATTTACTTCCTCAGGAGGAGCTGAAGGAAATCAAGCGTCTGCAGATCGAGACCACAGATGCCCTATCCCGCCTTCTTCGGAAGGGAAGTGTCTCCTTCGGTGGAATACACGACATACGGCCTTCAGTCATGAGACTTAAGGTAGGTTCCTCCCTCGGAGCAGGTGAGCTTCTTCATATCAGCAGTGATCTGGATGCTACCCTTCGTATCAAGGCTTATGGCGGCTATACCGGTAAAGAAGGGGAGGAGCAGTCTGTCGACTCACTGACGGAGTATTTCGCCGGACTGGAGCCTCTGACTCCGTTAAATAATGAAATCAAACGATGTATCGTATCAGAAGAGGAGATTGCAGATGACGCAAGTCCTGCATTAAAAAGCGTGCGACGGGCGATCAGAAATACAAATGATCGTATACACAGTGAGATCGCATCGATTCAAAATTCTACCCGATCCATGCTTCAGGAAAATATCATTACCATGAGGAACGGCCGCTATTGCCTGCCGGTTAAAGCAGAGTTCAAGAGCCAGTTCCAGGGAATGATTCATGACCAATCCTCCACCGGCTCTACTCTATTCATTGAACCAATGGCCGTGGTACGACTGAATAATGAGCTGAGGGAGTTATCAATCAAGGAACAGGAGGAGATTGAGAAGGTTCTTGCCGAGCTCTCTAACATGGCTTCCGAGCATACAGAAGCTTTGGAATATAATTTCCTCACCCTTTCTCAATTGGATTTCATCTTCGCGAGAGCTGCCCTGTCAAAGCAGATGAAGGGCTCAGAACCGAAATTTAATAATAACCGTTATATTCATATTAAGAAGGGCCGCCATCCCCTAATTGACCCGAAGAAGGTGGTGCCGATCGATATTATGATCGGTAAGGATTTTAATATGTTAATCATCACGGGACCAAATACCGGCGGCAAGACCGTTTCCCTAAAGACAATTGGCCTTCTCACTCTGATGGGGCAGGCCGGCCTGCATATCCCGGCCTTTGATAACTCAGAATTGGCGGTATTTCAGGAGGTTTATGCAGATATCGGGGATGAGCAGAGTATCGAGCAGAGTCTCAGTACCTTCTCCTCCCATATGACGAATATTGTGACTATCCTGCAGAAGGCGGATGAGAATTCACTGGTGCTTTTTGATGAGCTGGGAGCCGGTACAGATCCGACCGAGGGTGCCGCCCTTGCCATCTCCATCCTTTCCTATCTCCACAAGAGGAGTATTCGGACTCTGGCCACCACCCATTATAGCGAATTAAAGGTGTATGCACTTTCCACAGAGGGAGTCATCAATGCCTCCTGTGAATTTAATGTAGAGACACTCCGACCGACCTACCGCCTGCTGATCGGTATTCCTGGTAAGAGTAATGCGTTCGCAATTTCTTCTAAGCTTGGCCTACCGGATTTTATTATTGAGGATGCCAAGGAGCGGATTGGCAGCCAGGATAAGAGCTTTGAAGATCTAATCAGTGACCTGGAGGAAAGCCGCGTCACCATTGAGAAGGAGCAGGATGAAATCACCCGCTATAAGAATGAGATTGAGCAGCTAAAGAAGAATCTGGCAAGGAAGAACGAAACCCTTGATGCCAGCAGAGAGCGTTTACTTAAGGAAGCGAAGGAGGAGGCAGCCAAGGTACTGCAGGAGGCAAAGGAATTTGCGGATGAGAGCATCCGTAAGTATAACCGTTGGCTTCAGGAGGGCGGCAACATCAAGGATATGGAAGCTGAACGTGGTATCCTTAGAGATCGCTTAAGTAACAGTGAGACCAACTCTCAGAAGAATCGTCCAAAGCAGGGGAAGGCAGTTTCCACGAATAATCTGAAGCTCGGGGATGCTGTAAATGTGATCAGCCTCGGTCTGAAGGGGACAGTCAGCTCCCTACCTAATGCAAAGGGTGATCTGTATGTTCAGATGGGTATCCTGCGATCCCAGGTAAATATTAGGGATCTGGAGCTGGTGGACGAAGATGTAATCTCAGCCCCAAATCTTCATAAAACCTCCAGTGGTAAAATCAAAATGTCAAAATCCTTTACGATCCATCCCGAAATCAATTTGATCGGAAAAACAGTGGATGAAGCCTTATCCGAACTGGATAAATACCTGGATGATGCTTATCTGGCTCATCTTCCGAAGGTAACAATCATCCATGGCCGGGGTACCGGAGCATTGAAAAATGCAGTGCATGCACATCTTAAGAAAACGAAGTATGTGAAAACCTATCGTGTCGGTGGTTTTGGTGAAGGTGACCACGGTGTCACCATTGTAGAATTTAAATAGCCCCATATCATATATCAAAA
>JAEYRK010000103.1 GCA_023435645.1 Bacillota bacterium
GACAGATATTGATATGTTGAAAGCAGAGAATAAGGATCTAGATGATAAATTTTAATAATTATAGATCAGCTATAATACTCTTAGTGACGAAAACGAACAATAAAAAGCTATCTTCTGAATACATGAAGTTATATATGGATGCTTCTGCTAACTCAGATGATATTGTTACTCAAGCGTGGGGTTCAGCTGCTTTTGGGATAATACGAAGTTTGCACGTTTAGATGAAGATACGATCCAATACAGTGTTACAATTGAGGATGTTTTGCAGGAGAATATTATTGATTTTTTCAGGTTTCAAAATTTCGCTGTAGCGTTAGGACCTGCTATGAAAACTGAAAACACTAAATATACCTACATAAAAGTTACTGATTCAAGTTCATTACCAGTATTTGAATTATTCATAGATATTTCGAATGGAGCTGATAATTTGAAAATAGATATTCTTATGAATGAGTTATGTGGTGATCTTGTAAAAAAGCAGTAAATGAAATGTATTAGTAGAAAGGAGGATGTATCCAATGAAAAAAATATTCTCAATGTTTTTAGCTATCATTATGATAGCAGTATTATCGGCTCCTGGATCAGCACAAGCAGCAACGATTAAAATAAGCAAAACCAAGGCTACTCTAGAAGTAGATGCAACATTACAATTAAAAATAACGGGCTCTGATAGTGCTGTTAAATGGACAAGCTCAAAGGAAACTATTGCGACTGTTAGTAAAAAGGGATTAGTAACTGCTGTCAAAGCAGGAACAGCCACGATTACCGCTACAGTTGACGGCAAGGACTATGACTGTTCTGTATTTGTGGTAAACAGCAAGAATACCAATATCACTGTAGGAGAAACAGTGGAGTTCACAAGTGGAGAATATATTGTTGGCGAGGATATTACTGCCGGGACATATACCATTACCGCAATAAATGGTTATGGCTCTTTTGAAGTTTATACTTCTGAAAAAGATTATGATGATGGTAAGTATAAGATGCAAGGAGTGTTATTAACAACATCCAGAGACAGTAGTTTCTCTAATGTTTATAAAAACATGAAATTAAAGAAAGGTCAATATGTTGTGATAGACTCTAGCATGACTGTAGAGTTGAAACGAACAAAATAATGTACTAATATATGGACTGTTTATGGATAGAAAACCCAAGTAATTATATTGATTAAATGTAAAAATAGCGGTGAGTATTGTAAAATAACACACTTATAGCACACAAAACACCGAATAAACCCATTAAATACGTTATTGACTGTTTCCATTCAGGAAGCAGCTGAGGCAAATCGTTTTTAAGTAACGATTGGAAAGTTTTTAGATAATATATGAGATTATAATGATACCCCGGGATTTGTCCCGGGGTATTTCTTAAGCACGAATTTGGAAGAATACAGTAGCAAGCAAGTAGCAAATGAAGAAGATTAAAACTATGTTTTTTATCATTTTAATCTGCAGGGTCTGTTGGGCGCGTAACATAGTATTTACTTCTTCTGTAGATAAACCGGGATCCTGTATGAAATAAGGATTTCCGTTAAAATCCATGCGAAGCTCTTCCGGACTGATCTGATCCATTTCCTCTTTTGGAACATCAACTCTCTTATAAATATCTAGATGCAGTAACATATCCTTTAATTCCTGATTCATACATCCTCCCATAAAATACCAGTATATAACAACATCTGTATGACCCAATCATATAATATTGGCCTAAAACAATCAATGCTTATTTACTGAACTTCTTTGCCCTTTCATACAGAGTTCTTATCTGTTCAATCCTACAGTATATATTAATAAGTATGATATGGAGAAGGTAATCTATGAACAGAACAGCCAAAATAGCAATCATCATCAGCTGCTGTGCCTTCGTATTGGCTTTGATTCTGTTGATCGCAGCAAGCTTTTATTTCTATGATGTGGCCATCAATCGTGACAAGAAGGATTTGCTGGATTACAGTGAGGAGTTGAAGCAAAACTTCAGTGAGTCTGCTGAGGATTCGGGTAATCAGGGCCTTTTGGGGGCGGAGTGGGTGGATAGCAAAAGCCATGAGACCTGGCGCTTAATCTCTGAGGATGGGTTAAAGCTGCTTGCTTATTTCCTTCCGGCAGAAGCTGTGACAAACCGAATTGTTATTCTTGCCCATGGATATTCCTCACAGGGAAAGGACATGGGAACCTTGGCCAAATTTTATCATGAGGTACTGGGTTATCATGTACTGATGCCGGATGCCAGAGGGCATGGTGCCAGTGAAGGAAACTATATTGGCTTCGGATGGCCCGATAGAAAGGATTACCTGCTGTGGATCAATCAGGTCATCAAGGCAGTGGGACAGGATGCAGAGATTATCCTGCATGGTGTCTCCATGGGAGGCGCTACGGTTATGATGGTCAGTGGGGAAAAGCTGCCGGAACAGGTAAAGGCTATCATCGAGGACTGCGGATACACCTCTGTTTACGATGAGCTCTCTTATCTGCTGAAACAAATCTACCATCTTCCGAGCTTCCCGATCCTGCCGGCAACCAGCCTTTTGACCACGCTTAAGGTAGGTTATAATTTTTATGAAGCCTCTGCGATAGAGCAGGTCAAGAAAAATAAGCTCCCCATACTATTCATTCATGGAGGAAATGATACCTTTGTCCCTACAGAGATGGTAGATCGGCTCTATGATGCCTGTAAGGCTCCGAAGCAGTTGATGATTGTAGAAGGAGCAGGTCATGGGATGTCTTATAGGAAGGACAGGGTCAATTACGAGGCTAAGGTGATAGAGTTTATCGGAAGCTTTGTCAAGTAGGTAACAAGCTTTGCTTTTCACTAGTAAGCGACAGCGAACAAGCTTCATTATGTAAGCTGCCGAAGTACTTCCCGAAAGGGAAAGACTTACAACAGCCGTTCACGGAATAGGAATATTATCTTCTTGCCATGGCCTCTTCCGAATCTGCCTCTTTTACAATTGCATCCAGGACATTGATTAAGTCATGGATGGTGTTAATCTGGACATTACGTTCCAGAATTGCATTTTTGAGGTCAATGGATAGTGTTTCAAATTTTTCTTTCATAGCAGGAGCTACATAGGATGCCATAATAACCCACCTTACCTTTCAAAGAATAGTTACAACAAAATCACAAGGAAGACTGTCCCGGGTGAAATACACCGCCTAATTTACTCACAAACGCCATTATGTGCTTAAATTTCGGGGGTGAACTTCGCCCGGGACAGTCTCATTTACATATTTCTTAGGAGGGCAGCCTTGAGCTGTCATTTTTCATTAACTCCACCTTTCTGCCTTCTTCTTCCTTAGCAGCTTGATCAGATTCATCTTGGTGATCCTCCAAGTTTCTATCTGGACCAAGCAGGAAGATGGTCGGACTGGAGCCGGAGAGCGCTCCGCTCTCCACATATCCGTTAAAATCAAATCTTCCTTCCTTGTCTTTCATAGCGATTCCTATCATCAGCCCGGAAATATTCCGACTGTAATGGTATTATCTGTAGAACAAAGGGATTTTATTTATAGTAGAAGGGGATATTTATCATATCATTTTGTATTTTATGGGAAGATATAGAAAGCCCTGCTGGAATGTTGCTAGCTTCTGTTCATACACGGAAAAAATTCTATAAAAAATGCGGATTCCTAAGAATCCGCAAAAATGGTTTCATGGCTTGCCATAAACAGTAATATAAACTAACGCAAAGAATCATCCTTTGATATTTACATCACTTGATACCTAATTCACTTAATATTTAATCACTAAATATTTACATCACTTGATATTTACATCACTTGATATGATCATCACTTAATATAAACATCATTTACTTGAACATATATTAGTTCTTTGATGAAGCGTTGTTCCTATCGTTGGGAACTATGCGAAGGGGTTCTCTGTCTTATATAACATACCCTTCGGCTGATTGAAGCCGATATCCTCAACTCCGAGGAATTTGAACACCTCGAACAGCGACTTACCGAAATGACCAAAGGCTACAGCGCCATGATGAGGATAATTCTTCTCTACCAGGACATGGCGATAGAAGCGGCCCATTTCGGGGATGGCAAATACACCGATGCCTCCGAAGGAACGGGTAGCGACCGGAAGAATCTCACCTTCAGCTACATATGCCTTCAGCTGTGCATCCGCAGTACTCTGCAGACGGAAGAAGGTGATGTTGCCGGGAGCGATATCGCCCTCCAGAGTTCCTCTGGTGATGTTAGGCTCCTGGTTCGGCTCTAAGGCCCTTGCCATGATCTTCTGGTTCTTCATGGAGAAGCTGCTCAGCTTGCAGGCAGCTGTGTTACCGCAGTGGAAGCCCATGAAGGTATCCTTGATACCGTAATTGTATTTCCCTTTGATTTCTGCCTGATACATATCTGCAGGAACCGTATTGTTGATATCCAGAAGTGTTACCACATCTTCACTGATGCAGGTTCCGATGTACTCGCTCAAGGTTCCGTAGATATCTACTTCACAGGATACCGGTATTCCCATAGCAGTCAGACGGCTGTTTACGTAACAGGGTACGAAGCCGAACTGCGTCTGGAAGGAAGGCCAGCACTTATTGGCGAAGGCGATATATTTTCTGGAGCCCTTATGGGCCTCTGCCCAATCCAGAAGGGTCAGCTCATATTGGGCCAGCTTCGGAAGGATTCCGGGCATCTTGTTGCCGGTACCCAGCTCCTTCTCCATGCTGGCGATTACCTCAGGAATACGGGGATCTCCGGCATGGTCGTTAAAGGCAGCATACAAATCCAGTTCAGAATTCTCCTCAATCTCAACTCCCAGATTATAAAGCTGCTTGATGGGAGCATTGCAGGCAAGGAAGTCCTGGGGGCGGGGGCCGAAGGAGATAATCTTCAGATTGCTTAAGCCAACCAGGGTTCTGGCAATCGGAGCGAATTCGGCGATCATGGTAGCGACCTCTTCTGCGTCACCGACCGGATATTCCGGTATGTAGGCCTTGATTCCCCTGAGCTTCAGATTATAACTGGCATTCAGCATTCCACAGTAAGCATCACCTCTGCCATCTAATAAATCATCACCGCTTTCCTCAGCGGCTGCCACATACATCGCAGGCCCATCGAAGTATTTCGCCAGTAAGGTTTCCGGTGTCTCAGGACCGAAGTTTCCGAGGTAGACCACCAACGCATTGCAGCCAGCCTGCTTCACTTCCTCCAGTGCCTTCATCATATGTACTTCATTTTCGACAGTGGTAGGGCACTCATAGAGCTTGCCGTACTTTGAGTAAGCCGTAACGACTGCCTTCCTTCTGTTCTCTGACAGCTGCATCGGGAAGCAATCCCTGCTGACAGCAACGATACCGATTTTTAACTCGGGCATATTCATTTGTCATATCCTCCTTAAGGTTAACGATTTCTATGGCATATAGACCTGCACCCATGCTCAAGATATTAGTCGGATGACGCTGATATGCCATATTATCTTCA
>JAEYRK010000023.1 GCA_023435645.1 Bacillota bacterium
AACCCTACTCATCATCTCTTTCCCCTTTGCTTATTTCTTTGATGAGCATCCCTATTAATCTTCTTGTGGAATGCAGCTTTATCACGGAGATAAGCCGCCTTATTCTCAGTGAACCTCGCTTCCTCCCTCATGTGTAGATAGCTCCTCCACCTGGACCTCTGAAGCTCTCCATTCTCCAATGCAGCCAGGACTGCACAGCCGGGCTCCTTCCTATGAGTACAGTCCGAGAAGCGGCACTGTTCAAATAGGTCCTCAATATCGGAAAAGGTTGCTCCTAAGCCCTCCTCCACATCCCACATACCAAGCTCTCTCATCCCAGGGGTATCAATGATCATAACTCCATTATTCAGTCGGATCAGCTGGCGGTGTGTTGTTGTATGCCGCCCCTTGCTATCATCCTCTCTGATGGTATTTACCTTCATGATCTCCTCCCCTGCCAGGACATTGACAAGGGTTGATTTACCGACACCGGAGGAGCCTAAAAAAGCAATTGTGTTTCCTGGCTTAAGAAACTGCTGCAGTTGCTCCAGTCCTAAGCCTGTTACCGAACTGATTGCGATAGCCGTTACTCCAATTGCCTGTTCTCTGACAGCCTCCAGTTGTTCTGTATAATCTTCTACCAAATCCGCCTTCGTAAGAAGGATGACCGGGGTTCCCCCGCTTTCCCAAGCAACTGTTACATATCGAAGGATTCGACCGATATTAAAATCATAGTTCAGGGAAGCGATTATAAATACATAGTCAAAGTTAGCTGCCACCACCTGCTCTAGGACTGTCTTAACATAGCCCTGCGCATGGCCGGAATAATCCGGCCTCGAAAACTTTGATTTTCTATCACAGACCTTTACCACCTGGGAATCCCCCAGGGGATTGTACTTAAGAAGTACAAAATCTCCGACTGCCGGAAAGTCCTCCGCTGAGGATACATTGTTATATGCGGACCCCTTCAGTCTTGCATTCCCTTCCCCATATTCGGAAACCACTTTATATAGCTCGCGATGAACCGCAATCACCCTTGCGTACACCAGCTGTCCGCCATCCGTTTCCATAACCTCATCTTTTAATCCCTGCTGTCCATCCTTCAAGTAAAAACATTCTGTCAAGCCATAATCCGTTAAATTTATCATTGTATTCCTCCCTCCTGTAGTAATATCCTCTTGATTGCTTCTTTTCTTTCTTTTCAATACTTTTATTTGATATACGCATCATAATTCTCCTTTCAAGTGTAAACCGTTCCTGTTCAACCATTAATTCTCTCATAGACATCCCCCTGCCTTTCGTTTACCTGCCATAAGCTTCTCCCACTCCAACACAAACTCCATTCCATTTGGGCATAAAAATACCGCTATAAGCAGCCTATCGGATTTGCTTTTAGCGGTGCAAAAAAAGCACACCTTGCAGTGTGCATTCAGCTTATCATATGTTAACACGGTTTGTCGCGTGCCACATTTAATCTAATAGCTATCGTTCACGAAAGGATACTATTACGGCATCACCAAGATAAGGTTCCTCACCCCATTACATCCCGGTTAGCCCAATATGCTGTTTTAGTCGGAAATCACCTTTACAAAAACGGACATTAACAACAACTCCTTTCATCATCCTCTAGGGATGCTTCGTACAGGTATCAGTATACCCTTAACAAATTTTACCTCGCAATTATATAATATAATTTACCAATTTGCAATAGTATTTTTTAAATTATTTAAATTTTTTAATATTAATTTTATTTAAATTTTCTACATAGAGATCTCCAAGTAAGTAAATGGTAATCATACCACACAAGCTGAGGAATAAAGTTCAAACCACGGAATGGAGTTTGATATTTGAATTAACCTTATCATTTCCCTCCGTTAGATTCATTTACTATCACTGCTCGTTGGCTACTTGACTTTTGGTACGCAGCATATCATACTTATAACGATTGATACTATATAGAATCTACTTTAAGAGGAGGTTCCTCATGGAAACGAAACATACCTTTCTATTTAAAATAAAAGAATATTTATTGATTACAGTTGGAGTACTGCTTGTTGTAATAGGCGTGTATTTTTTTAAATTTCCCAATAACTTCTCCATTGGAGGAGTGACCGGTATCGCTATCATCCTAAGTCCGATCTTCGGTGAAGCTGTAAGCTCCGGTACTTTAGTACTTATTATCAATATTCTTCTATTAATTGTAGGCTATATCTTTCTTGGAAGGAGCTTTGGGAACCGTACCGCTTATGGGAGTCTCCTGATGTCTGTCAGTATCAGATTACTGGAGACCCTACAACCGATGGAGGGACCTCTGACCGGTGAACCGATGTTGGAGCTGGCATTTGCCGTAATATTGCCTGCTGTCGGTGCTGCCATTCTTTTTAATATCGGTTCCTCGACCGGTGGAACCGATGTGATTGCAATGCTTCTAAAAAAATACTCCAGTATCGATATCGGCAGGGCCTTGCTGATGACAGACCTTCTACTAACCTTAGCTTCCTTCTTTGTATTCGGAATTGAAACAGGATTATTGTCCATCCTCGGTTTATTTTTGAAAACCACTCTTGTCGATATCGTGATCGAGAGTATGAATCTGAATAAATACTTTACCATCATCTGCGAGAACCCTGAACCGATTTGTGCTTTCATTCTTCAGAAGCTTAACCGCAGCGCTACCGTAATCGATGCCAAGGGTGCCTTTACTCACAGTGATAAGAAAATCGTACTTGCAGTTATGAACCGTTCCCAAGCTGTTAACCTTCGGAAATTTATCAAGCAGACCGAGCCGGAGGCTTTTCTTCTGATTACAAATACCAGTGAAATTATCGGAAAGGGATTCCGAGGTTATTGAATAAAATTAGCGTGCATATAATCGTATGAAGGAACTATTTTGGAGGCTTTTTTGTGGAGGAACCTATCAATTATGATAATGCTCTGATGGAACATCGCTTCTGGCTTCAGATTATGGGGGATCATGCCCGATTTATATTCTTTTCTCTTCCTCCGAATGAGGTGGCTTATTTACAAAGGGCACAGGATTTTATCATTAGCTACGACCAGCTTCTGGAACAGTCCCGAAAGCAGCTGGCAACTCAGGAGCTGGAGGCGCTGAACCAGCAGGCTTATCAGCTTACAAGCCAGTTTAGGGATTTTAAGCTGCTGCTCTTAGCTCTGACACTAAACTCTGCTATCAAAGTACATCTTCCCTCTACCTTCTTTAATGACATGCTAAATGAATTAGAGGAATACATGACTGTGATGAACTTAATAATGAATGGCAGGCCAATCCTTTTTCATCCAGTTCATTACCACCTGCTCTGGCTCACAGATGCGATCGGCCATGCCGCCTCAGTTGCAGTAAATCTGGATCCGGTGGAGAGAGATCTGATTGATAAGAGTCATAATTTTGAAATGAATTTTACTGATCTCAATCTGAAAGCTTTGATTATGAACGGATATCTTAGAACACAGTTACCCAGCTTTCCTTCCCTAAACCGTTTGAATGAGCAGTCCGATTTGATGATACAGCAGTTCAAGGAGTTTCTGGAGGGTCTGAGGGATCAACGAATTGATGGCAGGGTCTTAGGAACACTCTTCCCCTTAATGGCTGATCACATGGCCCGGGAAGAATGCTATTATCTCTGGAAATTGACTCAGACAGCAGGATTAGTCAAACGCCCGGATTGCGATCCTACCAGACAGCGCCTGGAGACATGATTGGCAAAGGAGCCTGATTTTCAACTGAAAATCAGGCTCCTTTTAACTTTACAGATATTGGATATCATCGCTTAGTTTCTTACGGTTTTTGATAAAATATATTAGTTGGTAAACAACTGAGACCAATAGATTACACCGTTCTTCTGGTATACACCGATACCGATTTTACCGAAATTAGCATTCATAATGTTAGCACGGTGTCCGGATGAATTCATCCAGGCATTTACAACCTCCTGAGGAGTTCTCTGGCCGTAGGCGATATTCTCACCTGCTGCTCTATAGGAAATTCCATATTCCTTAAGCACTGTTGAGAAGCTTGTTCCATTCGGTCTCGTATGAGAGAAGGACTGTACTGTTTCTTGTGCTCTTTGCTCTGCAGCTGCTTGCAGTGTAGCGTTTGTCGTAAGTGCTGATAAGCCTTCCTTCGCACGCTCCTGATTTACTAGCTGTAGAACCTGGTCTGCATAGCTGCTGATGCTGGTATTTGTATTGCTTTCAGGTGCTTTTGTAGGTTCCGGTGCTGTTGTAGGCTTTGCTTGCTCAGGCTTTGCTGTAGGCTCGGGTGTCGTTGTAGGCTTTGCCTGCTCAGGCTTTGCTGTGGGTTCGGGTGTCGTCGTAGGCTTTGCCTGCTCAGGCTTTGCTGTGGGTTCGGGTGTCGTCGTAGGAGCAGGTGTCGCTGTATTGCTGTTACCGTTGTTACAATTGATTAACGCAAGGATATCCTCCAGTGAAGATATCTGGTTTACATTTCCTAAATTAATATTATTAAACCCATTTTGCTGTAATACCTTCACTACATCCTGCACACTATTGCACTGGGATAAATCAATGTTCCCGAAGGAGCAGGAGTTGTTTGACTGATTTGAACTTACCGGAATTACCTTCACAGTATTCTGATTGCCCTTATCTGTTGATTGATTTACAGGAACGGAGCTTGCAGAATTCTGATTGGCATTCTGAAGCGCCTTCACAGCTTCGTTATTAATCGTGGTTGCCTGCGGCTGCTCTGTAACTGCTGCTGTATCACAAGCACCCTTCACTTCAGCTACTTCCTTCTTAACGTCATCATTCTTCTGAGCTACTGCCAAGTTTGTTGCTTTAGCTACAGGCATAGCCTCTGCTTTTGTTTTGATTTCTGTTTTGGACATAGCCGTTGTTTTAGCCTCATCTTTGGTTTTGGCTGTAGGGGCTGCTACTTCTGCTTCTGCAGCCGCTTCCTTTACCACAGCTGAGGTCGTTTCTGTACGCTTGTCATCCGTAAGGCTATTCTGCTCCACTGCATTGTCGGCGTATTGTGCTACTGATGTATAATCTGAATTGGGATTGTCAGTATCCGTATTGTTAAGTGACAGCTGATTTACGCCAAGAGTACTTGCAACGGTTAGAGCTAGAGAACATAAAGTTACTATTACCTTTTTCATTTGGTGTACCTCCTTTTTGGTGGCCTTCTTGCTGCTCCCTTAGACTACCACAGTAGAACTCCTGCTTCAAGAGTCAGATGCTGGTTAATCTGCCATATCTATGAGATTTTCTTCTATTTCTTTCCTTGCTTTTTCCCATATTTGCATAAAATCTCTCCATCCTTATCCACCGCGTCCCAAACTGTAATGATAAAGAAATCCTTGTAAATCAAGGCTTTCAGAACCACTTTCCATTTTTTCCAACCTTATTGGTAATATAAATTTGATGTGATCCTACATGTATGTATTCCAGACGAAAATTTATTGCAATTTTATTTATATATTATTACGGAAATATTACGTTTTGTGCCTTTCCTAAGAATGCTTCACCTAGAACATTCCAAATCCACATAACATTTCCTATATTTCCACCACCATTTGAGGGTAGCATACAGATTCATAGACATCTCAATTTCCTTTCCAATCGAATAGGAATATTACAGGCATGATGTGAAGAAAATAATCCGGTAATCATTCATGTCAAGTCAGGAGGGAAAGAGGCAATGAAGCTTAATCGTTATGAGGAAAGGGACATGAACAGTTTTGAGCCTTCCGGTTCAAGAAACGATGCCGGGAAGGATCGGAGCATGGAACAAGAAAATCGTACAGAAATTGAACAACCGACCCCTTCCACCGCAACACCCGGAATACCGGATGAGATGCCTGCAAGGGAAATCAGATAAGCATTAAGAATAATGTATCGTGAATTAAGAAATCACAAAGGAAGGCATCCCAGACTTAAAACGTCTGAGATGCCTTCCTTTATAAAGCTATTACCTATACTATAAACTACCAAATTCATACATGCAAGGTAGATTTATATTTTACACATTCTTTCACAACTTCAACTTCATAACTGTAAATACTAATTCCGAAAGTCAGTGCACCGGCTGTTATGAGAAAGAGAGGTTTCTTATGTTTCATGCGAAGTTATGTACTTTAGCAATAGCCTGTGCTGTCGGTTTTTTTGGTTTAAATCCAAAAGCCGCTTTTGCAGCTGATAACAACACCGAATCAGTAACACTGTCAGAGAAGGAGAATGACCAAAAGGATAAGAGGGCCGCATACGAAGAGAAGCTTGACAAAGCCTATAATAGCTGGAATAACCTGACGAAGAAACAGAAGGACGATATTTATACCCTGCTTGAGTCAGAGCTGAAAGCAGAAATCAAGGTTATGGATAAGCTGGCCGAGTATGGAGTACTGGAAAAAGAGGATGCAACTGCAATCAAGGTCCTTATGATTGAAAATTTTAATAAAGCAAAAGAAAAACAGGAATTCCCGTTTGCCAGGCCCAGGGCTCCCAAAAGCCGTAACTAGCTTAACTTGATAGGTTACTAGAGGTAGCAGCCGGCTGCACTGACTTTCATATTATTCCTCTCCCTGCAAAGTGTCATAGCCACTCTCTACAGCAAGGACCTTTATTACATTCTCTACATCGTATACGAAGATCTTGCCATCACCAATATTCTCTGTTTCAAATCTGGCTGCTTGATTTTATATTTGGCAAGGCAGATGAAATCTGCTATCATAGTAACAACATAGCAATATTATACAAATTAATGATAAAAGAGGAAGTCATGCGCAATACAGACCTAAAGCAGAAAATCAAGCTAATCCCAGAGCTACCCGGAGTCTATCAAATGCTCGACTCCCATAGAAATATTATCTATATCGGAAAAAGCAAATGCCTGAAGAAAAGGGTTCAATCCTATTTTACAGCTTCTCCGAAGTGGGAAAAGGTGACTTTTATGGTCTCTGCAATCAAGGATATTGATTATATCGTTACTGATACCCATCTGGAAGCCAGATTGTTGGAATGTAAGCTGATCAAGGAGCATAAACCTAGATTCAATGCTCAAATGAAAAACGACCAGAACTATTTCTTTCTTAAGATAGAGGCAAGCAATTTGGCACGACCAATCACAATTACAGCTGAGAGGGACGAGGCTTGCTTCGGTCCCTTCCGGAGTAAATTTGCCATCAATGAATTGATAAACCGGCTAAGATGTATATATCCGATTACTGACAATATGAATCGTTACGATTTTGAATATCATCTGTTTCCCATAACCATGGATGAAGAAACCTATGAGCGTAACAGGCAGCTTTTGCTTGAGCTATTCTCTTCAGAGGAGAAGCTTCTCCTGTTGTATGATTCTATCGTATCTAAGATGGAAGAAGCCGTATCCGGGTATCAGTATGAGATGGCTGCGATATTCAGAGATATGGCTCGTTGCCTTAAAATTATAAAAAATGGCTTGGATGGATACCGAAACCTAGCCTCGAAGAAACTCCTGCTGAAGCTTCCGTTGGAGGAGGGTTATAAGCTATTCTATGTATCCAAGGGAAGCATAATCAATACTAGGAAGCTACCTGTACTATCAGAGGAGATGCTTCGGGAGTTTATCAGTAGCAGTGAACACCTATCGGAGGAGCATATACAGGAAGAGACTTCCGAGAAGTCATACATTGATTTCCGTGATGTGCTATATTCAGAGATCGCAAACCTTCCCGAGGATCAGTATGAGCAATTGTAATCTCCCGGCTCGACGATTTATCAGAATCATCCTGTGATGTCTTCAGCCGTGAGCAATTCTTCTCCCTTTCGACCTTACCCCTTGGGACATAAAAGTGCCCTTTGTGTCCGATACCACATTGTGATACCGGATGCAAAGGGCACTTTTATATTGGTATTATCCCTTCTTGTCAGGGTTTATCTTCGTGAACTGATGGCTGGAGGAGGATCGACCGCTGGTTCCGCTGATATAGCTTCGCTTTTGATCCATGGCATTCTTACATGCATTCATGTCATCACCGGTGATGTCTCGCTCAGCCAGACCGTTATTATTCGTATTGGTATGATTGGGATTCTTACTGTTCATTCTGTTGGACATGGTCTACCTCCAAGATACTCTTTTTGTTATATGAAAAGGATATTATAGTATCTGCTGATATCTGCATTTCTATATCGTAATCTGATGACAGAAGTCCCAATATTTCGTAAAGCAGCTTAAGCCTTTACCACAATCCCATTTACTTCTACCTGATCATTGATTTCAATGACCAGGCATTTGCGGCCATCCACGACTTTTGTCTCAACCAAATCCGTGCGATCCGGATTGACCTTTATGATAACATCCGGTGTTTTCACCTCAAAAACTCTGGTGTTTGTCACATTGGCTGCCAGTAAAGCCGTCTTCTCTCCTGCCACCTGATCGTATTTATTCTCAAACTCCTGAAGCCGTTCCTCCTCGATGCCACATTCCGCAAATAAGGTTTTTACCTCTGCCTTATCGAGAGTCAACGGCTCAGGTATCTCATTCATTTTATGCTCTTCGATGATCTCATTCAGCTTCTCATGGATGTTCCTCACAATTTCATATTCGCAGGCTTCTCCTAAGGTCTCTGTAATCAAGGTTTGAAAGGTCTCCTTCTGCCCTCCGGCAGACATCGGTACACTGCAGCCGAGTAGTTGATCGACAAAGTCAGTATGTAGCTCTTCGGGATCCGAGGAGTAATATAAAACACTATGTAAATCGGTACTACGGTCATTGAAGGCTGGGAATAAGAAGCCATTTGCCGGTGCAGCGACTACCCAGTCCTGAATCCGTTTCTGGATATGGTTCGTATCCTCATTGTAGCTTAATCCGGGCTTGGATAGCTTAACCGGACAGATGGAGCAGAGTATATAACGATATACCTCATCGGAGGCATCCTCCATCACCCGCTTATCACTGGCCTTTCCCGGAACATCATATGCTGAATAAATCAATAGGATCAGATAATTCCCTACATAATCATACATCCTTATGACCTTATCATAAAACTCCTCCAGGAGGGCTTCCTCCTTCAGCTCACTGTCTCTTAAGCGCAAGAGGAACTCCTGGGTTCCGCCGTCAAATTCAGTGTCAGTAGGGAATTCCATGTTGATTAAATTCTTGCCGATGGTTCCTGATAAGGTTTTCTTGAAGATCTCAAAGTATTTAAAGGTCTCTTCCTCCGGTAGGCCAAGAAAGGTTTCTGTAAACCTTGTTTTGATTGTCTTCTCTCCATCTACATAGCAGCCACTCACCTTCGTAATGGAGCAATTCTCATGCTTAAATTGTTTTCTGATCTCCAATATCTCACTGTATATCATAGGTCTTCTCCTGATCTGTTTATTCTCATTTTTTGTACTGTACTTGATTCTGTCATTATTCCTCTGATTTGATTCAGTCTCTCATAATACCTCTCATAATATATCATGTAGATTGCTTATGAATCAACTAACATTTATCATTTGCTTAATCAATTACCTTATCGTTTACATTATCATTCACTCTATCGTTTCCTTTACCGTTTATTTTATCATTCACTCTATCGTTTCCTTTATATTTTACTTTATCTTTCACTCTGGTTCATAACTCTTGCATACATTAAAACACACCTTCCAATCATTTTACAAGATTTCACTTTACTCGTTATTTTTGTATGTTATAATGCTTATAGCAATACTTTAGCTTGTAACATATGAAGGAGATACATAACATGGACAAAAGTCTGGAAAGAGAAGAAAGAAAGCACTTTTATAAGCTGGTATTCAGCCTGGTATTACCGATGGCTTTACAGAACCTGATTAATGTCGGTGTATCCACCGCTGATGTTGTCATGCTTGGAAGGGTAAGCGAGACTGCTCTTTCCGGAGCTTCCTTAGCAGGTCAGGTTCAGTTCATTATGTTCCTGATCCTGTTCGGATTAACCTCAGGGGCCGGGGTTCTGACCGCACAATACTGGGGTAAGAAGGATATCCATACCATCGAAAAGGTAATGGGCATAACCATGCGATTAGCTTTCCTCATCGCAGTTTTGTTTACTGTTGTTGTTCTGCTCTTTCCCGATCAGATCATGCGTATCTATTCAAAAGAAGTGGATGTGATCAGTGAAGGAGTAGCCTACCTTCGAATCATTGCCTTTTCTTATATCTTTACCGCAATCACTATGATTTATCTAAATATAATGCGCAGCATTGAGCGGGTTATTATCGCCACGGTCGTATATCTGGCATCCCTGATCGTAAATATCCTCTTAAATTCTATACTTATCTTTGGTATGTTTGGTTTGGAGCCCATGGGAATTCGTGGTGCCGCTATCGCCACCCTGATTGCCAGGATCATAGAACTGGTCATTGTGATCATTTACTCGAGAACAAACAAGGTAGTTCAGTTTCATTTTAAGAATCTCTTTCCTCGGGATAGGCTGTTAATGAAGGATTTTATTAAATACTCCATGCCGGTCCTAATCAATGAGTTGATCTGGGGTGCCGGTACATCAACCAATGCAGCTATCATTGGACATCTTGGCAAGGCTGCAGTAGCTGCCAACTCTGTAACGCAGGTTACGAGGCAGCTGGCAATGATTGTATCCTTCGGACTGGCTAGTGCAACCGCGATCCTGATTGGTAAGGCGATCGGTGAAAATAAGGAGGAGAAGGCCAAGCTCTATGCGAAACGGTTCATGCGATTGGCAGTTCTCTTCGGATTCATAGGTTCCCTTGTGATTTTGGTTACCTCAATGATTGCAAAGGATATGCTATCCCTCAGCGAGCAGGCCAAAACCTATATGAGCTTTATGATGTTTGTTATGTCCTATTTTGCGATCGGCCAATCCTTCAACTCCGTAATCGTGGTCGGTATCTGCAGGGCAGGTGGAGATACAAAATTCGGTTTATATTTGGATGCCTTCTTTCTCTGGGGAGTTTCCATCCTGTTTGGTGCTATGGCAGCGTTTTTATTTAAGCTTCCGGTACCCATCGTCTATATGGTACTACTTAGTGATGAAATCCTAAAGATGCCTGTGAGCTACTGGAGGTACAGAACTATGAAATGGCTGAAGAACGTTACACGATAAATAATTGCCCCATCCCTATGAATAAGCTCTTATCTATTAGAGGGACTCTAATGAGCAGACACATCCTGTCAGAAATCCAAAACGTTGATTACTGTTTTATTCCGTCCGAATATGATAAGGCTACATTCCCTATTTTTTAAGGAATGTAGCCTTTTTTGAAACCTTAGGCACTGAAATCCATTCTTGTGCCACATTCTCCACAGAAGCTTACAGGATAATGGTATGTAGTACCACAGTTTTTACACTGATATCCTATTTGCTCTGTGATCAATTCATTCTTTTGACCATTCTCACTCACGCTGTTATCATGAATGAATTCTTTACTCCGATTGCTTCTCCTGCGCCTAAGCTTATGCAGGATGATCACTACTATAATAAGTATTATGACACCCAGAGCACCGTATGAGATCACCTTCATCCGTTCCCTATGCCATAGGGATATGGCAAAGGCATACCAGGGCAAATCATCATAGATAATATTGGCTTTCTTACTGCCTTCTTTTATTCTGAGGGCGCCGGCGGCCTTCAGTCTGGGGATTGACCATTGATAACGGTCGAGCTTCATATTCTCAAGCTTCTGATCGCCTTCCTCATCCAGTGTAATCTCGAAGATGAATTCTCCATCCTTGTATAATTCAACTGTTTCCCCCGTGTACTCTTCACCAAAGGCTGCCGTCACCGTGGCAGTCGGAGTTATTTCAATTTGCTCGATTGTACTGATAATCGCACTGGAAACCTCTGATGCATCCTCTACTCCGGTATAATGTCCACCGGTGACTTCTGATATTTCGCGGAAGAATTCTACTGCTGCATCACTGGGATCGGTGCCAATAGAAAACACCTTAATAACGCTGTCACTGGCATCCCCCATGAATGCACCATAGCTTGGAGCATCTACACCTACAGAAGTATCCGATAGGAGTGATATATCTGCGTTATATAGGGCTGCAGTCACCTGTTCGAGGGTGTAGTCGGTATATGGCTCCGGATCAAGGGGAGGTGCATCTCCTAGCACTATAATTGCCTTCTCTGCCTGAGGTCTCCACTTCAGTCCGGCTGCTTCCATTAATCCGGAATACACCGTTTCATTGTCATCCCCTCCATTCCCCAGGTCAAGGGCATTGATGGCAGAGATGATTGCATCCTTATCCTGGGAGAAATCCAGTTGAAGCTTCGAAGGATAATCGTAGGACTCTGCTCTATCAGCAAAATCACGATAATCAATCAGTGCAACTCTGAAATTTTCATTTTTCGCTGTCAATTCTTCAAGAATTAAACTCATATTCTCCTTTGCATTTTCTATGTCGTCACCCATAGAACCAGTCGTATCCACGACAAAGCAAAGATCAAGACCATCATTGACATCGGACTTAATGACGCGATTGACAGATTGTTCCCTAGTCAACAGCGCATTTTTTACTGCTATTTCCGCATCAATCAGTCCGCTGTAGCCATCTGTATAATAGAACCTTCCGGTTGTTGAGGCAAGCACGATCCTTTTGACATCTGCTCCCGATAACTCCGGATTACAAGCAAATACCAGTCCCGCCACACCGGAAACATGCGGTGTAGCCATTGAGGTACCGCTCAGATAGGCATATGTACCAACCGTACTGCTATAGATGTCTTCGCCTGGAGCAACCACATCCACTCTGCTGCCAATGCAGGAGAACGGAGAGTATCGATATCTGCTTTCCTTCGTATTCGATTTCGTTGAGTCAATACCGATGGAGCCTACAACAATAATTCTATTCTTCACCTCTTCCTCGTCGATGAGATTAAGAAAATTATTGTAGATTGCCTCCGAATCTCCAGAATCCCTTTTATAATAATCCCAGGGCCAGAACCAATTTTCTTTATAACCATAGCTGGCTATCTTGCTCTTATAATAAGTTGTACTATTGCTGTTACCGGCCGCGACGCAGATCACAAACTCTTTCCCTTGGTCGATGATTCGTTTTAAGCCTTTCCCTGATATTTCAGCAGCATTTTGCAGATGATTGATAGCGTTTTTATTTCCCCTACTTGCGGCAAAGCCAATCAGTCTGCTGGTATTCTGACTGATATTTATCACCTTGACCTCCTGATCAATCAACGCCTTCAAGGCTGCAAGATAATTGAAGGCTGTATAATACTCTTCAACTAATTTACCCTTCTTCAGGGTATAGGCTGCACTATAATAGAGCTTTCCCTTATCTCCCATAACTCCTGATACACCGCTACCATTATTGAAGGAGCCGGCTATCGTTCCGGATACATGAGTCCCATGATCACCCGGTGTCCAATTACTGGCATCATAGGTAGTTGAAGTATCCTCGGTCAACGTTACGTAGGATGCTACCAGATCAATATCCTCGTGGCCTATGTCTACCATGGTATCGATTAATCCGATATTGATATCCGACATTTCCTCCAGGTAGCCCCATGCTAAGGGTGCTTTAATTGCCTCCATACCCCAGTTAGAGCCTCTGGGAACCTCGATATTCCAGGTGTTAGCATCTCCATCCCAGGGGTCATTCGGGTAGATTTGGGCCACCACCTTTGTCGCCTCGTCAGCTTCATCCGGCTCATTTTCATATACGGTGTTAAAATAAGCATCCTCTACCAGTTCGCTTTTCTTAATCTTTCTCAGAACTCTGTTTAAATCCTCATAGGTCATTGCTTCTTGAAAACCAAGCTGCCAGAAGCCTATATCCTCCATCGCCGTGACAATCCTGGCGCGAAACTCATCCGCCAATGCCTCTACTTCATTTCGTGTGACGCCTTCATAGGTCATGATAATTATCTCATCATTGACATACAGCAGTCCGTTTTCCTCATTGAAATCGATGTTCTCTGCTTCTTCAGCAAGCTTCGGTGCGTTGGCATCCTCCCTCTTATCTCTACTTGCAAAATAATTCCAGGCAGGAAATACGATGAAAAACCCAAGGATAGCTATTCCGATCAAAATAGCAAAGACTACTAAGGTGATTTTAAGTTTAGGTGATTTTCTCATATGGGGCCCCTTTCAAATTGTAGCGTAATACCTTCTTAAACTCATTACTATGATTCTAGCAAATGATACACATTCTGGCAAGAGCCGGAATAATCTATAGGAAGCTCATATGACATAATCTATAGGAAACCCAATCGAAATCATCTATATTCGTAGGGTATCTATCACCATGGAGAACATGAAGTGCTTTCATTAATCAAACAAATTATAGCTTATCCGTACCGGTGCGGAAAAATATAGTCGTCGCCAGGATACCAAGCATAAGTAATGTAATACTCAGAACAAAGGGTAGGATTCTGGATATATCACTAAGGAGACCACCTATGTATCCAAAGGGAACACTCACCAGCATCACTGTCGTTTGAAGCAGAGCCATGACTCCCGAACGCTCCTCCGGGTCTACATGAATCGCAACCAGGGATTCTCTCAGCGTAGCTAATACTGCTCCCCCTAAGGCCTCAAATAATAAGGAGACTGATAATATCACATAACCCATTACACCGGTGTCTGTGATCGTGATCAATAGTACCGCGCCTACAATGGAGCTGAGGAACCCTCCATACAACGGCCATTTCAGTCTATTCTGCTTGATATGTGTGATCACCGTGAAGAACAGGAAAATGGATAGGATACTTCGTGCCATCGGAAAGATAGGTAATAGGGGATCCGGAATTCCGATCCTCCGGGAAGCGATAATCTGCCAGAAGGTCATCCCAAGCATAGCGACAATCTCAACGAGGATGCTGATTACAATCGCAAATTTCGTTCCCCGAGAGGTTACAATCTTTCGCAATGCACTTTGATAACCGGATAGCAGCTCACCCCAGGACTTCCCTTTGGTTGCTTCCTGCCTGATTCTCCCCACTGCTGTCTCTGTTGAATATTTATATAGAATAATCAGCTTGGCCGTCATGATAATGAAGGCATTGATATAAAGGATTCGTATGGCCGGTGCCAAGGTAAGCCTTGCCACCAGAATCGAGGAGATCGGGGCAAACAGGGCGGACAGATTCGCAGAAATCATGACCCAGGAATAGATCTGGGTGATTTTGTCCTTCGGTGCATCCTCAATCAGCAGACAATCCCAGGATACTGTGGTGATCTTCATCGTTCCGTTCAGTAATGCTGCTACAACGAAGAACCAGAAGCCCTGACTGGAGGCCCAGATCAGGCAGGGAAGACTCCAGGCGAGAAAATCAAACACCATGGTACTCATCCTGCGGCCCATTCTATCAATGATCGCTCCGGATAAAAATGCAAAAATCATCTGTGAAAACATATAAATTGAGGAGACAATCCCCACCTGAACATCACTCATACCGAGTGTCAGCATAAATACGGATGCATAGGGCAGACACAGGTTCATTGAAAGCCCCCACATCGGTTCTGTATAAACGCAGGCCCGGGGATTTCCACGCAATTCAACCAGGGTACGTAATAATTTATGCTTTAGTAGAATATTCTTCATGTTAACTTCCCTTCATATAACAGCCCGGTAATATTCCTCCTGCTGTCCAGTAATTCTCTGTATGTAAGTCCATATAAGTCTAGTATATAAACACATACATGGCTTAATTATAGCATAGAAAGCAGATATATTATATAAAAACATATAGACACCATTGATCATTGTATTGCCAGTAGCGTCTTAGTAAAAAGTAATCTCACAGGAAGAACATAGGGGAATTTCTTTGATTTGGACTTTTATATCACAACAGTCCATCATTGGTAATGATGGGCTTCTTAAGGTAGTCTTTAGCACCAGTACAAAGAGAAAGGGTTTCCTGCCTCGGAACCTCAGTATATACTACTGAAGATATCCGTGTCGGAAACCCTTACTATATTTTTAATTTGTCAACTCTTTGAACTCAGAAATGAAAGTAGTCCTAATTGCTGATATGATATATGCTTTCTATGGCTCATTGCATTATCTTGCAGCAAGCTCCCTATCAAGAATATATAAACCGTTCCAGTGACCACCAATTCTCTCTAAACGCTCTACAAGTACACTAAAGGTATCCTCTTCTTCAATCTGCTCATCCACAAACCAAGCAAGAAGATTAAGTACTCTTTGATCTCCTGCTTCTCTTGCTTCCTCTACTAAGCTATGAATATGTGATGTTACTACCTTTTCATGTTCCAGAGCCTTCTTAAATACATCATCAATAGAGCTAAATTCACCATCACCGGGATTCAAAGCGCGATACTTAACACCGTAGCCTGTTTCCTGAAGAAATTTCTTAATTTTGCCGGCATGCTCCATTTCTTCCTTCACTTGTACATCAATAAAATGTGTTGCACCCTTCATATTCAGCTTATCTAAGTATGCAGCCATAGTTGCATAAATGTAAGCTGATTCCAATTCAAAATTCATTTGCTCATTTAAATTATCATACAATTTGCTCATAAAAGTTCCTCCTTAATTGGTAATAAAACCTATTACTATTATTACATACCTGTTCTTATTTTGCAATAGCATTTCCGGTACAAATATAATTTAAGGTTTTATGTAATCTCCTCCCTCTATACTTAAACTCCTTACTGCTGCCAAAGGGGTTCTTAAGAGCAGCGTATCATATGAAGCGCTACTAACTAAATACCTGTGTTCATCAAATGTTCAATTAAAATTTTCAATCCCATCGAAACAAGAATGATCCCACCGGCAAGCTCCGCTTTCGATTTAAATTTCACTCCAAATATATTTCCGGCTTTTACCCCAATCATGGAGAAAGTCAGTGTAATAGCTCCGATCGATAAAATAGCGGAAAATATATTGATTTTCAAAAAAGCAAAGGAGATCCCTACCGCCAGTGCATCTATACTTGTAGCAAGAGCAAGAGGTAACATATCTACAGGCTTCAAGGATGCCTCTTGCTTTGCCGGACACTCTCTATCAGGACATTTTTCTGATGCCGGGCATACTCTATCTGTACAGCCTTCCTTCTTAAAGCTTTCTATTACCATTTTACCCCCAATGATGACTAACAATACAAAGGCAATCCAATGATCATAGGTAATAATCTTGTCCGCAAATTGCGTACCCAATAGATAGCCTATCAGTGGCATAATTGCTTGAAAAAGACCAAAGTACAAGCCAACAGTCAATGCTTTTCTTACCGTCACCTTGGACATTGTCAGCCCTAAGCAAAGGGATACAGCAAAAGCATCCATAGAAAGTCCGATACCAATAAAAAATAGTCCAAATAGATTCATGATGTTCTCCTTCAGTAATGTAATTGGCAAAAAGAAAAAACCTAGGTATCACTCATACGAGCATATACTTAGATTCAGAATATAGACTATGTATAGCTGTAAAAAGTTATACATGAGTCTCGTTTTTTAAGGCAAGCCAGACCTATATTGGTCAGTATGTTGACTTGTCACACATAGCTGTGCAAACTACTCCCCCACGGGTTCTTCAATTATTTTATAGGATATCATAAAATGGATTCATCGTCAATACCGCAGGGGTATGTTCCTACAACAGCAGAGTATCATCCTTATGTTTAAATATAAGTCCCAAAGAGCTTAAGCGCATCATTGGGACCTATGTTAGAAAAATACTGAATGATGTCATCTGTGAAATCAAGCGGTCTGATAACACTTTCGGAAC
>JAEYRK010000032.1 GCA_023435645.1 Bacillota bacterium
TATCATAATAAGAAGATGTCCTATCATTTTCTTGATGATTATGATGAGAAGGGAGGAGCGGCAAAATGCTGAACCAGTTCTCAAGAACAGAATTACTATTAGGCAAGGAAGCCATGGGAAGGCTTGGCGAAGCCAGGGTAGCAGTATTTGGCATCGGCGGAGTGGGTGGCTTTACGGTGGAAGCTCTGGCACGGAGTGGAGTGGGTACCATTGATCTGATTGATGATGATAAGGTATGCCTGACCAACATTAACCGACAGCTTGTTGCCACTCGTAAGACAGTCGGACAGTATAAGGTCGATGTCATGAAGGAACGGATCTTGGAGATCAATCCCAAGGCGATTGTTAATACCCACCGTTGCTTCTTTACCGCCGAGACAGCGGATCAGTTTGACTTCTCAGCCTATACCTATGTGGTGGATGCCATAGATACGGTATCTGCTAAGATAGAGCTGGTACTCCGTTCTCAGGCGGTCAATACTCCGATTATCAGCTGTATGGGTGCAGGCAATAAGCTGGATCCTACCAGATTTGAAGTAACAGATCTATATAAAACCTCCGTTTGCCCACTGGCCAAGGTGATGAGAAAGGAGCTGAAGCTCCGGGGCGTTAAGAAGCTAAAGGTAGTATACTCCCAGGAGCCAGCCAGAAAGCCCTTGGAGGATATGTCCGCCAGCTGTAGAAGCAATTGTATCTGCCCTCCCGGTGCAGAGCGCAAATGTACGGCAAAACGTCAAATCCCCGGAAGTAATGCCTTCGTGCCCTCCGTAGCCGGACTGATAATTGCTGGTGAGGTGATTAAGGACATTAGCGGAGTGCATTCATAACCCAACCGGAGAATCCATGATATTTTAGCATTAGCTCATCGGATACCTCCCCTGAACATGCTTGTTTTAATCCATAGGCATTTTCGGGAGGTATCTTTTTTATGCTTGTTTTATCGAGGCAGTTGATGTATATTCATTAATAAAGTTTTATTGATGCCAGCAGGCAGTCACGAAGGAATACCGTTGTCCGGAGGTGCCGGGTTTGGCGGAAGGAGGTTACGATGGGAAAGATACCCTCAAGGGAAGAGGCCTGGGAGCTTCTAACGGAGTATAACAAGGAAGAATTTCATTTAAAGCATGCAAGGATCGTCGAAGGAACCATGAGGTATTTTGCAAGAGAATTAGGCTATGGAGAGGAAGAGGAATTCTGGGGCTTAGTAGGCTTGCTCCATGATCTGGATTTCGGCAGCTACCCCAATGAGCATTGTGTGAAATCCCAGGAGATTATGAGAGAACGGGGACTGGATGAGAGAATCATAAGAGCTACGGCCAGCCATGGGTATGGGATCTGTGTGGACATCAAGCCGGAGCACCTGATGGAGAAGATTTTGTTTGCTGTAGACGAGCTGACCGGTCTGATCGGTGCCTGCGCCATAATGAGGCCCTCCAAGAGTACGATGGATTTGGAATTAAGCTCAGTGAAGAAGAAATTTAAGACACCGAAATTTGCCGCTGGCTGCTCCAGAGAGGTGATAGAACAGGGAGCTGATATGCTTGGGTGGGAATTGGACGAGCTTCTCCAGAGAACCATCCTAGCCCTAAGGACAGTAGAGCAGACCACAGGACTTGTATAATGAGGCTCAGACTCAGATCTTTCCATGGACAGGCATAGACCTCTACGAGGACACGGACATTGATCTTTACATGGACACGGACATAGACCTCTCCGAGGATACAGGCACAGACATTTCCTTAGACAGGCACATACCTCTACGAGAACACGGGACACTGACCACTATATGAACACAGATACTGACCTCTTTAAGGACACGAATACAGCCCTTTTGAGGATGAATGACAAAATATAAGAAGGGGAGGAATACTGTCCTTTCGGTGAACGGAGGATAGCTTAAGCATTATGGCCGGATTAGGGACATTGGGTAATATAATCGCTATTATCCTTGGATCAGCAATTGGATTATTATTAAAGGGAGGCTTGAAGAAGCGTTTCCAGGATACTATCATGAATGCGCTTGGTTTAGCCGTCATGTTTATAGGGATCAGCGGAGCACTGCAGGGAATCTTCATTGTAGAGGGTAACAGCCTTGACACGGGGAACATCATGCTCATGATCGTAGCTCTGGCAATCGGTGCCTTTGTAGGTGAGGCTATCGATATAGAGACAAGACTGGAGCATGCGGGGGAATGGCTGAAGAAGGCCCTGAAGGTAAAGGGCGAGAAGGGTCAGGGCTTTGTAGAAGGATTTGTCAATAGCTCCCTGCTATTTTGTATCGGTGCTATGGCCATTGTTGGCTCCCTTCAGGATGGACTCTCCCAGGACCCCTCGATGCTGCTGGCAAAAGGAATCATTGATGGCGTAGTGGCTATTTTCTTTGCCTCCACACTGGGAATCGGAGTATTTTTCTCAATTATTCCGGTAGGAATCTATCAGGGACTGATTACCTTCTCGTCAAGCGTTATCGAACCCTATTTAAGTGACCGCTTGATTGCGAATATTTCCTTTATCGGGTCCATTCTGATTTTTGGAATTGGTATTAATATGATCTTTGGTAAGAAGATGAAATGCGGCAACCTGTTACCGGCAGTGTTGGTTCCGGTGGCTTATGAAATCATAAGAAGCTTCCTATAAAGCAGGATGATTTCATCAGAATAACAAGCAAAAATGATAAACAAAAATAATAAAAAAAGTAATAAATTAATAGAGAGGAAAGATTTCATAAAATGATAGTTCTATGGACTGTCGTATCATGAAACGAGCCCTATTAAGTAAAAGAAAATATTAGGATATCTCCAACTGAACCGTTCCTATCATAAGATAAGCAGTCAATAATTATTTTTATAACTCCAACCAGATCCTATGGTTGGAGTTTTTGCATTTTACTATAAAGGGCCTTGCAAATATCTTAAATGATTATATTACGATAATCATCTATATGGAAACGGTTGCAATACATCCTTCTTGATTAAGAAGCAAATAATGGTATAATTTAGGTGATCAGGAAATGAGTTTAGCGTGCTTTATCGAGATTATTTTGTTAAGGAGGTTCCACTATGAAACGTTTGGCATCCATCTTCCTAAGTTGCCTACTCCTAATATCTATAACTTTAGCAGGATGTAACTCGGCGAGCAATATTCCTAATAACCCGGACATTACTCCATCGAAAGTCGCAGATATTCCACCAACAGAAGCCGCAGACATTACTCCAACAAAACCTGCAGAGGATACGAATAAAAATGTATCAGCGATAACAGAGGCTCCTAGGGATAACGTCATAAATGTTTTTAGTATGACAGATGAGATACCTAGGATGATTATGAAGTATAAGGAGCTTCGTCCTGACTTCCCGTATGAAATCAAGATGTTCACTTTTGCTACCGTGGATGCTGATTTTCATACAATTCTTGACGAGTTTCTTGCTGACGGCGGTATATATACACCGGATATCTACACTGTTGAAAGTGCTAATGTGATGAAATACTCACAAGACGATGCGGCTAAGTATGCATTACCTTATAAAGAACTTGGGATCGACGTTGATAACCTGGTAAAAGAGGCTGATATTGCCCAGTATGTCATTGATTTGGGGAAAAATCCGGAGGGCGAAATTGTTGCACTTACTCATCAAGGGACCGGTGGTGCTTACATATATCGTCGTTCCATTGCCAAGGCTGTCTGGGGAACAGATGAACCTGAAGTAATCAAAGATAAAGTTGGTCCGGGCTGGGAGAAATTCTTCGAAGCAGCAGCAGACTTAAAAGCTAAGGGATATGGTATCGTATCTGGTGAGGGTGATATTTGGCACTCTATAGAAAATAGTGCTGAGATGCCATGGGTCGTTAACGGCAAACTCTATATAGATCCTAAGCGGGAGGCATTTCTTGACCTTGCGAAACAACTCAAAGACAAGGGATACAGCAATGATACACAAGACTGGACAGAGGATTGGTACGCTGATATAAAAGGTACCGGCAAGAAGCAAATCTTCGGTTTTTTCGGACCGTCATGGTTTGTAAACTATGTTATGAAAAATAACTGTGGTGGTGAAAAGATAGGTGAAGGAACGTATGGTGATTGGGCCGTATGTGAGCCTCCGGTAGGCTTCTTCTGGGGTGGTTCTTGGATTTATGTAAATAAAAATTCGAAGCATAAGGAGGCTATAGGCGATATCATTAAGTGGCTTACCCTTGATAGCTCCGAAACGGGTCTGCAGCATTATTGGGCTAATGGTATTTGGAATGGAGACGGTGGAGTATTGGAGGCTGTAGCCTCCGGTACTGTTATGAAGAACTCTATCGGCGAACTGGACTTCCTTGGTAACCAGAATATGTTCGATGTATTTGATAAAGCTGCTAAGCTCGCAAATGGTAATAATCAAACTCAGTACGACTCATATATTTACACCTATTGGCGTGATCAAGTACGTGAGTATACTGCAGGTACTAAAACAAGAGAGCAGGCTATTGCGGATTTTAAACAGAAGGTAAAAGAGAACCTTGATATTGTAAGCATGGTGCCATAGTAGCTGCTATCAATGAAATATACCGAAAGAGCTGATCGACCGATTTAAGCTATAAAATATTAGAATATTACAAAAGGAGCATACAGAGATTGATGCTCCTTTTGTAATATGTAAATATATATAATCTAATTTATAAAGCCTCTGGCAGTATGGAAATAGGCATAACTGGTGCAGAGGCTGCTACTATGTAGATACGGTAGGAAAGAATGCCAAGAAAATTCAGGAATATATTCAACAACAGTTGCAAGAAGATAAGCTGAATGATCAGATTACGTTGAACAAATATTTTGCCCGTTTACGGGTGTGCCGGTAAAAAAGAGCAAATAAAAAGGATCCCAAGGGGATTGCTGATAAATAAATCCATAGGAAAATCCCGAGGGGATAGCAAGGCTCAGATGGCTACAGAGAAAGCCCCTTAAGGGCTAGCCCGAGAATGAAGTGCTGCTGGCAGAACCTTCAGTGCGCCTTCCGGGCGCAAGCAGGTATCACCCCCTTATAGGGGGATACACAAACCACCGGCTAAGCCGGTGGTCATGATCATTTATTTTATACTTATAAAAGGCCTGGCATATACTCGTGATTGACATCTTGATTAAGTTAGGATACAATATCCAATATACAATTACATACACAGGAGGAACTTGGCTTGAAAATTCTACAGAATAGAAAGGTAGCAACAAAGCTATGGGTTATGATTTCACCTGCAATTCTGGCACTTATCATTTTCTGCATACAGTCCGGTTATCAGCAAAACAAGATTTTAGAAGAGTCAAAGGATACCTTTTATGATGTCGTTGCCATGACCTCAAGCCTGATTTTGAATGCGGACAGGGACTTCTATCATGCAGCCTTGGTTGAGAAGGAAGTAATACTTTCCAGAGATTCTATTAGCGAGGAGAAGCTAATTGAATTGATTTCAGTTTTTGATGAGAAGGCTGCCCTGGTATTGGATGATATGAACATGGCTTATAAAGGCCTGACGAATAAACCAGCACTTCTGAAGGAGTTTAAGCATCCGGAAGTTGGTTTAAGCTTTATCGAGATTTACGATAATTTTAGTATTCATTTTGCGTCCTGGAGGGCTGCCTACAATCTGGAAACCGGAATCGGGGACTTGGAAAGAAGAAATGCAGAGTTTAATAAAACAAGGCAGGATCTGAAATACATGAACGAGCTGCTGGATGCTTATGGAATTCACATTACCAGTCAGATTAGAGCGTATGTGCAGAAGAATATCTGGCTGTTGAGCATCATAATCTGTGGTGTTACGATCTATATCTCCTATCTGTCTATTTGTATCATTAGATATTTAAAAAAGAACATTAGAAATCTAACAACGGATATGAATTCCCTCTCCATCAATGATTTAACCTTTACACCCCATACAGTGGACAGTAAGGATGAGCTTGGAACCTTATCAACTGCGGTGATCAGTATGATTCATTCTCTGAAGGATGTTTGTGAAAAGCTAGGTACCGCTGCAGCAAAGCTTGCTAGCGCTTCCTTAGAGATGAGATCCAGCTCAGAGAATATCAGTGTATCCATGAATGAGATAGCCAACACGATTGGAGATATCGCTGAGGGAGCCGGAAGCCAGGCAGAGGATACCGAGCACCTGAGTGAGGAGATCACCAGATTAGGTGAGGTGGTTATACATAACTCCCAGAGTGCAGAAAATTTAATGCAGGTGAGCAGCAGAATAGAAACAGCAAGTCAAGAAGGACTAGAGGTGGTGGAGGAGCTAGATACTATCACAAGGAACAATCAGGACTCCTTCCGATCCATCTTTGATATCATTCATATTACCAGCAGTAAGGCTGCACAAATAGGTGATGTCAGTAATTTGATTGCAGGGATCGCTAGTCAGACAAATCTGCTGGCACTGAATGCTGCAATAGAAGCGGCCCGTGCCGGAGAAGCTGGAAGGGGCTTCGCAGTAGTTGCTGATGAGATAAGGATTCTTGCTGAGAAGTCCGCTGCTTCAACCAGAAGCATTGATGCCATGCTGGCAGAGCTACGCAGCTATATTCTGGAGGCTGATGCTAAGAGCCGGACTGTGAAGGAAGTGGTTAGCTTACAGACGGAAAAGGTTATCGATACGAAGAAGAAGTATGGTGCCATAGTAGCTGCAATCAATGAAATCAACCAAGAGATAGAGGTGCTGAATTCTGTCAGCAGAGAAGTAGAACAAAGCCGCTCTGTAGTCATGGATTATGCAACGAATCTTTCTGCCATCGCTCAGGAAAATGCAGCTGGAACAGAAGAAGCCTCTGCCACAGCGGAAGAAATTCTGGCAGGTATGATTACCATCAGTGGGGTCGGAGAAGAAGTAGACAAACTGGTACAGGAGCTGAAAGAGCTGATCGACCGATTTAAGCTATAGAATATTAGGATATTATAAAAGGAGCATTCGGAGACAGGATGCTCCTTTTAAAATATGTAAATATATGTAAAATTAATTGACAAAGTAGTCCTTCTAATATACTGTTAAAATATGTAAATTATTAACCGTATCTATGGAGAGGCCTATGATATTAAAAAAAGGAATTCATTCGATGATACTGGTCGGAGTTCTGGGACTGCTACTTCCTCTTGGGTTCGACCTGAAGCCATCCTTAGGGATCTCTGTTGGCTTTGCTTTTGTATTTAGCTTATTGAAGCTGAATACTAGGCTTGTTCAGAATATGCCTGAGAACAGCCTAATCCACGACAAAAAACCGACATCTCCTCTGGAGGATTCTGTTAATATTTATACAATAATCTGAAAATTTATTATTGACAATACAAGTATTATTGTATACAATAAAACAAATTTTATTTCAGAGGATGGAGAATGAAGCTCATGGATCAAAGAAAAGTGTACAAAAACCCACAGAATAACCTGCTCCAACTGGAGGAGCCTATCTACAATCTTGTGGACGTCGAAGAACCGAATACGTTCCGGAATCTCTTTCCCTATGACGAGGTTCCAAAGATTGCGTTTAATGACCGGATTGTACCCCATAATCTTCCCGATGAGATCTTCATCACAGATACGACCTTCCGTGATGGTCAGCAGTCCAGAGCACCCTATACAAGTGAGCAAATCGTAACGATGTTCGATTATTTTCATCGGCTGGGTGGACCGAAGGGCTTAATTCGCCAAAGTGAATTTTTCTTATACAGTAAGAAGGACAGAGATGCAGTCTATAGGTGTATGGAAAGAGGATATCAATTCCCGGAGGTTACCTCCTGGATCAGAGCCAGCAAGAAGGATTTTGAGCTGGTGAAGGATCTTGGTATGAAGGAGACCGGTATCCTGGTCAGCTGCTCTGACTATCACATCTTCTATAAGATGAAGATGACCAGAAGAGAAGCGATGAATCATTATCTCAGTGTGGTAAGGGAGTGCCTGGATACAGGCATCGCAGCCCGCTGTCATCTTGAGGATATCACCAGATCCGACATTCATGGCTTTGTAATCCCCTTCTGCTCCGAGCTTATGAAGCTCAGTAAGGAATACAATATTCCGGTGAAGATTCGTGCCTGTGATACGATGGGCTACGGTGTAAATTTCTCCGGTGCAGTGATACCCAGGTCCGTACAGGGAATTATCTATGGTATTAAGACACATGGAGGAGTTCCTTCTGAATGGCTGGAGTGGCATGGGCACAATGATTTCTATAAGGCTGTATCCAACTCCACAACAGCCTGGCTATATGGTGCGGCAGCGGTCAACTGTTCCCTGTTCGGTATCGGCGAGCGGACCGGTAATACTCCTCTGGAGGCAATGGTATTTGAATATGCACAGCTTAAGGGTAGCCTGGATGGAATGGATACCACAGTCATTACGGAGCTGGCTGAATATTATGAGAAGGAAATTGGCTACAGGGTGCCATCCAGAACACCTTTTGTAGGAAAGAACTTCAATGTGACCCGTGCAGGGATTCATGCGGATGGATTACTGAAGAATGAAGAAATCTACAATATCTTCGATACGGAGAAATTCCTGAACCGTCCGGTTCTGGTCGCAGTGTCCAACACCTCAGGTCTAGCCGGAATTGCCCACTGGATCAATACCTTCTTTAAGCTGAAGGGAAATAAGGCTGTGGATAAGTTAAATCCCATTGTAATAAAGATCAAGGAATGGGTGGATGTAGAATATGAGGGTGGTCGTGTCACTGTCATCACCGATGAGGAGCTGATCGAGCTGATCAACCGATATCAGCACGAGCTGGGAATCAGCCTGCTACAGTAAAATAAATACCACAATAGGAATATTTGATAGGGGCAGCATGTATTAGAGTATGATGCCCCTGCATCATGCTCAGGACATGAAATCCATGCGTAAAGCCCCTGGGAATTGAGGCTTTTTACGATCCTAATCCCCCAAGGATTCCCTTGGAAAGGTTGACAAGAATACCAGAAAGACATACAATAATCATGGGTCCGTTCATCCGTAGCGGCCGATGAAACCAAAGAATTGGAGGAGTAACATGATAGCAGCAGATAGAATAGAAGCAGCGAAGGAAAGGTTTGGTCAGTTGCTTGCAGAACAATTAAAGCGTGTTGAGGAGATGAAGGCACAGGGCGGGTTTATTGATTACAAGGCTCTGGATCAGATCATCATTGGAGTATGCGGAGGAGACGGAATCGGACCGGCGATCACAGCTCAGGCACAGAGAGTTATGGAGTACCTGTTGAAGGATGAGATTAGGGCCGGTAAGGTGGTATTTAAAGAAATCGAAGGCTTAACCATAGAGAGAAGAGCGGCAGAAAATGCAGCGATTCCACCGGCAGTATTAGCTGAGCTTAAGAACTGCCATGTAATTTTAAAGGGGCCTACCACAACCCCCAGAAAGGGCGATCCCTGGCCCAATGTGGAGAGTGCCAATGTAGCCATGAGAAAGGAACTGGATCTGTTTGCCAACGTTAGGCCGGTTCGTATTCCGGAGCAGGGGATCGATTGGACCTTCTATCGTGAGAATACTGAGGGAGCCTATGCCGTAGGCAGTAAGGGGGTTCATGTAACCGAGGATCTCGGTGTGGACTTTACAGTAGTGACAACCCAGGGGACGGAGCGTATCATCCGTGCAGCCTTTGAATTTGCCAAGGCGAACGGGAAGACCAGGGTCACAGCAGTAACCAAGGCAAATATTATTAAGACCACGGATGGGAAATTCTTAGATATCTTCCGGGAAATTTCCAAGGAATATCCGGAGATTACTGCGGACGACTGGTATATCGATATTATGACTGCCAAGCTGATTGATGAGAAGAGAAGGAGGGATTTCCAGGTAGTAGTACTTCCAAATCTCTATGGAGATATTATCACCGATGAGGCAGCAGAGTTCCAGGGCGGTGTCGGTACTGCCGGAAGTGCGAATATCGGTAAGAGATATGCTATGTTTGAGGCAATCCACGGCTCTGCACCCAGAATGGTGCAGGAGGGTAGGGATATCTATGCGGATCCCTGCAGCATGATCCGCGCCGGTGCGATGCTACTTGCTCACATCGGTTATAAGGAGGAAGCAGACAAGCTCTATCGAGCACTTGATATTTGTACTGTAACAGAGAAGAGGGTTGTTCTTACAGGCAGGGATACCGGTGCTACCAGTGCTGAGTTTGCAGACTATATGATGGAAACCATAGAGAAGCTGTAATCATAACGAAACGTTACTGTTCACACCCTGGCCAGAAATTTACTAATATGATTTCTGCAAATGATCTCCGGAAAGGAGTATTTGCATTTGTCGAAATCATATCAACTACTATGACTAAGGTGTGAACTTAGGAACTTCCCGAAGAATCCAAAGAGGGATGAGGACGGGAGGAATCACGTACCTAAGGAGGTTACATTCTTGGAAGATTTTGATCTTCGCAAAGAAATGGCTGAGACCTATTCCCTGAGAGGAAGGGTATTCAATAAGATCAGAGAGAATATTCTATCAGGAGTCTACCATGAAAATGAAGAGCTGAAGGAGAATACGCTAGCTACAGAGCTAGGTGTCAGCCGTACCCCTGTCCGGGAAGCCTTAAGGCAGCTGGAGCTGGAGGGCCTTGTTACCATCATTCCCAATCGGGGGGCCTCCGTATCAGGCATTACCTCCAAGGATATCCATGATATCTATATCATCCGTTCCTATCTGGAGGGCCTCTGTGCGAAGTGGGCCTGTGAGCATATCACAGAGGAGCAGCTGGATTCGCTGGAGGAGATTCTGTATCTGTCCGATTTCCATGCCCGAAGGAATCATTCGGAGCAGATGGTAGAGCTGGATAATAAATTTCATGACCTGATTTATAAAGCCTCGGGCAGTAAAATACTGAACCATGTGCTCTCTGATTTTCACCAATATGTGGAACGGATCAGAAAAATCACACTGTCCCAACCGAATCGAGCATCCCAGTCCAGTAAGGAGCATGCAGCCATACTGGGTGCCATTAAGAATCGGGACAAGGAACTGGCAGAGAGGCTTGCCCATGAGCATATCATGAATACAATAAAAAATATCAGTGAGCACGGACTGTAGCCATTTCCCTGCTCAACAAGATAACAATGAATAAAAAAAGGGTTTTGGGCAATCGATAAAATTACCCAAAACTCTCTTTTGTACTTAGGGGCTTATCATCACTCCGATGATTATTTCAAAATACTTCTGATTATTCATCCTCCGCTGCTAAAAGCTCCCATTGCTCCAGAAGCTCCTCCAGGCGGATTTCAATGGCTTTCTTCTCGTTGTTTAACTCAATCAGCTTCTGCACATTGGTGAAGACCTCTTCTCTTGTCAGAAGCTCATCGATTTCCTCATTCCTGGTCTCAAGCTTATGAATCTCTTCCTCGGTCTTAGCAAGATCGTTTTTTCTCTTGCGGCTTCGTGCCTGTTCTTCCTTCTGCTGCTGCCAGCTCAGCTTATTCTCCCCGGAGGAATCCTCCCCGGGACGGGAACCTGAGAAATCCGAGCCCTTCAGAGTCTGAGTAATGGGGAAGGCCCCCGGCCTGCCGGTGCTTACAGCGGTTCGCTCCGATGTTTTTCCGAGATAAGCTGCCTCCAGCTCCGTTTTCTTCTCCAGATAATAATCATAATTGCCAATATAATTGATTAGCTTCTGTTCTGTAAGATCCAGGATTCTGGTAGCGGTCTTATTGATAAAATATCGGTCATGGGAAACATAAAGGATCGTACCGCTATAGTGCGTCAGTGCATTCTCTAAGATCTCCTTGGAGGCAATGTCCAGATGGTTGGTCGGCTCGTCAAGGATCAGAAAATTCGCTTCCGATAGCATTAGCTTTGCCAGGGATACCCTACCCCGTTCTCCACCGCTGATATCCTTGATCCGCTTAAATACCTCATCCTCTGTAAATAGAAATGCGGCAAGGATATTCCTGATTGTGGTATTATCCAGCTGGGGATATGCATCCTGAAGCTCATCAAACAAGGTCTTCTCAGGATCCAGCACCTGATGCTCCTGATCATAATAGCCGACATGGACCTTAGCACCCAGCTTCACCTCTCCGGCATCCGCATCAACCTGTCCATTGATGATTTTTAGTATTGTTGTCTTACCGGTGCCGTTATTTCCGATGATGGCAACCTTTTCTCCCCGTTTGATCTCTAAGCTCATATCGGAAAAAAGCTTCTGTTGCCCATAGGTCTTGGCAAGATCTGTAACGGTGAGGACGTCATTCCCACTGGTGATGCGTGGCTCCAGGGAGAAATGTATCTGGGCATTCTCAGTCGGCTTCTCCACCCGTTCAATCTTCTCCAGCATCTTTTCGCGGCTTTCCGCTCTCTTGATGGATTTCTCTCTGTTGAAGGAACGAAGCTTGGCAATGACCTCCTCCTGATGCTTGATTTCCTTTTGCTGGTTTATATAATGCTTCAGCATAGCATTCCGCAGCATGGATTTTTTCTCTGCATAATCTGAGTAATTTCCTTCAAAGGTTTGAGCCTTTGTATGATCCAGCTCAATGACCTTCGACACAACCTTATCGAGGAAATACCGGTCATGAGCGATTACTACCACGGCTCCGTTATAATTTAGTAGGAAGGTTTCCAGCCAAGAGATGGAGATCAGATCCAGATGGTTGGTCGGCTCATCAAGAAGGATGAGGTCCGGCTTCGATAATAAGAGCTTGCCCAGAGCGATTCTGGTTTTCTGTCCTCCGGACAGATGGTTGACCTTCTTGTCAAACTCCTCCTCCATGAAGCCTAGCCCTTTCAAGATCCCGATTACCTCACTTCGGTAGGCGTAGCCGTTCTTTACTTCAAATTCATGGACCAGACGGGTATAGGTATTCAACATCTGGTCCAGTGCTGCCCCTGATGCATGCTTCATTTCCTGTTCAAGGAATCGTATTCTCTCATCCAGCTGGATGATATCCTGCTTTACAGTTAACATTTCCTCATAGATGGAATGCTCCGAGGAGAGGTTCTGATGCTGTGCCAGATATCCGATCGTACTACCTTTTGAAAGAATTATCTCACCTTCATCTGCGGAAAGCTCTCCGATGATGATTTTAAACAGAGTGGATTTCCCTGCTCCGTTCAGACCTACAACCGCTGCTTTTTCCCGCTCGTTAATATGGAAAGAGACAGCCTTCAGTATTTGATCTGTCCCAAAGGATTTACTTATATTTTGAACTGCTAATATCATACCAACCTCCATGCTGCCACGACGTGCTTTGCTTCATCCGAATAGACCGGGAGGTAATCTCCTGATCCTACAACCGTAGCTCTTCCCCCGAAAAATTACTTCCTACGATGAATAAACCGAATATATTTTAGCATATGCTGTCCATCAAGTAAAGAAAGTTAAAATATCCTATTACTTTTTGTGTCATGCTACGATACCGGCCAGAATCAATGATCAGATTTGAAAAAGTTAACATAGACAGGATCAGTGCGCCTACTTTTCCTATGAAAATGGGTACACTGATCCGTACGGGAGTTCAAGAAGAACATAGAAGATGAGCTATAAGAAAAACTTATAAGAAAAACTTATAAGATGAGCTGAATGGAGCTTTGTCAAGTCCCTGACACAAACATCAAGGAAAGATACATTGACTTATTATTAACAATTCAATATAATAAATAGTAAGAGAATCAACACAGTGAAGGAGGCTTACCTTTGTATAAAAAAGAGATTTCCAAAGCAGTAATTAACAGGTTACCCAGGTACTATCGTTATTTAGGTGACTTGCTTGAGAAGGATGTAGTCCGTATCTCCTCGAAGGAATTAAGCGAGAAGATGAAGGTTACAGCCTCACAGATCAGGCAGGATCTGAATAACTTCGGTGGTTTTGGTCAGCAGGGCTACGGATATAATGTGGAATATCTTCATTCTGAGATCAGCAAAATACTTGGATTGGATAGAAAATATAATGTAATTATTATCGGTGCCGGTAATTTAGGACAGGCTCTGGCCAATTATGTGGATTTTGAACGAAGAGGCTTTTTTATCAGCGGTATCTTTGATGTAAATCCCAGACTGATCGGCATCTCAATCCGTGGCGTGGAGGTACAGCTGATCGACAATCTGGAGGAGTTCATCCGTTCAAATACAGTGGATATTGCAGCGATTACAGTACCGAAAACAAAGGCACCACAGCTGGCCTCTGATCTTGTAAAGTGGGGGATTAAAGGAATTTGGAATTTTGCGCCGACGGACTTAAATCTGCCGAAGGATATTACGGTAGAGAATGTACATCTGGCTGAAAGTCTGATGAAGCTGTCCTACCGTCTATCTACAAAGGATCGCTTCGAGGAAAACGAAGAATAGTTGAAAGGCCGGTTGATGAGGTATGGGTAAACGAAGTAAGAATATCGATTTTGATTCTGTTGTTAAGAATAAGAAGCTGCCCATCCTTACACTGGATACCCGCTGGCATGAGCTGTTTCCGGAGGATGCGAAAACTCCAAAGATCAAGGAGCTGGAGCAGAATGTCAACGGCCTTTTAAAGAGGCAGGGCAAGCTGGTGCATGACATCAAGGATATGAAGAAGCTAAAGAACAGCCTGATCAAAGACATCGTAGTGAACATGGATATCGGTACAGATCTGATTGGCAAGGCCAAGGAAAAGAAGCTGGATAAAAATAAACAGTATATTAAGGAATTGAATGAAAAGATCGATAAGGCCATGGATGAATTGGCAGATCTTCCCTATCAGATTAAGGAAATGAATGAGCTGTTAATGGCAGAATGTATGAAGCTTTGGTATGTGCAGCTCAATGAAAATAAGCAGGCCATAGCCGAGATTACCGCTTGGATTGCCAGCATTAGAGAAGATCTGAAGCTGAAGATTTTGACCAAGCAGGATATTGAAACAAAAAATAAATTAATTTATACATACATGCACGATATTATGGGTGCGGGACTGATGGAAGCCTTTGACCGTGAAAATAAGTCTGAATAGGACGGAAGGTAACGAATCCCGATAGACAGGTATGGGACAGGGGGCTGGCATGATTACCGGAATCGGACTGGATTTAATAGAAATCGATAGAGTGCTGAAGGCCTGTGAAAAGGAAGGCTTTCTACGAAAAAGCTTTACCTTAGCGGAGCTTAAGTTGATTGAAATCGATAAGGTTAAGGCGGCGGATAATTTCGCAGTGAAGGAAGCGGTTGCCAAGATGCTTGGTACCGGCTTTGCGGGGATAGGGCTGATTGAAATCGAGGTTCTCAGAGATGAGAACGGAAAACCTTATGTGAATTTGTATGGGAAGGCACAGGAGCTGGCAAAGCGACAGGGGATTACGAAGATTCATGTATCCATTTCGAATACGAAGGATTATGCCAATGCATTTGCAGTGGGAGAGAAATCAGAGAGTTAATCCTTTGGCAGAAGGCATATGCCGGGAAAGTGGTTAAGGTTTTTGGAGGCAGGTCATGAAGTACGCAGTAAATTCAGAAGGCATGAAGAAAATTGATGCATATACAGTCGAACAGATCAAGATACCGGCACTTGTTCTGATGGAACGGGCTGCCCTTGAAGCTGTGAAGGTCATGATGAAACGAATCCACAGGGAGGACCGCATCTTAGTGGTATGCGGCCCTGGAAATAATGGCGGCGATGGAGTTGCAGCCGGGAGAATCCTGTTCCTACAGGGCTACCGAGTTGCGCTTCTTTTTATATGTGAGGAGAAATCCTTCAGCAGTCAGATGAGGGTACAGGTAGAGATCGCGAAGAATTTAGGGATACCGGTTGAAAACAACAACAAGCTCGGTGAATATAATATTATAATTGATGCAATTTTTGGAGTAGGTCTCTCAAGACCTGTGGAAGGGAGATACGAGGCTGCAATTCACGAGATGAATAAAAGTGGCAGTCTGATCTATGCATTGGATATCCCTTCCGGAATCTCCTCAGATACGGGGAAAGTTCTAAACCTAGCTGTCCGGGCTGATTATACCGTAACCTTCGGATATATGAAGCAGGGACTTTTACTATATCCGGGAGCGGAATATGCAGGAGAGATTACAGTTGCCGATATCGGTTTTCCGGAAGCGGCTCTACAAATGCACCAGCCAGACCTCTTTTATTATGACAGAGAGGATTTGGGGAAGCTTCCTGCCAGAACACCCTACAGCAACAAGGGTACCTATGGTAAGGTACTGGTCATTGCAGGCAGTAAAGGAATGGGCGGGGCAGCTTATCTGTCAGCCAAGGCTGCCTATCGCTGCGGAGCCGGTCTTGTAAAGGTGCTTACATCCTCTGATAACCGAACGATTCTCCAGACCCAATTGCCGGAGGCTTTATTCGCTGCTTATGATCCGGATGGGAGGAGCCAAAAGGAATGGCTCAGTGATATCGAGGCTTGTATTGCCTGGGCTTCGGTGATTGTCCTCGGTCCCGGATTGGGAAGGACTAAGGAAAGTGAGGAGCTGATCAAGCTGGTGATGAAGTGTTCCTCAGCTCCTGTCATTGCAGATGCGGATGCCCTGAATTTTGTTGCGGCAGACCTGGATCTGGAGGGCATAAGCTTACCTAAGGATCGGCTGAATAGGCTGGAGCAGTTATGGAAAGAGGGGACGATTCTAACACCTCATTTGATGGAGCTTTCCAGAATGACCGGATTTCCGGTGGCTACCATTACCGATAATCTCATTGACACTGCCCGTCAATGTTCTTATAATAGGAAATTGATATATGTCATGAAGGATGCCAGAACAGTGGTGGCTGGAGCAGGGAAGCTATATCTCAACCGTTCCGGTAATCATGGAATGGCAACCGGAGGTAGCGGGGATGTACTGACCGGTATCATCGCTGCCCTGATTGCCCAGGGTATGAGCTCCTATGAAGCCGCTTGTCTTGCTGTCTATGTCCACGGCCTGGCAGGGGATCTGGCTACCGAGGAGAAGGGAGCCTATTCTCTGATGGCCGGAGATATCATTGAGGTAATTGACAGGGTGTTAAAACCTAAGGAGCAGACGGACTGTTAAGGGCTGCTTCTGGAAAGGCTATCATAATGGAAAAAGAATTAATTTCATGGAAGAATAACGAGGATTATTATAGAGTTCAGGCCAGAGTGGATCTGAATGCCATAAGACACAATTTGAAGCAGGTACGGAACAAATTACATAGGGGTACCAGGCTAATGGCGATCATTAAGGCGGATGCCTATGGTCATGGCGCAGTTCCGATTGCCAGGGCATTGGATGAGGAATGGATCGACGCATACGGAGTTGCGATCATTGAAGAAGCAATTGAGCTTAGAAGGGCTGGGATTACGAAGTCGATCTTAATTCTGGGCTATACCCCAAAGGAGCAATATCACTTGGTCGTAGCTTATGATGTGATGCAAACTGTATTCCAGTATGAGATGGCAGAAGCTCTCTCGGTTGAAGCCCTCAGACAGGGGAAAACAGCGAAGATTCATATTAAGATAGATACCGGCATGAGCCGGATCGGTTATCCGGATACGATGGATAGTGTGAAGGAAATTAAGCAGATCACCTTATTGGATGGCATAATCATAGAAGGACTGTTCACCCATTTTTCCAGGGCTGATGAAACAGATAAATCCGCTACAGAAAAGCAGCTTCAGAAATTTCTAGCTTTTACCGATATGATAGAGAGGGAAGGTATTTCCATTCCTATCAAGCATGCTTCCAATAGCGCAGGCACCATTGACCATGAAAAAGCAGAATTTAATATGGTTCGCTGTGGGATTGCTGCTTATGGAATTTATCCCTCAGAGGAAGTAAGCCGTTCTGAGGTACAGTTAATTCCTGCCATGGAGCTGATCACTCATGTCATCTATGTGAAGGAAGTGGATGCCGGTGTTGGTATCAGCTATGGTGCAACCTATATTACGGAAAGAAGGACGAGGGTAGCAACCATTCCGGTCGGTTATGCGGACGGTTATTCCAGAAATCTGTCCAATACCGGAAAGGTCATCATCCACGGGCAGTATGCCCCAATCATAGGAAGGATCTGTATGGATCAGTTTATGGTGGACGTAACTGATATTGACGGGGTGAAGCAGGGAGATCGGGTTACTCTGCTCGGAAGAGACGGAGACTCCTATATCAGTGTGGAGGAGCTGGCCACCTGGTCCCATTCCTTTCCCTATGAGCTGGTATGCAATGTAGGGAAAAGAATTCCGAGGGTATATACGGAGCTTCATTCTATTCAATAGGAAACATCACTTTATGATGGAATACACACGAAGAAATTGGCAATAATAAGGTTAAAGCCTGAATTTGGAGTGTGAATAAAGTGGTAATAAAAAGAGGAGATATCTTTTATGCTGATTTAAGACCTGTGATCGGATCTGAGCAGGGAGGTGTCAGGCCGGTACTGATTGTACAAAATGATACCGGAAATAAACACAGCCCAACCGTCATCTGTGCAGCGATTACATCAAAAATGAATAAGGCTAAGCTCCCCACCCATGTGGAGCTGGATGCTGATAAATATGGAATAGTAAAGGATTCTGTTATATTATTGGAACAGGTAAGAACAATAGATAAATCCAGACTGAAGGAAAAGGTCTGCCACCTGGACCGGGATGTATTAAAGAAAATTGATAAAGCCCTCATCATCAGTTTTGCTTTAGATACATATTTCAGATAAAACCTGAGAAAGAAGGAGATATTTTTACCATGGAAGAAGGCAGTCCCATATCGGGAGTAATTTGGTTATTGGTGCTGATTTTGGCACAAGCACTTGTAACAGGATTGAAGATGGCATTCTATGATGTCAATGAAAGCAGTATTAAGAAGAAAGCAGAAGCAGGCGACCGCAGGGCAGCAGCCCTCTTAAAGCTGCTGGAACATCCGGATAAGTACTTTCATGTTCTGCAGCTATTGCTCAATTTTATAGGAATCCTCATGGGGATTATCTATGCTACCTATTTTATGACCAGTTTCGAGGAACGCTTACGAAACAGCAGCAATCTGGATATGGAGCTATTAAAGCCCGGATATTACATTTTGTTCACACTTTTGCTGGTAATGGTTACAACTTTATTTGGAACCGTATTGCCGGAGAAGATAGCTGCGAAGCATGCAGAATCCTTATCCTGCCATACCCTATGGCTTGTGAAGCTGTTCGGTTTTTTCCTACGTCCCTTCGCTTGGATCTTGGAGAAAACCATGGGAGCTCTTCTGTTTGTCTTTGGGGTTAAGCCCTCAGAGCTTTTTGATAATGTGACAGAAGAAGCGATTATCTCCATGGTAAATGAAGGACAGGAGCAGGGGGTTTTTGATGCGGGTGAAGCGGAAATGATTTCAAACATCATTGAACTGGATGAGAAGGAAGCCCAGGACATCATGACCCACAAAAAGAAAATTGTGGCAGTGAATTCGGATATGTCCCTGGAAGAAGCACTGCGGTTCATGCTGTCGGAAAACTACTCCAGGTATCCATTATATGAAGGGAACCGGGATAACATTATCGGTATCCTTCATTTGAAGGATGTCATTGGTGCTTACATATCTGAGGAAATGAAGGATGCTACTCTGAAGGAAATCACGAGAGAGCCTTACTTTGTGCCGGACACACAGAACATTAAAATCCTATTTCATGACATGCAGTCCAAGAATGTTCATATGGCCATAGTGATTGATGAATATGGACAGACGGCCGGATTGGTTGCCCTGGAGGATTTCCTGGAGGAAATCGTTGGGAATATCCAGGATGAATATGATGAAGAGGAGAGAATGGTTCTCTCAGCTGAGGAGGGTATTTATATTGTAAAAGGAGCTATCGGACTGGATGAATTGGAGGATGAGCTGGACATTGCACTCAATCAGGAGGATTTTGACACCTTGAACGGCTTACTGATTTCCATCCTGGACCGGATCCCCATGGACGGAGAGAAGGAAACTCTGGAATTTGACGGCTACCGTTTTGAAATTCTTGAAGCGAAGAATAAGATGATTGAGCAGGTTCGTATCACAAGGCTATCCGAGGAGGAAGCAGATACCTCCGAAGAGGATGCAGAATAAAAGAAGTTTATGGCTTTCACGAAAAGGAGCTGCCGCAGGTGCGGCAGCTCCTTTGGTATACAACTTAGGGGTGTAGTATACCTTAACGTATAATAGGGTGGGAGTAGAAAGTGTTTTACCACTGTCTATGAATTATATTTTAAAGGGAATATGTGACGAGATTGTGTAGGTATTCTAAAAAAAATATAAATTTTATCATGGAATGATGATCGGTTTAGGAATTGGCTGGAGCAGATCGAAATTTCAGACAAAAGAATAAGGTGCTTGTCACATCATACGGACAAGCACCCTTCTTTCTATCTATAAGTAGGGAGGAGGAGAGTGAAAAATTCATATAATCACTTTCTATTTATAGTATAAACGTTATTTGTGTTCAAAATATGGATAGAATAAAGACATTTTGTTAACATTTTGGTTCAATTTTATGTCAAATTTGCATCAGTTTCGTAGCTTAATCGCAGTGTATACACAGAATAAATTATTCCTATGGGGCAATAATAAGAATATTTATCGAATAAAGGATGTGATAGCTTGAGTAAACAATCGAATCAGAAGTATCGCAAGGAGAAGGAGAAAAGGCATACCGGCAAAACCGATCACAGGGCCTCGGATTTGGGCAAGGCAATATCAAATGAGGGAAAGCCTGATCATAAGGACCGTTAACAGAGCAAGTCAAAGGAAAGCCGGAGTGAACCGGGCAGCCGAACAGTATCATCGTATGAGTGGTGCTATATCGGCTGCTTTTTCTATGTGGATGGGAAAGCCGGTTTTCAACATGGAAATTAATACACTGAGGTGATAACTAGGATTTACTTGATATAATGTATGTTTTTGTGTAATATTATGTAGAAGATATGAATTTATGAATTGCGGCTTTATTATCCTATGACAGGTCAGGGGAAGTGAGTATAAACCATGAAATATACATTCAATAATTTAAAGATCAGGAATAAGCTACTTCTGATTTACGCTTTCTGCGTTTTCCTGCCGATTATTCTTACGGATGCATTGATCCTTCATACAGTGAACCAGAATTCAAAACGGGATAAGGAGAAGGAACTGGAGTATACCATGATGCGTGTGGAATATAATTTGAAGGAAACGATCAATGGCAGTATTGGGTTCACTAATAATCTTTATACCGACCAAACACTGGATGATTTCCTAAATAAGCATTATGACAGTAACCTATATTACTTTGACGAGTTAATTAAATTATCAAAAAGTAATAACTTTAGCTATAATTATAATAACGGTATCCTAAACAAGATACTGATCTATGCAGATAATGATACGATTTTAAGCGGTGGAAAGATTGCAAAAATGTCCATGATTAAGGATACGAAGTGGTACCAGGAGTATAAGAACAGCGGAGAAGATGTATTTGTTTATGCCTATTTTGATCCTGAAAAGAGACATGCTACAGGTAGCGGAACTCCCAAAACCATTAGTATTATTAGAAATATGGATTATTTTAAGGATGCCAGAATTGAGAAATGCCTAAAGATTGATATTGATTACAGTATGATGCTGCGGGATGTACAGAATGAAAAAACCGATGCAAAAATCTATGTCAGGAACAAGGATCATGTCTTGTTCTCTAATCTCCCCAATGAGAGCGGCATAAGGGATTTTACACCGGCCTCCACAGTGGATGAAAGCCTGGTTACTATGTCACAAACCTTCAAAGCCGGAAGTCAGGAGTGGGAGATTTTGATCTTATCAGAGGAAACTCCCTTCTGGTCTGTAATCATTGAAAGTAAGGGCTTATTATGGCTGGTAATCATGAATGTAGCGATTCCCACCCTTTTGATTTATTTTGTCGGTATCTCCATTAGCCAACGGTTATCCATCGTAGCAACCTATATGGATAAGGTAAAGAAGGAGCAGTTTGAGGAGATCAGTCTCAGAGAAGGAGAGGATGAAATCGGCAAGCTGATCCTAAGCTACAATTTAATGATTAAAAAAATCAAGAATCTGATTGAAGTAGTATTTAAAGGAAACGCGGAAAAGCAGGCGCTGGAGCTCTCAAAGAAGCAGGCGGAGCTAAAGGCTATCCAGAGTCAGGTGAATCCACATTTTATGTTTAATACTCTGGAGACGATACGGATGCGGAGCCTGTTAAAGGGTGAGAACGAGACAGCGGATATCATAGGGGAGCTGGCGATCCTCTTTCGAAAGAGCATGAGCTGGGGCGCTGATTATATCACCATTGAAGAGGAGCTTAATTTTGTAGAGAAGTATATTAATATCCAGAAATACCGTTTTGGGGATAAGATCAAGTTTTATCATTATATTATGCAGGGCTGTGAGCAATATAAGGTTCCAAAGCTGGCCATTGGTACCTTTATTGAGAATGCCTGTATCCACGGGATTGAAACCACAGTGAAGGATGGTGTGATCTCATTAACAATTACGAAGAATAAGGAGTACTTGTTTATTGAGATATCGGATAACGGCAGAGGCTTTGAGAAGGAAAAGCTCGATCAGCTGCTATGGAAGCTGGAGCATGCTGATCATAAAATGCTGAACGAATCCATAAGTACAGGGATACTAAACGCATTCCTGAGATTAAAAATGTATTGTGATGGGAATATCGTTTTTGACATTGACAGTAAATATGAAGGGGGTACCGATATTACCATTCAAATCCCCTTGATTTATGTGGACCCAGGTCTGATGCAGAGAAATAACGAAGAGGAGGAATTCTCAGATGATTAAAGTGTTAATTGTAGATGATGAGCCCTTCATCCGTCAGGGACTTAAGATACTGATTAACTGGGAACAGTATGGCTTTGAAATCAGCGGAGAGGCTTCCAACGGTTATGATGCGGTGGAGCTGATGAAGCAAACGAAGTATGACTTAGTGATTACGGATATCAAGATGCCGCAGATGGATGGACTGAAATTAATAGAGTATACCAGGGAACACATATCAAAAGAGATCAGATACATTATCCTAAGTGGCTTTTATGAATTTGAGTACGCCAAAAAAGCAATCCGGTATGATGTGGCTGATTATATCCTAAAGCCGGTTCAAAAGGAGGAGCTAATTCGGGTCCTTGAGGATTATAAAGAGCATTATTATCATCAGATAGAAAATCGAAAGAAAATGGAGTTCTCCGAGAAAAATATTTTTGACCGTCATTTATCCTTTTTGATTTCCGGTAAGCAGCTTGAGGATGGAATCAGCTATATCAGTCATTATCTGGTAGATACGGAGCAGCTCAGATATATCAGTATAGAATATGATATTACAGATAAGTTCCGCGGACTTTCCTACGAGGATAAGCAAAAGGCGCTGAACCTACTGTATGATACCCTAAAGAACTATCTGGGGGAGTATTGGTACCATGTATTTGTGGAGGCAAGCAGACAGGAGGGTGAATTTGCGGTTGGCTTTCTCTATGCGAAGAAGCTTTCTGATTTGGCAGGAGTTACAGAAAAGAGTTATATTTCCGGGCTTTATGAAGCAGTAGCAGGTAAGCTGGACCATCGGATTATTATATTGATCGGTCAGAAGGTAGATCATATCAGTTTCATTGCGGATTCCTATAAATCTGCAGCCATTGCTAGGAGCTTTCAGCGCTTTTCCAATGAACAGGACATTGCTTATTATGATGAAGTGAAGCCGATGTCACCGAATAAAAACCTTGTAAATAAGGAAATGATGGATGATCTGATCCGGTCCATAGAAGAGAATGATACGGATGAAATCGACCGAAAGATTGAGCTCATCTATGAGCATTTTAAGGATATGGTCATGGAGCCGGGAATTATCAAGATGAATCTGGATTATCTTCTGTTCAGCCTGATCAGTCTGGCAAAGGATCTGGACCCGGATTATGATCAGGAGGAGGTCTATAAGCTGATCAGTCAGGGTGGATATGAGCAGTTTGAAGTAAGAGGAAGTGTGAAGCACTTTAAGGAGTTTGCTCTGGAATTCTCCAATTTCTTATCCCAGGTCAGACAGCATGCTTTTGGCGGTGTATTGGCGGAGGTGGAGAAAGAAATTATTGAACACTATATGGACAATCTCAGCTTAAAATCCTTAAGTGAAAAATACTACATCAACAGTGCCTATCTGGGACAGATTTTTAAGAAGCAATATGGAATATCCTTTAAGGATTATTTGAATAATTACAGGATTGACCGAGCTACGGAGCTATTGATCCGTTCCGATGAGAAAATTTATTTAATTGCCAATGAGGTTGGTTTCAATAATACGGATTACTTTATCAGTAAATTTGTGCAACTGAAGGGGACTACACCACTGCAATACAGGAAACAACGAATGAATCGAAAGTAATCTGGTTTGCTTCTGAAGGTGAATTCATAAAAAAAGGTTATTTAATTGGTAAAAATATGTTAGAAATATAAAAATCTATTGCTAAAATATAATTATTTGTATTTCATCTATACTTTATACATTGATGCCATTGTGCAATAATGATAAAATTACTATAGCTATCTGATGCATATCTATGCAGAATTAGCAAAATAGTATAGGGAGGAAATATCATGAGAAAATTCAGATCATTGATTGCCGTATTTTTGGTAATCGCAATGTTCGGTGCACTTATGGTTGGCTGTGGCAAGAAGAAGGATGAGCCCGCTGGCGATAAACCTACACCGACCACAGCACCTGCTGGTGACACAGGAAAAAAAGATGACACACCTGCTCCGACGACACCTGCAGAAATCAAAATGTTCACAATGTTCAATGCAGTTCCTGGAACCGAAGTTCCGGACGACAACAGAGTATTAAGAAAAATTGCTGAGCTTACCGGAGCATGGGCTAAGGTAACCTGGTTAACAGGCCAGACAGCAGATGAGAGAATCGGTGTTATGATTGCAAGCGGTGAGTTCCCTGATTTTATTACAGGCTCTACCGGAACAGCAGCTTTATTAGATGCTGGCGTATTAATTCCGATCGATCAGTATTGGGATAACTATCCTAACATCAAGAACTACTTATCCGAGGAGTATTGGAATAAAGTAAGACAAAAGGATGGACACATCTATTGGGTTCCTCAGTTTGGTATTATCCAGGGTAAGGATACAGCTACATATCATTGGGATATGGGTATCTGGATTCAGAAGGATGTTTTGATCTGGGCTGGCTTCCCGGAAATCAAGACACTTGATCAGTACTTTGATACCATTAAGGCATACAAGGATGCTCATCCGACAACAGAAGACGGTCAGGAGACCGTAGGCTTCACCATGAGTTCTGAAGACTGGAGATACTTCGGTATTGAGAGTCCTCCGTTATTCTTAGCAGGCTACCCTAACGATGGTGCTGCTGCAATTGATCCTGAGACAGGAGTAGCAATGGATTACAATACATTCCCTGAAGCAAAGATTTACTATCAGAGAATGAACAAGGCCTTCAACGATGGCTTAGTACATCCTGAAACCTACACTATGTCCTATGACCAGTACATCTCCCTGTTATCCACAGGTAGAGTATTAGGTACTATCGATCAGATGTGGAACTTCAACGATGCTCAGACCGCTCTGGTTACTCAGGGTAAGGTTGGCAAAACCTATGTTCCGCTGCCTATTACCATTGATGGCGCAAGAAAAGACAGATGGCACAGCCCTTCCGCTCTTGACGTATCTAACGGCTTAGCAATCACAACCAGCTGTAAGGATATCGAAGGCGCTATGCAGTTCATGAATGATCTTCTTGATCCCGAAATCATGACCTTAAGAGCATGGGGTGAAGCTGGCGTTGATTACATGGTTGGCGATGATGGCGTATTCTACAAGACTCCGGAGCAGAGAGCTAACTATGATAACAATGACTGGGTAGTTCAGAACCTTGTTAATCAGGTATACGCTTACTTCCCTCATTACGAAGGACAGTTAGCAGATCTGAAAAACTCCTTTGATCCTAAGAACCAGCCTGGCGAGTTCTTTGAGACCTTATATGATGTAGAGAAGGAGCTGCTTGCAGGTTACGGCTATGGTACCTTCCTTGAGTTCTTAAGTGCTGACGTTCCCAATGAGCCTTGGTATCCGATGTGGTCCTACACCAATAACTGGACCAGCGATACTGAATACGGCGCTGCAAGACAGAAGATGACTGATCTGAAGCATGAATGGTTACCGAAAGCTATGATGGCTCCCGCTGCTGATTTCGATAAGATTTGGGATGAGTACATGGAAGTATACAGAACCGAAGTTGATATCGATGCTTACCTGGATGAGTTAACTGCAGAAGCAGCAAGAAGATCCGGAAGGCAATAAGCTAAGGGTATAATACATTTGTAGACTGAAGCATTTATGCAACTGTAATACAAAGGTATTAGGATAGGCCGAATCTATCCATAGGGGTGTCTTAAATCAGGCAATATGGCCATTTAAGGCACCCCCTTATAAAGAATAGCAAGGGCTTACGAAAGTCCAAGTATTGTAAAAATGTGATATGAAAAGAAGTGAGACTGGAGGCACTTGTATGAAAAAGCGGAAGCCATATTTTATCGTTATAGTTGCACTATGCTTAGCATCTATTATCGTAACCTTTTTTCTTCCCTACCTGCATCTTCCGAAGCAGGATGGCGTAGAGGAAGGCTATCAAATTGATTATACAAAGGCAGCATTAGAGAGTAATATCATTACTCGGATTGCAAAGGAATCAGGAATTGATCGTAAAATCGTATACAATGCAGCGAAAAACATTGTGAATGGTAAGGATCGCGAATCAGTACAAAAGCGATTAAAGGAAAATGAGTATTTTATTATTGATGAATTGACAGATCAAATGAATGCGAAAGTAGAAGAACTGAAAGAAATAGGTCATCTTGAGGAGAGAGACTATTCCTTCTTCGGAATTATAAAATTAGCCACTACAGTTATTAAACATATAGAACAGGATGTTATCAGTGCTTATTTGGTTATTCTTACATTGATTATGACGGTGATATTATCTATCCTATCCGGCTTAAGGGCGTTGTTTGCAAAAGGATTAAAGTCTTACCGGGTAGTTAAGATTTTATCTCTTATGAATATAGTATTATCCCTGTTGGGCTTGCTGTCGATTAATGCGATCAGTATTGGAGCCTTACAGGCAGCGACATTTACAAAAGCCAATTGGGGCCTCGGATTTTTTGTAATATTGGCATTAAATGCAGCTGCTCTGGTCCTGGCATTTATCGGTAATATCCACGAGAAGTACGAAGGACTGGTTACCTGGAAGATGGTGCTGAAGCAGAAGGACTTAATTCTTTTAACCCTGCCCTTCATCATCTATGGTGTTGTATTCTATTACCTGCCCTTGGTTGGCTGGACGATGGGATTTCAGAACTTCAAACCGGGAGCTGATGTTCAGCAATGGTTAGCCTGGGATAAATTCACCATGCTATTTTCTGATAAGGACTTTCTTCTTGCTTTCCGTAATACAGCAGCAATGAGCTTAATCAATTTGGTATTAAGCACTGTTTTTGCCATTGGATTTGCATTGCTTCTGAATGAGGTTGTGAATGTGAAGGGGAAGAAGCTGGTTCAGACGGTTTCCTATCTGCCCCATTTCCTTTCCTGGATTATTGTTGCGGCAATCGTAAGAAACGTACTTTCCCTGGATGGTGGTATCCTCAACGATCTATTGGTGAAATTAAATATCATTGACTCTCCGATTAATTTCTTCGCGAACAGTAAGTATTTCTGGTGGATTGTTGGTGCAGCGGTAGTATGGAAGGAAACCGGTTGGAACAGTATTATTTATCTGGCCTCCATTACTTCTATCAACCCGGATCTTTACGAAGCAGCCTCCATTGATGGAGCAGGCAGGTTAAAGAAGATGATTCATATTACCCTTCCGGGTATTAAGGCAACCATATTCGTTCTCTTGATTATTAATCTTGGTATGATTATGAACTCCGGCTTCGAGGCACAGTACCAGTTGAAGAATGACCTAATTAAGAATACAGCCGAGGTTATCGACACCTATGTACTGAATAAAGCCTGGTCCCAAGGTGCGGACTGGTCCATAGGTACTGCGGCTGGAATTTTCAGAAGTGCAATTAGTATCCTTCTGGTAGCCATTGCAAACCGTACAGCGAAAGCTTTTGATCAGGAAAGATTATACTAAGAAGGAGGGGAATAAGTATGAAAAAAAGCAGAAAAAAGAAAAGTGCAGCAAATATAACCTTTGTAATAGTAAATACAATAATATTAACGATTTTTTGTATCGTTACCTTATATCCCATCCTGAATACCCTTGCGGTATCCTTTAATGAAGCGGTGGATACACTGATTGGCGGTGTTACGATTTATCCCAGAAAGATCTCCCTGGAGAATTATAAAACGGTATTTCGTACGCAGACTCTGATGAGAGGTGCCTATATCTCCGTTCTCAGAACGGTGCTTGCGACCGTTATTCATATGTTTACCACCTCGCTGATAGCCTATGTATTAACCAGAAAGGAATTCCTGTTTAATAAGCAGGTATCCCTGTTCTACGTATTATCCATGTATGTAAGCGGTGGTTTGATCCCTACTATGTTATTATTTAAGAGCATGGGACTGACGAATAGTTTCTGGGTGTATATCATTCCCGGTATGATCTCCGCCTTCAATATGATTGTAATTAGAACCTATATGAACGGACTTCCCGATAGCTTGGTGGAATCAGCTCAGGTGGACGGAGCGGGACATTTGAGAATCTTCATACGGATTATCCTTCCCTTATGTAAACCGGTTCTCGCTACCGTGGCATTATTCATTGCAGTAGGCCAATGGAACTCCTGGTTTGATGTAATGCTGTATAATTCAGGAAGACCTGATCTGACTACCCTGCAATATGAGCTGATGAAGCTACTATCAGCGGTTTCGCAGCAATCCGGCGATCCGGCGATGGCGAAGCATGCTGCCAATATGGTTACCCCGGTATCAGTTCGTGCCGCTGCAACCATTGTAACAGCCTTCCCGATTGTATGCTTGTACCCGTTCCTGCAGAGATATTTCGTAACCGGTTTAACCATCGGAGGCGTAAAGGAATAACTACACGGGTATGATAACCAGTTGATAACATTGCTATGGACAAAGGGACTAAATTGTCCATAGGGTTTCTCATGATAGCTATAGCAGTACAATTGATAGCAGACTTCTCTGTCTGAGCCTTGTACTGCTATAGTTTTTTTGGTCATTTTATAGGGTAAGCGGGATTGCATCACATTCACTTCTTTTAGATCCCCCTTTTTGCTTGAATTTTAGAGTGATTAATTGTAAAATAAGAGTAACTTCTGAATAATCGCTTTGAATTCGTATACATAGGAAGGAAGTATTTGAGAATATTTGAAAGCTGTTGCACCGAAGGATAAGGATATCTGAAAACATAAGGCTGTAATAGAAAGAGGACATAATAGAAGATGAGGATATCATTGATCTGTGTTGGTAAATTAAAGGAAAAATATCTGGTGATGGGAGTACAGGAATATGTGAAGCGGCTCAGCAGATATTGTACCTTGGAGATCATTGAGCTACCGGATGAAAAGACTCCGGAGAATGCAGGAGAGGCTCTGGAGGAGCTGATTAAAAAGAAGGAAGGGGAACGGATCCTGAAGGCGCTGAAGGCAGATTCCTACGGGATTGCTTTAGCGATTGAAGGAAAGCAGCTGACCTCTGTAGAACTGGCAGAGAAGCTGGATCACTTGGGAGTGACTGGAAGCAGCCACATTACCTTTATCATTGGTGGTTCTCTGGGACTGTCACCGGAGGTCCTTGGCAGAGTGGAGGAAAGGCTTAGTTTTTCCAAATTGACCTTCCCCCATCAGCTAATGAGGATGATATTATTGGAGCAGATCTATCGATCCTACCGGATCATCCACAAGCAGCCTTACCATAAATAAAAGCATGCAATCGCTGTATTACCAAGTGGAAAACGACGTGCGCAGGCTTCTAAATAAAAATCAGTATATGAAGGAGGTAATCTATGAGTCATTTGGATTTTGCAATCCGTATGGAGCTTGAGGGCCGTAAATATTATCAGGAACAGGCCGAATTAAGTTCAAGCCAGGAGATTAGAACCATATTTCTATTTCTTGCCAATGCTGAGCAGCAGCATGCGGAGCTTTTGCTTCAGAGGCAGAGAGAGGAAGAGATTGTCTTGAAGGAGGATAGCGATTCTCAGGAAATGAGATCGATCTTTCAAGGGTTAGCTGAGTTTAAGCCGGATGTACCTAGGGCCCTAAAGCAGCTGGATGTCTATCAGTTCGCTTCCGAACAGGAGCAGAAGAGCATTGAACTCTATCAGGGCATGCTGGAACAAGCCTTGGATCCCAGGGATAAGGAGCTGTATACATTCCTGATTAAGCAGGAAACGGAGCATCTTCACCTATTTGAGGATCTGGTTATCTTACTGACACGCCCTGAAGAGTGGGTAGAGTCCGCGGAATTTGGCATCAGGGAAGAATACTGATACGCATGCCGTTCTTTACCGTGTTCTTAAGCTTATCAAGACGCAGCTCGACGGTATCCTTACAAAGGAGTTCAACCTCTATAGCCTCCCTTATTTTGGGGAGGCTGATTTCATCTCCCCCGATCTCATAGAGAAGGCATCCATAATCCATGGTAGCCATGTTGCTTTTATGAACACCGGTGTCATTGTCTCTGAATTTATGGCTGCTTTGATAAGCAGAGCAGCAACCGCATTTCCGGAGTACGGCCTGCCCTAAGTTTCTTCAATAAAAATGAGGCTCCGGATGAATTCTCACAACTGGATGTGAGAAACTAACCCGAAGCCTCCTTAACGGTTTCATTTTATAGTTGCTGATGTTTTCTTTTCTCCTTCAGCAGGATGCGCTGTATACTCTTCACGGATAGGTAATATTCCAGAGCAAGCTCGTAAGAACTCTTACCCATGATGAATTTCTCATATATTTCTGCATCCCTTTTCATGATTTCTTCTTTAAAATTAGTATTCGTACCCCATTCCTTACGATGATCCTGCTTCTTTGGAATATATAGATACAGTCCGTCAGCATATTCCTGAATCTGCTCCAGAAGCTCACGGGGTAGGATACCTTCTGCCTTTACATAGCTCATTTTGCTCCTCCTTATTACTATGCTTCGGATGAGCAAAGGCTATTGAATAAATGTCAAGTATTCATGTTATTACCTGTTTATGCAATAGCCCCTGCTATGCATTGATAACGTATCTTCTCATAAAATCTCCCGGAACTGTCCCATAGGAAAGAACCGTACTCCTTTCGTGATTTGTTATAGATTGAGCTGATTATAGCATAATTGAATGATATTTGCCATATCCCATTTCAATCCTTCTTAATTGATCTCTTACAATAAATTTCAGCGCTTAGTCTCTGGACAAATCAGCATACCTATTTTCAAAAAAGATGTGTAGCACCCTAAAAAAAACCCGGTATCATCGGAAGGTTCATTCCTTCTGAGGATACCGGGTTCATTCATGCATCGCTTATGCTAATGTCACATTGACAGCCTGCATACCACGCTGTCCGCGCTCGAGATCAAATATAACCTTCTGACCTTCTTCTAAGGACTTGAAGCCACTTGCTGCGATACCGGAGAAATGTACGAATACATCCTCACCACCGTTATCATTGGTAATGAAACCAAAACCCTTTTGTGCGTTAAACCATTTTACTGTACCTTTGTTCATGAAAGATACCTCCTAAATAATATTTTGCATTTTTGTTCATAAAAAATCACATATTTTTGTAAATCATTAATGTAATAATGACTTACAAAAATATGTGAGTTCATACATGACATTTAAAATACATTAATTACTATAACATGAAAATTCAAAGCTGTAAAGTATAATTATTGTAAAAGCTTAAAAAACTTATGATAAATACATGCAATAAAGCGTCGTATCATTCTGATCACAATTCATCTTAGGGTATTTCTATAAAATGAATGATCACAATGATATGAAAAGCATCCAAGGAAGGGATGCCACATAATTGATTGCAGCAGCCCTGAGGATGAATCAAACAAGTGCGGAAATTAACCCCTATGGATCAGGAGCATTGAAAGCATATAATCTTACATAAAACCGAAGTACCTCATGATTCCTAGATAGATACCATAAGCAAATCCATCCTGATCATCCCTAAGCTTCTCCGCATCAGAGGAATTGGACAGGTATCCCAATTCAATCAGTAGGGAGGGCATAGTGGTTCTTCTAAGTACATAAAAGGATTGACCCAATCGGATTCCATTATTCCTGGTCCCGACGGTCTGGGTAATTCCCTCCATGATTTGTTGTGCCATCCAATTGGCCTGTGTACCGAACTGGTAAATGTAAATTTCAGTTCCGTTAATCGCGGGATTAGGATTTGAATTGCAGTGGATACTGATGAAGTAATCAGCCGGCCATTCGTTTGCCAGCCTGACTCGTTCTCTAAGGCTTGTGGCATTTGTGGTTCCTAAAACAGTGGTTGGGGTGGGTCTGGATAAGCGTACTTCAAATCTCGGATCGGCTTCCAACAGATCAGCCAGGTATACCCCGACCTGATAATTGATGTTCTCCTCATTCAAACCGTTGCCTACTGCGCCGGCATTATGAAATCCGGTAGGATTATGGCCTTGATCGATAAATATCTTGATAGCCAAAGGATTACTTCCTTTCCCTTATTATAGTAATATCATATTCGCTTAGGATTCAGTTGTTACAATTTACACAGCTCATGAAGCAGAAATCATAGACAGTTGGATTTGTATACGAATTCTTCGTACAAAGGATGAAGAAATAGCTTAGCAGAAAACGGAGGGGCTTTACCTTCAGTACTTGACCTGATAATACCAGAAATAGGATGGTAAATAATCACCAATTGTGATATACTGACAATAAGCCTAGTTTTAAGCTAGGATTTGACTTCTGCTTAATGACAGGATCGAAAGAGTGAATAAAGAGGGGACTGGAATGAGAAATCTCATAAAAAGCTTTAGAAAAAACAGGGTAATCGGGATTGCACTGGTCAGTAGTCTGGCTGTCGGATGCGTGATTATCCTGATTGGAATGTCATTTTATAAGAACCGTATTGCCGGCATTGCATCAGCTGATACGGTCAATTATCATAAATACCAATATCATTATGCAATTATTTCGGAAGAATCGGATGCTCCCTTTTGGGAGGATATCTATCAAGGAGCGCTGAAACAGGGAGAAGAACAGGATATCTATGTAGAAAAGATAGGAAAAAATCTTCAAGCCTCCTATCGCTTAGATGACCTGATGAAAATCGCAATAGCCTCGAAGGTGGATGGGATTATCATTGAGCCCAACGGTACGGAGGAAATCACCAGCCTTATTAATGAGGCAGAAGCATCAGGAATACCGGTAATTACCGTACTTAAGGATGCTCCGGAGAGTAACCGTACCAGCTTTGTCGGGATTAACAGCTATAATCAGGGACTTAATTATGGCAAGCAGGTACTGGAGGTTCTGAAGGAGGGAAGAAGGAAGGTTACGGTATTACTAAATTCGGATAGTAAGGATGCTAGCCAGAGCACGATGTATTCCAACATCTCTGAGATTGTTGCAGGTAGGGGAGTCGAGCTGGAAATGGCAACTGTGAATACGCAGAGTACCTTCAGCGCCGAAGAGGATATCCGTGATATCATCATGTCAGGGGACCCTCCGGAGGTATTAGTATGCCTGCCAGCTATTGACACAGTCACAGCATATCAAACTCTGGTGGATTATAATAAGCTGAACGAAATCACAATCATTGGCTTTTATGATTCTGATTTGATTTTAAGAGCGATTGAGATGAAAAATATACATTCTACAATGACAATAGATGCCAAGCAGATGGGGGCATATTGTGTGGAGGCTTTAACAGAATACCGGCATTCCGGACAGGTAAGTGATTACTTCTCGGTTGACATCACCGTCATACACAGCGATAACATAAAGGATTATATGAAAAGTAAGCTGCAGGACGAGGAAAAACTACACTAGCCTTCGGATAAACCTTGCATTGGAGCTGGAGAGGTGCTTATGGGAAAGAAAATAAAAAAAGGATCCATCCGTTTCAGACTCGTCGTTGTGTTTGCATTTACGACAAGTGTCGTATTCTTTGTCAATATGTTCATGTACTATAATATCAATAAATCCATCAGTACAATTGATAAGGTCTATGTAAGTAATGTGGGCTTAAATGAGCTTTTGGATTCCTTGACTAAGCTTCACGGCTATGTCTATGAATATCTGAATACCAAGAGTACGGATGCCCTGGAGAATTATTATCGCAGTGAGCAGAAATACAGCAGCTTGATTGACGAACTGAAGGGTGATATTGCGGACAATGACATGCTCATCATGCAAAAGAATATAAAGAACATGTCAGAAACCTATCTGGATCTGCTGGACCAGGCGGTAGATGCTAAGAGAGGCCGAAATATTGAGAGATATAAGGTGAAAAATGAAGAAGCAACCAATATGTTCGATTACATCAGCACCTATATCAGTAGTCTGAATAATGAACAGTTCAAATATAATTCTAACAATTATGAGCTTCTGCGGATGTCTTTAAGCTATCTAGAGGTAATCAGCACCGCCATACTTCTGGTTATTATGGTCTTTAATGTGGTACTGATCGTGATTGTAACGAGGAGTATTACCGGTCCTTTGATGAAGCTGACCGAAGCTGCCAATGAGGTGGCTGCCGGTAATTTTGAAGTAGACCTGGTCCACGTGGATTCCTCTGATGAGGTGGAGATTGTGACAAAGGCCTTCAATACAATGACGGTCAGCATTCATCAATACATCATTAAGACGAGGGAAAGCATGGAGCTGGAAAGCAGTATGAAGGAAAAGGAACTGATGATGACCAACCATCTGAAGGATGCTCAGCTCAAGTATTTACAGGCACAGATTAATCCTCATTTCCTGTTTAATACGCTGAATGCCGGTGCACAGCTTGCGATGCTGGAGGGTGCGGATAAGACTACCTTATTTATTGAGAATATGGCGGATTTCTTTCGCTTTAACATGAAGAGCTTTGATCAGGATTCGACCATAAGGGATGAAATTAAGCTGGTGGACAGCTATATCTATATTCTGAATGTCCGTTTTTCCGGAAGCATCCATTTTAATAAGGAAATTGACGAGGAGATTCTGGATGTCAGGGTTCCCAGCATGATCCTGCAGCCGGTTGTTGAGAACGCAGTAAACTATGGAATCAGGGATATCGATTATGAGGGTGAAATACGTCTTACAGTAACTCAGGAGGAGGCTAGTATTCTGATCATCATTTCTGATAATGGAGCCGGTATGGACGCCGGTACAATCGATAGGGTGATGAAAGCAATCCATGGTCATGCAGATGCGAGAGGAGCAGGTATCACGAAGGATTCGAACGGAATCGGATTGGGCAATGTAATTAACCGACTAAGGCTTTATTACGACAAGGAGGATGTATTCGAAATTCATAGTGCAGGTCGATATCAGGGAACAAGAGTAACCATTCGGATTCCGAAGCAAGCGGGACTGATGACAGCGTATCCTACCGAGATTAGACACGGAGTTCCAGCGGACGCTGTTCATGCTCCGGGAGTGTAGCTAGGGGAAGGGATGATGCTGTTAGTAATCAGGGAGTAAGCGAAAGCACTCTTGATGAGAAGGAGAGATTACCATGTATAAAATAATGCTTGCAGATGACGAAGGTATCGTGATCGATTCCTTGAAATTTATCATAGAGAAGAATTTTGGTGGGAGTTGTACGATTGAATCTGCTACAACGGGCAGAAGTGTCATAGAACTGGCGGAGAAATTCAAACCGGATATCGCCATCATGGATATCCAAATGCCCGGAATTAATGGAATTGAAGCGATGAAGGAAATCAAAAAAACAAATAACTCCATCATCTTTATCATTATGACGGCCTTTGATAAATTTAATTATGCGAAGGAAGCGATTAACCTTGGGGTGTTGGAATACCTGACAAAGCCTGTGAACCAATCCGTCATAACAAATGTGCTTCAGAGAGCCATGGATATTATCGAGGAGGAGCGGCAAAAGCGAAGCAACGATCTGCTGATTCGTGAAAAACTGGAGATTGTCATTCCCATCATTGAGAGTGATTTTATCTATGCGGTTTTATCCGGAGATGATTTTACCAGAGTTAAGGATAACTTCTGCAATCTACTTAGCATCAAGGAGGATTACGGCATGATGATGGTGCTGGAATTCGGAGATTCTATGGTGCAGGGAACTCTTACGAATCCGGTAGGAATCAGTGTAAAGGCACAATCCTTCTATCCAACGGTCCGTGAGAGCCTAAAGGAGGAATTGCAATGCATCGTCGGTCCTATCATGGTCAATAAGATCGTAGCCTTCCTGCCCTGTGACAAAGCTCAGCTGGAATATGATGATCGTACGCTTCTGATTGAGAAAGCCAGACAGCTGATCAGGGACCTAATGAAGCGAATTGATGTGCAGTTCAAAATTGGCATCGGTTCCGTAGTTGCACTCCATAAGCTGGCTGACTCCTATAAGGAAGCAATCAATGCAGTAAGAAGCGGTAAAGGAAGGGTAGCACATGTTAAGGACCTGGCCATCGGCTGTGAATATGAGGGAGATTATCCGATTGATACGGAAAGTGCATTGTTTGAACGGATAGAGAGGGGAGATCTGGAGGGAACTAAGACCGAAGCAAATATGTTCTTCGACTGGATGGTGGAGCATTATCCTGACTGTGAGATGGATATTAAGCTTAAGGTATTGGAATTTATTCTGTTCGCAGAGCAGAAGGCCTTTCTCAGTGGTGGTATGACCTACTATTTCCGCTATCGCAAGGATTATCTACATACGGTAATACAAATCAATAATTACGAACAACTTAGGAAATGGTTTATCGATAAAGTGACTGAGGCCTGCAGGAACATCATTACGAAGAAGGAGGAACAGGCCAGCGGCATCATTAAAAGGGCAAAGGCCTTTATTGAAGAGAATTATCATAAGGATATTTCCCTGGAGGATGTATCCAGGACTGTGGATATCAGCTCCTATTACTTCAGCAAGCTGTTCAAGGAGGAGACCGGCGAGAACTTTATAGAGTATCTTACCAACATCAGGATCGAGCAGGCCAAGAAGCTTTTGCAGAATAGGGAGCTAAGCATTAAAAACATCTGTGTAGACACCGGTTACAGTGACCCGAATTATTTCAGCAGAATATTTAAGAAGCAGGTAGGGGTAACCCCGACAGAGTATCGGGAAAAGCTTGTTTAGAATTCTATATTTTTTTGTGAAAGGTACGGGTGTAAGTATGAAGAAAAGGGGACTGGTTCTGATTATCTACCTTGCCCTAATGCTAGGTCTGGCAGCCTGCAGTGACAAGAAGGAGCAGACAAATGAAGCCGATGTTACTGAGGATAAAATTCAAATTGGACTGTCCTTTGATTCCTTTGTTATCGAGAGGTGGCAAAGGGACAGGGATGTCTTTGTTTTTACTGCAGAGGAGCTGGGGGCTGAGGTCAATGTTCAGAATGCGAATGGAGATGTCCAGAAACAGATCTCACAGATTGAGTATTTTATTAAGAAGGAAATGGATGTAATTGTCGTCATTGCAGTTGATTCAGAGGCCTGCAGTGAGGTTTTAAAGAAGGCAAAGGATGCAGGAATTATCATTATTGCTTATGACAGGCTGCTCCGGAATTCTGATGCAGATTTATATATATCCTTTGATAATGAGGAGGTCGGGCGGCTCATGGCCCAAACCCTGGTGGAGCATATCGAGGACGATGGAACTATCATCGCAATCTTTGGGCCTACAACAGATAATAATGTACAGCTGGTGGAGCAGGGCTTCCAGGATGTGATGGCAGACAGTAAGCTGAAGGTTATTTACTCTGTAAATGCGGTGAATTGGACTGCGGAAGTGGGATATGATGCGGTGAATGAAGCGTTGAAGCTTACCGAAGAGATTGACGGAGTTTTTTGCGGCAATGATAATCTGGCAACAGAAGCAGTCCGAGCTCTTTCGGAGAACCGGATGGCAGGAAATGTGATCGTAACCGGACAGGATGCGGAGCTGGCAGCCTGCCAAAGAATCGTAGAAGGCACCCAGACCATGACCGTATATAAGCCGGTGGATAAGCTGGCTAAGGTTGCTGCGGAATATGCCGTTAAGATGGCGAAGGGGATTGAGGTCAATGTAGAGGCGAAGATTTTCGATGGGTCCAAGGATGTACCCTATGTAAAGCTTGAGCCGATTGCAGTTACAAAGGAAAACATCGATGATATCATAATCGACGGGGGATTTCAAAGTAGAGAAGAGGTCTATCTGAATGTACCCTCTGGGCAGAAGGATGAAAGCAATAGCAGTAATTTGCCATAACAATAGCATTTTATTGTTATTCCTCATACTGGGAAAATCCTCCTCCAAATTTTTGTTATAAAAATGTACGGTATATTGCAAGGAAGTCCTATTTGATCTGTGATATATTGAAACTGTAGTAATTGTTATATCAATTGAAAGGGAGGATTTATAGTTATGAAGAAAAAGCTATTTGGTATTCTGCTTTCTATCGTTATGGTAGCATCCTTATTCGCAGCCTGCGGCAAAAAAGAAGATACAGCGACAGGTGGAAAAGGTGATGGCAAGACCATCGGTGTTTGCATGCCGACAAAGACTTTACAGCGTTGGAACCAAGACGGTACTAATATGAAGAAGGAATTAGAAGCAGCCGGATATAAGGTAGATCTGCAGTATGCAGATGATGATATCCCGACGCAGGTATCACAGATCGAAAACATGATTGCAAATGATGTCAGCATATTGGTTATCGCTTCCATCGACGGAGATTCCCTGGGAACAGTTTTGGCTCAGGCGAAAAAGAAGAACATCCCGGTTATCGCTTATGACCGCTTGATCATGAACACAGATGCTGTTTCCTACTATGCAACCTTTGACAACTACATGGTTGGAACAAAACAGGGTCAGTACATCGAAGAAAAGCTGGATTTAAAGAATGCAGCCGGTCCCTTCAACATTGAGCTGATTACCGGTGACCCTGGTGACAACAACGCTAAGTATTTCTTCAATGGTGCTATGGATGTTCTGAATCCTTATGTTGAATCCGGCAAGTTAGTTATTAAGTCCGGTCAGACTGATTTCGCAGCCGTTGCAACCGCTGGTTGGAAAACTGAAAACGCTCAGACCAGAATGGAAAACATTATTTCTTCCTTCTACGCAGATGGCACACAGCTTGATGCAGTTATGGCATCTAACGATTCAACAGCGCTTGGTGTAGCAAATGCTTTAACAGCTTCCTATACCGGTAAGTGGCCGATCCTGACCGGTCAGGACTGCGATATCGCTAACGTTAAGAACATGCTTGCTGGCAAGCAGTCCATGTCCATCTTCAAGGATACCCGTACCTTAGCAACTCAGGTTGTTAAGATGGTTGATGCTATCATGAAGGGTGAGAAGGCTGAAGTAAATAATACTACGGACTATGACAATGGAAAGGGTATTGTTCCTTCCTACCTTTGCGAGCCTGTATTTGCAGATGCAAGCAACTACAAGACCCTGTTGATTGACTCCGGATATTATACTGAAGATCAGTTAAAGTAATCCTAAAGTAATTAATATCTCTTAATATACAGGCAGGATGCTATCCTGCCTGTTATATTAAAAAGACAAGCATCACAAGAAGAAGGTAATCCTGATCAAGGGTTGGTCTTACAGCCTGATTGATTAAAACTATAAAAATCCTGCTTTTCTATTTCATAAAATGTTTAATTTTGGAGGGGGATACAATTGGCGAAAGTACTACTTGAAATGAAGAATATCACCAAAACTTTCCCTGGCGTTAAGGCACTGGATAACGTTAATTTAAAGGTTGAAGAGGGCGAAATCCACACGCTCGTAGGTGAGAACGGTGCTGGTAAATCCACACTGATGAATGTTCTAAGCGGCATATACCCTCATAGCTCCTATGAGGGAGAGGTACTTTATGATGGCAAGACATGCCATTTTACAAATATTAAGGACAGTGAAGAAAAGGGTATTGTAATCATACATCAGGAATTAGCATTGGTTCCTTATATGACAATCGGTGAAAATATGTTCCTCGGTAATGAAAGAGGAAAAGCATTTGCGATAGACTGGAATGAAACCTATGATAAGGCGGACAAATATCTGAGAATCGTAGGGCTTCAGGAATCATCAAGAACTCTGGTAAAGGATATCGGCGTTGGTAAGCAACAGCTGGTTGAGATTGCGAAGGCACTGGCAAAGAATGCGAAGCTGCTAATTCTGGATGAGCCGACTGCTTCCTTAAATGAAAAGGATTCGAAGGCACTCCTGGATTTACTGTTACAGTTTAAAAAAGAAGGAATGACTTCAATTCTGATTTCACACAAATTAAATGAGATTGCCTATGTTGCAGATAGTATTACAGTTATCCGTGACGGCACTACCATTGAAACCTTGTATAAAAATGTAGATACGATCACTGAGGACCGTATTATAAAGGGGATGGTTGGCAGAAGCATTTCTGACCGCTTCCCGAAAAGAGAACAGAAAGAGATCGGTGAGATTGCCCTGGAGATCGAGGATTGGAATGTATATCATCCGATTTATAATGATCATAAGGTAGTCGATCATGTCAGCATGAACGTTAGGAAGGGTGAAGTGGTTGGTATTGCCGGACTTATGGGTGCAGGACGGACAGAGCTGGCCATGAGCGTCTTCGGTAAAAGCTATGGCACGAACATCTCCGGTAAAATCAAGATCAATGGGAAAGAAGTAACGCTGAATAGTGTCAGTACTGCAATCCAGCATAAGCTGGCCTACGTAACGGAGGACCGTAAAGGAAACGGTCTGATTCTGTCGAATTCGATTAAGCACAACACCTCACTTGCCAATCTGGCAGGAGTAAGCAGTAATGGCGTAATTGATGCCGATAAAGAGTATGCGGTGGCTCAGGAGCAGAGAGAAAAGCTGAACATCAAATGTCCGACCGTAGAACAGAATGTAGGTAACCTAAGCGGAGGCAATCAGCAGAAGGTATTGTTAGCAAAGTGGATGTTTGCAGATCCTGATATTCTTATTTTGGATGAGCCTACCAGAGGTATTGATGTAGGTGCAAAATATGAAATTTACTGTATTATTAACCGGTTAGTTGCAGAAGGCAGATCCGTCATCGTGATTTCCTCAGAGCTGGCTGAAGTCCTCGGTATGTGTGACCGTATCTACATCATGGACAGCGGTAAGGTCGTCGGCGAAGTGGATGCTGAGGGTGCAACCCAGGAAATGATTATGTCGCATATTTTGAAAACAAGTAATAAAGGAGCGTAGACAATGGATAAAGCAAAAATAAAATCATTTATCAAAGCGAATACAATGATCATTGCATTAGTAGTAATTACTGCCTTCTTTGTCTGGAGGACCGGAGGAAAGATCATTCTCCCACAGAATGTAAGTAATTTAATATCGCAGAATGCGTATGTATTCATCTTAGCAACTGGTATGCTGCTTTGTATCCTGACAGGCGGTAATATCGACCTGTCCGTAGGCTCCATCGTTGGCTTCGTAGGTGCTACCGGGGCAACACTAATGGAAAATAAGGATGTGCATTGGGTTATAGCTGTTATCTTTATGTTGGTTATGGGTATTGCGATTGGTGCCTGGCAGGGCTTCTGGATTGCTTATGTCCGTGTTCCGCCCTTCATTACGACCCTGGCAGGTATGTTGATATTCCGAGGCTTCTCCAATGTGGTGCTGGAAGGACTGACGGTATCCTTAACGGATGCTACCTTTATTAGGGTGTTCGGCGGTGGAGCCAATTGTTATATTCCAGACTTTTTTGGAATTGAGGGCTTCAATCTGACAGCCATGCTGGCAGGTGTTCTTGCCTGCGTGATCTATTTGGTGCTTCAGATTCAGAGCAGAATGAAAAAAGCAAAAAAGGGCTACGAAATGGAGCCGATGTTGAAGATGCTGGCTAAGGCAGTGATTATCTCAGCAGTAATTCTGGCATTCTCCTATCAGCTATCTAGATACAGAGGTATCCCTACTGCTCTGGTTATCGTAGTTATCGTTGTTCTAATCTATGGATATATTACCTCTAAAACTACAGTCGGCCGTCATTTTTACGCTGTCGGCGGCAATGAAAAGGCGGCAAAGCTCTCCGGTATTAATACCAATCGTGTCTATTTCCTTGCTTATACTAACATGGGCTTCTTGGCAGCTTTGGCAGGTATGATGACCATTGCCCGTTTAACCTCCGCACAGCCGACCTACGGACAGAACTATGAAATGGATGCCATCGGCTCCTGCTTCATCGGCGGTGCCTCTGCCTATGGTGGAACCGGTAAGGTATCCGGAGTTATCGTCGGTGCCTTGCTCATGGGTGTTATCAACCTTGGTATGAGTATCATGGGTGTGGATGCCAACTGGCAGAAGATCGTAAAAGGCGGAGTTCTTCTGGGCGCTGTTATCTTTGATGTGGTATCAAAGAAGAGAAGCAGCTAATTTCATAGCACAGGTGCAATCAATAATAAGCAGTTTATGAGAGTATAGCTGCTACAAGACTTAGGTTAGGCAGTAGAAGAAATCCTAGAACTGTATTTAAATTTATCAATATCATTTATGGCTCCATATCCGACTATTGGAAGACTTCGCATTCATCCAAAGAACGGAGATGGAGCCATTCTAGGTTCAATGATGAATACCACAATCTCATGCAATGGTGTTCTTGTGTTTTACACGGTATTCATGCTACAATGGGTTACGGAGCCTTTGACTAGAAATATTATTATTACGGATAATAAACTAGGATCACATACATTCTTACCTTAGCCTGACACCATAGAAGGGGCGTCGGAGCAAGCAAAGCAACCTGTCTATGAGACGGGCTAAGGTTTGATACGAATGGAGGTAATGAATATGAATGAAGAATTGGGTGGCCTTGACCTGTACTTAAAGGAACTGTTTATCAATTCTAAATTTGAGGAAATGAAGGATATTCTTAAGGATAAATCGGATGAAACCGTGAAGGAGCTATCCGATTATAATTGGAACATCATAAAGAAATATTATGACATGGAGAACTTCACTTTGTTATTTCAACATTATAAGTTTGTTGCTTACTCCTGTTTTCTGGTAGAATACTCTAACCAGCGGGGGTTGATTGACAAGGATGTATTTGCGATAATGCTGTCTGTTTATCATGATATCCATGAATCAAATCAAAAGCAGCGTAGCCAGTAAAGAGAAGGGGCTGCCTCAATTGTAGCCTGAATTACAGGTGGCATATGATTGACAAAACCTGAATAAACTTGTAAAATGTGCTACAGAGCATAGCAGAAGTGAATGGGGAGGTAGGTTCATGAAATTAATGATTCCTGATGGCTATCAGCCGATATTGGATATTAAGGAAACAGAGATTGGAATCAAATACGTTAAGGATTTTTTTGAAAGAGAGCTGGCGAAGCAGCTTAATTTAACCAGAGTATCTGCACCGTTATTTGTAAAGCCTGAGACAGGACTGAATGATAACTTAAATGGTGTAGAACGGCCGGTAAGCTTTGGTATTAAGGAGCAGGACGAAGCTGTCGTTGAGATCGTACACTCCCTTGCTAAGTGGAAGAGGCAGGCACTTAAGCGATATGGCTTTATGCTGGGAGAAGGCCTCTATACGGATATGAATGCCATCCGGCGGGATGAGGAGACGGATAATATTCACTCTCTCTACGTTGACCAGTGGGACTGGGAAATGGTAATTGAAAAATGTGACCGTAATATCGAGACCTTAAAGAGCATCGTGAACAGGGTATATAAGGCACTGCGAAATACGGAAAAATATGTGGCGGTCATGTATGATTATGTGAAGGAAATACTCCCGGATCATATTACCTTCGTAACCTCCCAGGAGCTGGAGGACCGTTTCCCCAAGCTTACTCCGAAAGAGAGAGAGTATGAGATAGCGAAGGAGAAGGGTGCTGTTTTTATTATGCAGATCGGAGGGGCATTGGCTTCAGGAGAGCGGCATGATGGCAGAGCACCGGATTATGATGACTGGAAATTAAATGGAGATATCATCGTATATTATCCCGTACTTGATATAGCACTGGAGCTATCCTCTATGGGTATCCGTGTGGATGAGGATTCCCTGCTGGAGCAGCTGAAGCTTAGCAATTGTATGGACCGTGCAGAGCTGCCCTTCCAGAAAGCGTTGCTCAGCAAAGAGCTGCCTTATACCATCGGCGGTGGAATTGGACAGTCCAGAATCTGTATGTTCTATCTGCGTAAGGCTCATATTGGAGAGGTACAGTCCTCCGTATGGCCGACTGAGGTAATGGAAGCAGCAGAGAAGAAAGGAATATCTCTCCTGTAGGGATGAGGAATATGGGCCATCTTCGCATAAAAATAATGTTCTGTAAGGAAGATGAAGCGCCTGAAGGTACAAGGGCTTCGCGAGAGGAAAGAAATATGATCAATTTATATCTCATACGTCATGGCAGACAAAACAGCACGCTTTGTAATGTGGATGTGGAGCTATCCGATATAGGGCGCACTCAGGCAGAATTATTGAGGGATCGTCTCATGAATTATCCGATTGACGCGGTCTATTCCAGCCAACTGATCCGTGCGAAACAGACAGCTGAAATCATTAATCAGGCAAAAAAGCTTCCAATCGTTATTCGAGAAGAGCTTCAGGAGATATCCTTCGGTTTACTTACAGGTATGACAGAGCAGTATATTAATGAGCATTATCGTGAGTTTAAAGATGAGCAGTATAAGCTACTTGAGGATATCCCATATCCAGGTGGAGAAAATGGCACCTCGGTTTACGAGAGGGCTATGCCGGTTATTCAGGAAATTTTACAAAGCGGTAAACAGAATATTGCGATTGTCACCCATGGCGGTGTCATACGGGTTTTATTGGCGGCACTCTTTGGCAAGAATCAAGCAAAACGGTTTCTGTTTGGGGTATCCTTGGAGAACACCGGTATCACCCAACTAATCTATAACCCAAAGGTGGATCGCTTTTATCTGGAGCGGTTCAATGATCAAGCCCATTTGGAGAACCATCCGGAGCTTCTGCGAACCTACCACTCATAGAATATGATAATAAAATTGCCCGTAGCAGTGGCGAAGGATATTCACTACACTGCCGCGGGCAAATTTTTTATCTCTATTACGATATAAGGGGATTAAAATACTGCTGCATCCGGGTGCGGTCCGGTACGACCCATGGGTTCGAGCGCCTTTAGTGCTTCAATATCCTCCTCCGAGATCATAAAATCAAAGATGTTGGCATTTTCCCTCATCCTTTCTGCTGAGGATGCCTTAGGAAGCGGAAGGAAGCCATGCTGAATACTCCAACGGAGTAATAGCTGTGCTACTGTTTTATGATATTTTTTGGCCAATTCCAATAGGAGCGGGTGCTCAAGACGTCCCTTAATCAAAGGGCTCCAGGCTTCTACGATGATCCGGTGATCCTTACAATAGGTAACAGCTTCTCTCTGGACGTATTGAGGATGCAGCTCCAGCTGGTCTACCATCGGGGCAATGGTAGCGGATTCTAAGATTGCTTCCATATGATGCTCCAGGAAATTACTGACCCCGATTGCTCTGATTTTACCCGACTGATATAATTCTTCAAAGGCCTTCCAGCTACCCTCATTCATTTCCTTCCAGTTGTCACGATATTGAACCGGTCTGGGCCAATGAATCAGATAGAGATCCAGATAGTCAAGCCCCAGATGATTCATAGTGATCTCAAATTCCTTCAGGGTATTCTCATATCCATGATCCTGGTTATCCAGTTTACTGGTGATAAACAATTCGTTTCTCTTCAGTCCGCATCCACGAATTGCCTTCCCAATCGCAGCTTCATTTTGATAGGCATAAGCGGTATCGATATGACGATAGCCGCAGTCAATGGCTGTCTTTACAATATCAACAGTATGATCATCATTTGGGAGTTTCCAGGTACCAAAACCAACACAAGGAATTTTCACTCCGTTGGATAATACATAATTATCCTGAATACTTTTCATATCAGTATTCCTCCTTCCGAAATGCGGATAAACTCAGGCGTTAACCATAGTATACCCAATCAAAGAAAATCATAGCAATTTCTATGAGGAAAATTATTTAATAAATGCTACCCCTGATATCCCGGGCCCGTAGGGGCAGGTGATCGAAGCTTCTCTAACATTTCCTCCAGGAAGGAAAGCTGCTCTTCCCTGGTCTGGGGAACCCAGTGACCGTGGAGACTGTATTTGAAATCCAGGGCCTTTACTGTCTCATAATACTTCTGTAGCAGCTCCGGATGATAGCTTGGTTCACCATGATGCAGATCCTCTGAATCACTATCCCCGAGAAACAGGAACTTCTCCTCAGGAAGATAAAAAATCACGCTGTCCTCGGAGTGGGAGCCCCCGACCCGAATCATATGGCAGGTGATACCACCAAGGTCCAGCTGCAGCTCCTCCTCGAAAACAAGATCTGCGGGTACGATATGAATCTGATTCCGATCAGGATATTCCTTCTGAATCATTTGGGTACAAAACAAAATATCCTCACCGCTTTTGATTCTAGCTTCCATAGCCTCGTCACTAAAGGACCAACCAGACATGGTATGAAGCAGATCATTGGTTTTGTGGCAGGCGATGGAGATGGCCCCCACTGCATGAAGACCATAGGTGTGATCCCAATGCCAGTGGGTAATTCCCACAAAATCAGGCTTCTTCAAGCCTTCCCTCTCCAGTGCCTCCATGAATAGCTGAACATGGTTATGGGAATTGCCCGCATCAATCATGAGGGAGAAGCGATCACCCCGGATATATCCCAGGTTGGGCCTGTCAGTAGCCTCATCATAGGGTAGATAGTAAATTCTATCAGAAAGCTTTATCAATGGAATCACGCTCCTTCACTGCATTAAATTTCATCCAAAGTGCAACCCCGTCGTCACGATTACTGGCAATTACTTCATCTGCTCTTACCTTAAGCTCCTCTACGGCATTGGCTACGGCAAGCTTATAATTGCTGGCCTGAAAGAGTGCAAAATCGTTCCGGTTATCTCCGAAGCAGGTGATGTACTCGGCACCCAGATATTTCTGAAGAAAGCTTACAGCATGATATTTCGAGGCGTTACTACTGAATAGCTCCAGATACCAGATATCTGTGGAATAGTTATCCTTATACATGACACTGTTCAGATCAGGGATGTCCTTCACAATCGGATAGATCAGCTCCAAATTTTCCTTCGTATCCATGGCCGTAAAATAGATCAGAGGCTCCTCTTTAAGTGATGCGAAATCCTCGACCTTAATGAAAGGCTTTTGATACAGACGAACCCGCTCCTCAAGGAAGTCTCGTAAAGCGCGGTTACTCAGCTCCTCATAATAAGTGGACATCCTGCCGTTCTTCATGGTATAGGCAAAGCCCTTCAGCTTATGACGGCTGATGATGGAGAGCAAAAGCTCAGCACTTTCCCTGGGGATGGTTTCCACCTTCAGGTATTCTTCCTTTGCTAGATCATAAATACAAACACCGTTCATAAGTATAACTGGCAGCTGAATGGAGACATTCCTTAGGATAGTCCTGACTGAGGCGATGGATCTTGCGGTAGCCACTGTAAAAGATACTCCCTGTCCGATCAGTTCATTCAAGATATGTACAGTTCTCCCGGAAAGCTCTACATTGGGCTGCAGGAGAGTGCCGTCCAGGTCTGAGATATATAAGTGTTTCATAGCTGCCCCATCCTTGGAAGACTGCTCTCCATTTCCTCATATACCGCTATCATACGGTCGGTCCACTGATCAAACTCGGGATCCGGTCTCTGCAGCTCCTGATCGGATAAGATATTTGCAAGAGCCCTTCTCACTCCCTGATCAAATCTTATGGTCGCGCTATAGTCCGGAACGACTCTCTTGACCTTGGAATTATCAAAAATAACAGTATGGGTTTTGTCTCCGAGGAGTCCGCCAACCAGCTCTGGATAAACCTTTGCCAGAGTCTCGGAGGGAATATGAACGATCTTTGGAGTTACCCCTAGGGCAGAGCCGATGATCTCATAGATCTGATTCCAGGTCAGACTCTCATCAGAAGTAATCTGGAAGGCTTCTCCGATGGCATGGATATTTCCCATCAAGCCGATAAAGGCCTTAGCAAAATCCGTATTATGGGTTAAGGTCCAGAGGGAGCTTCCATCACCATGGACAATGACCTTCTTGCCCTGAAGCATACGGTTTAGAACCGAAAAGCTTCCCTTCCTACCGTGAACCGCCAGGGGTAGTTCATAATCACCATAGGTATGGCTTGGACGCACGATTGTAATAGGAAAACCATGTTCACGATATTCCTTCATCAGGTATTCCTCACAGGCAATCTTATTGCGGGAGTATTGCCAGAAGGGGTTATATAAGGGTGTACTTTCTGTTATATAAGGACTTGAGAGCGGCTTCTGATAGGCAGAGGCCGAGCTGATGAAGATGAACTGCTTTGTTTTTCCGGCAAAGAGCCGGACATCTCTTTCTAATGCCTCCACGTCATAGGCAATGAATTCTGCAACCACATCAAAGGTAAGGTCCTTCAGCTTCTCCTTTACCTCTGCCTCCTGATAGATATCGGCCTCTATTACCTTGACTCCTTCTGGAACCCTATTCCTCCGGTTACCCCGGTTTAACAGGTATACTTCAAAGCCATAGGCCGGTGCCAGCTGAGTGATTGCGGTACTGATTGTACCGGTGCCTCCGATCAATAAAACCTTCATATAAATCCTCCTTTCATCATGTGTTGTGTACAGATCACTAGGAAACGAAATAGTTCTCTTAATTGCGCATATAGCAGGGACATATCCCATAGGAAAGAATATACCTTGCTCAACGCGCACTGCTTAACCGCATTCTTTCGATCAGCGGATCGGATGGGTCATTTTGTGGACGGAATACAGGATCAAAGCAATATCCCCACCAATGAGCAGTAGACTGACCAAAGCGATCTTCATATTATCTGTAAGTATACTACGGACACCGACAAATAAGCTTACAGCAGCCAAAAGATAGAAGGATAGCAGATAGAGCTTAAGCCCCAATCCCAACTTTTTCCCAGACAGAGCCAAGAAAAATTCATATACTGAGTATAGGAGCAGCAGAATCGCCAAAATAAGATTTAGTTCAGTGTCATTTAACAGATAAAATAAGAAATTAATGGCCATGAAGAGCGCCATCAGGATCCATTTTCCTATCGTGATCATTCTTTTTTTGTTCATCATCCACCATCCTTATCAATTATGATGGAGCTAACGGTTGCCGTTAATTCCGTATTCCTCCCTGAGTAAGCCGAAGATATAATAATCAGTGATTACATTGATAATGACACCCTTACGGATCAGACCCTCCTTTTGAAAGCCTAACTTCTCTGCAATCCGCACAGAGCCTGGATTGTTCGTAAAGCAACGGAGCTGCAGCCGGTCTAGCAAAAGATCAGTGAACGCAAAGTCTACAATAGCACTTCCCGCCTCTGTTGCAAAGCCCTGTCCCCAGTAGCGTTTGCTGATTCGGTATCCGATATCAGCCTGTTTCTTCAACCTAAAATCATATAATACAATTTCACCAATGACGCGGCCGGTTTCCTTTTGCTCCATGAGCCAGGTAAGCTCCCGTCCTGCCTTATATTCCTTCATGGTTGCTTTATAATGATAATCCGCTTGAAGCTTTTTTTTCGGTCGTTTCCTACCGTTCTTATCGTTTTTCTCGTCATATAAGCCCCAGAAACGGTATACACTGTAGTCATTGATAAACTCAAGACTGTCCCTGCCGTCATTTACGCTCTCTGTAATCTGCCGCAGGATCAGGCGATTCGTCTCAAGAACGGGTAAAGCCTGAAAGCTTGTCTCAAAACTCATTCTAGTACCTCCTTATGTTTTCAATCAACCGTATTTATCATGATACATCCTAAAGACTGTAAATTGAGATATGAAAAAACTCTCAACCTAAGAGAATCAAAGGATGTAATAAAGCTATGAATTCCTTCATTTGTTAATGGACATTGTCAAAAAAGATCCTAAAACCAATCAATAAAAGCAATAAACCACCGATCAGTCGGGCCCGTATTCCAAGGAGGTTACCGAACTTCTTACCGACATAGACCCCAAGGCCACAGCAAAGTGAAGTGACTACAGCAATTAATAGAGAGGCAGAGAAGATATTCACCTGTAAGGCTGCATAGCTAATTCCAACTGCTAGAGCATCAATACTCGTTGCGATTCCCTGCAGTGCTAGGGTATTGGCAGCGAATAAATTTCTGTTAAGGCATACTGTTTCCGGGTTCCTTCGCTCCTTGATGGCTTCCACAATCATATTGATGCCGATGGAGGCAAGCAGGAACAAGGCAACATAGTGCTGATAGCGGTAGATAAAATCCGAAAAGCTTTTTCCCAGAAGGAAGCCGAGGATTGGCATGAAGCCTTGAAAAAATCCGAAGGTGAGGGCGGTGGCAAGCACATTTTGCTTCGTGATTTTGCTACTGCAGATTCCATTGGTAACAGCTACAGCAAATGCATCTGCAGATAAACTGAACGCGATCAGGATGAGAGATATTGGGTCCATGGGCAAATCCTTTCCATATTATTCCCGGTTTGAACCATGTGATTACTTGAATTTCAGTATGACAGGGTTTGCTATATATAATACTATGCGGGAATAGCAAGATATCATTACTGATAATGTCATGAGTATGAAATTGCCGGTAGACCTATTTAAAATTTAACATGAAATACAGGGAGAAGCAAGAAATTTGTGGATTATTCGAGGGAATTCCTTGAATCGTTAAAAAACTCCTTCGATTCTGAAAAAACGCCGCAACAGTATGCTTTCAGATCGGAAGCTTCTGGCTAAATCGCTTGCGAAATAGAGCAGTTTCGTATAATATAATAGTAGTATTTTTTCTGTATAAGACAGATTAAAAAACGGTTGAAGGAGATTATGATGAATAGTTATGTGATTGTCAGTGATGCAACCTTGGATTTGCCTGTTCATATTATAGAACAGTTTGATATCAGGGTGATTCCGATGGGATTGGATATAGACAATGTGGAGTTTTTTCACTATCCCGATGAAAGAGAGCTGTCCATTGAGGATTTTTACAGCAGGATTAAAACCGGAGCAGTTTCCCGTACGTCTCAAATTACTCCACCCATATTTACTGAGGTTTTTACTGAATTATTAGAACAGGGTAAGGATATTATATATATCGCTTTCTCCTCCGGCTTAAGCGGGACCTTTAGCTGTGCTCAGCTGGTAGTCGACAGCCTTGCGGAGAAATATCCTGACCGGAAAATCTACTGTGTGGATTCCCTTTGTGCCTCCATAGGTGAGGGATTATTGGTTTATCATGCTGCTTTAAAGAAGCAGGAGGGCCTTACGATCGATCAGTTAAGGGCCTGGGTGGAGGAGAATAAGTTTGCAGCCCGCCATTGGTTTACGGTTAAGGATCTGTACTATCTGAAAAGGGGCGGCAGAATAACCTCCATAGAAGCTATCGTCGGTACCGCATTGAAGATTCGGCCAGTCCTAAGCACGGATGCTCAGGGAAAGCTGGTAGTCCTGTCAAAAATCAGGGGGTCGAGAGCAGAGCTGGATTTTATGGTAGGTAAGATGGAAGCGGAAGGAAATTGCCTGGAGAATCAGACGGTATTCATCGGTCATGGGGATGATATCGAGCAGGCCCAGGCCTTGGAGCACCTGATCCGTAGCAAAAATTTGGTGAAGGATGTGGTGATTACTAAGATCGGACCAATCATTGGAACCCATACCGGTCCCGGTATGCTGGCATTGGTATATATGGGTAAGAAAGCATAGAATCATCGGTTTACATAGGAAGCGGAATGGTATGGAGTGATGGATGCCGTCTGAATAGGAATCGAAATCCATACAGCTATTGTTCCGTTTGAATGACATGGGAGGCAAAGATGCGAATCGGAGGAGAAATCAAGAAGAGCTTCCGTAACCCGGAGGAATGGCTGCAAAGAGTGAAGGAGATGCGTTACAGCACAGTCCTTACCCCGGTAGATTTGGATACTCCAGCAGAGGAGAGGAAGGCATATGTAGCGCTTGCCGAAGGGAATGATATCATCATCGGAGAGGTCGGAGTCTGGAGAAACCCAATCTCACTTAACCCTGTGGAGGCTAAGCAGAATAAGGAATATTGTAAGAAGCGCCTGGCATTGGCTGAGGAGCTTGGAGCGAACTGCTGTGTTAATATTGCGGGCTCCAGGGGGGAGCTCTGGGACGGACCCTATAAGGAAAATTATGATGAGGATGTGTACACCTTAATCGTGGATACTACTAGAGAAATTATTGACAGTGTCCAACCGGTAAGAACCTTTTATACCTTGGAGCCGATGCCTTGGATGCTGCCGGATTCTCCGGAATCATATCTGAAGCTAATTAGGGACATTGACCGCAGAGGCTTCGCAGTCCATCTGGATTTTATTAATATGATCAACTGCCCCGAACGATTTCTTAAGCGGGATGCTTTTATTGAGGAATGCTTTACGAAGCTCGGTCCTTATATTAAGAGCATTCATGCGAAGGATGTCATCATGGAGAAGGCCTATCCCTGTGTCCTTCATGAAGTGATGCCTGGGAAGGGATCGGTGGACTACCGGAAGGTAGTCAGACTGTGTGAGAGGTTGGGAAGGGACACTACAGTATTTGTGGAGCACCTGGATTCCCATGAGGAATATCTGGAAGCCTCCGGCTTCCTCAGAGAGATGGCAGAGGCGGAAGGAATAGTCGTCAGATAAGACTTGGACTAAATTGATAAAAACAGGGCCTCGAGAGGTAGAATTTATTATACATTATTATATCATACGGGAAGAAGGGCGGATGGAAGCATGGAGCAGCAGATAAAGCCATATAAGAAGGAAGCAGATTATTCCTATACGCTGGGGGCATTTCCGACCTATGAGCTGATTATGGCAAGACCGGAGCAGGTCCGTAAGGTCATTGTGCATTCCGGCTATACGGACACTCCGAAGTTACATGAGTTATGTAAGCTTCACAGGATACAGCTTGAACAGAATGATAAGCTGATTACGAAGCTCAGTGACAAGGAAAACTGCTATGTAGCTGGTGTATTTAGCAAGTATGGCTGTGAATTAAGCAGGAACAAGCCTCATATTGTCTTGGTAAACCCCAGTAATATGGGTAATCTGGGGACCATTCTCCGTACTGCAGTGGGTTTTGGGATAAATGATATTGCCATTATCCTTCCGGGAGCTGATCTGTTTCATCCGAAAACAGTACGTTCCTCCATGGGAGCATTGTTTAAGTTGAATTTTCGACAGTACTATTCCTTTTCGGAATACCGCCAGCAATTTACCCGTCATGAGATTTTTACCTTCATGCTGAACGGAGAGAAGACATTGACTCTGGAGGAATGTCCGAAGGCAGAATTATTCTCTTTGGTATTTGGAAATGAAGCAACAGGACTGGATGAATCCTATCAGAGGGAGGGAACCAGTATCTTTATTCCCCAGTCTCCGGAGGTCGATTCTCTCAATCTGACCATAGCAGTTGGAATTGGAGCATATGTTTTTATGAATAATAAAAACAATATACAAAATCATAAGCCGCGGATAGCGGAAGAGGGAGGCAGTATATGAAGTTGAATTATAAGCGGACATTCTTTGTTGGATTGGCGTTTATGTCAATCTGCGCTTTCTGGGAAATGTATGACAATGTAGTTCCAAAAATGTTGGAGCGAAACTTTGGGCTGAAGGAGACGGCCACCGGAGTTGTAATGGCGCTGGATAATATTCTTGCACTCTTTCTACTGCCGCTGATTGGCGCCTTATCGGACCGGGTGGATACCAGATTTGGACGAAGGATTCCATTTATCGTTGGCGGTACCGCTTTGGCTTCCGTGTTTATTATTACCATGCCGATTGCAGGGCAGATGGGTAATTTGATCCTGTTCCTGACAGCACTGGGTATCGTTTTGGTAGCGATGGGACTCTACCGTTCACCGGCAGTTGCCCTGATGCCCGATATTACACCGAAGCCCCTACGAAGTAAAGCCAATGCAATCATCAATCTGATGGGGACATTGGGTGGGGCATACACCTTAGTGGTGATAAAGACTTTGTATACCGAAGCGGGGGACTCCTCGAACCTGCCCGTGTTCCTGGCAGTGGTTGCTCTCATGGTGGGTGCTGTTGTACTTCTGACCCTTACAATTAAAGAAAGAAAGCTCTCCCTCTATTACCGCCAGGAGGACAAGGAGCAAAAGGCAGCAGCAAAGGAAAAGACCTCCGAAGGGATGGAGCAGAGGGAGCTGAAGATGCCAAAGGAGGTACGCAAAAGCTTTCTCTTTATCATGTCCTCGATCTTCCTATGGTTTTTCGCTTATAACGCAGTGAAATCTGCCTTCTCCAGATATGCAACTCATGTCTGGGGGCTTCAGGAGGGTAAATTTGCGGATCCCTTGATGATTGCATTGATCGCAGCAATTATCAGCTATATTCCGATAGGTTTTCTCTCTACTAAGCTCGGAAGGAAGAAGGTAATTATCGGTGGTATCCTTCTGATGTCAATCTCATATTTCATTGGCTTTCAGATCACCAGCTATTCCTTTTTCGTGAATGTAATCTTTGCATTTACCGGGATTGGTTGGGCTGCAATCAATGTGAATTCCTATCCCATGGTAGTCGAGATGTGTAAGGGAGCTGATACGGGGAAATATACAGGATATTATTATACCTTCTCCATGGCTTCCCAGGCGATTACACCGATTGTATCAGGGTATTTATTGGAGCATGTGTCCTACCGGACCTTATTCCCCTATGCAGTGATCTTTTCCCTGGCTTCCCTATGTACGATGCTGTTTGTCAAACACGGAGATTCAAAACCGGAGAAGAAAACGAAGCTATTGGAGAACTATGATACAGAGGACTAGAGGGTGAACTACATAAAGGAGTATAGGACAGATGTTAATTAAGTTTTTACTTATCGTGGCAGTCATGATCATATTATATTTGTTGGCAATCATGCCGAAGCTAACCCGCAATCCGGAAAGCAAGGGTCTGGATGGCTGGCTGTATGCTCATCGAGGACTTCATAAGAATGATTCTGATGCACCGGAGAATTCCTTGAAAGCATTTCAATTGGCAGTGGAGCATGCTTACGGAATCGAACTAGATGTACAGCTGACGAAGGATAGGATTCCGGTTGTCTTCCACGACTATAACCTTATGCGAGCCTGCGGAATTGACCGTAGGGTGTCCGAAACCTCCTATGAGGAATTAAGACATTACCGTTTGTTTCAATCCGAGGAGCATATTCCGACCTTTCAGGAGGTTCTTCAGGTGGTAGGGGGTAAGGTACCTTTGATTGTGGAGCTGAAGATTCCCTGGAGCCCCGGTCCTACCTGTAAGGCTGTGTCAGAGCTCCTTGGTCGGTATCAGGGAAAATATTGTATCGAATCCTTTAATCCCTTTGGTCTGGCCTGGTATCGCAGACATTTTCCCAAGGTGGTCAGGGGGCAGCTTTCTACGGATTTTATTAAGGAGAAAATCGAGGGCAGCAGGCTTCAATTCTTTCTGCTGAAGCACCTGCTGTTTAATTTCTATACAAAACCTGATTTTATTGCCTATCATCATGTTTATCGGGAGGGACTATCCTTTACGCTATGCAGGAAGCTGTTTAGAACCAGAACGGTAGCCTGGACCATCCGAACCGAGGAGGAGTATGCAGGAAATAAAACCTTTTACGACCTGTTTATCTTTGAAAACTTTCTCCCTCCGTCAAATAAAGCATAAATACCAGCACGATAAAGCTTGATACAGTGTATTAACAGTATATTTGTATCGAACATGGGAAGCCTTTACCTTAGAAAGGGGCTGAAGTATCGTGTTCAAATGCTTGATTTTATGGTTTGCTGCCGGGCTTTGGTGGCTAACGGACCTTGTTCTGAAGCCGAAGCATCTATCCTGTAATAGATCCTTCAGGATGGAAGCGGCATTAGGAAAATTTAACCCAGAGGCTTATCAGAAGACGAAGAAGCAGTGGTTTATGGTGAGGTCTGAGTTCGGATATTCACTTTCCTGCGAGCTTCTGGAGCCGGAGCGAGACTGTGATAAGCTGGCGATCCTGTGCCATGGCTTTTCTCACTCCAAATACGGTAGCTTGATCTATGCTGAGCTATTTCTACAATTAGGATATAAGGTTCTGATCTATGACCATAGGAATCATGGCTTCAGCGGTAAGGCTTTTACTACGATGGGATACTTCGAGAAATACGATTTGAAAAGGATTGTGGACTGGTGCTACAGTAGGTTTGGTCCTAAGATAAAGCTCGTAACCCATGGTGAATCCATGGGAGGAGCAACGGTACTAATGCACGCGGGAATAGACTCCCGGATTCGTTGTGTCATATCAGATTGTGCTTATTCGGATTTAAAGCAATTGCTGATACATCAAATGAAAACCTATTATCATCTGCCAAAGCTTTTGATCCCGGTAGAAAGCCTGATTACGTATCTGCGAGCTGGCTTTTGGTATCGAGAGGTATCACCGATTAAGGTCGTAAGCCGGACCGATCATCCAGTGCTCTTCATTCATGGGAAGAAGGATGAATTTGTGCCAGTCTATATGGCAAAGCAGATGTATGACTGTAAGAAGGATAAGAAGGCAATTTATCTGGTGGCAGGAGCAGCTCATGCCCAAAGCTGTCTGAAGAATCGCAGTGGATATGCAAGGGTGATGGAAGGGTTCCTAGAGAAATACAACCCTTAATGTCCTATCTTAATATTATTGGATCATTACGCCCATGAAGGCTTCCCCGTAGCCTACAAATAGATAGATAAATATAGGTATTATGAATAAAAAGCCCCGGCTGCGAACAGCCGGGGCTTCAATACTTATGTAGCGATTAATAACCTTTTAGATTATTTCTCTTTTCTCTTAAGAATAACAGCACCTGAACCAAGAACAGCTGCGCCTAATCCAAATACTAAACCTAAGGACTCAACACCGGTCTTCGGAGCAGCCTCAGTAGCTGCAGCAGCACCGCCATGGGAGATCAGAACTTCGCCAGCTGCATCTTTGAAGTCCATTCTTGAAATTTCAAGAGGACCTTCGGTCTTATTCTTTAAGTTAACAATAACTTCAGCATAACCGGAATCCTTAACGATATAAGGCATAGAAAGAACCAATTCTCCATCTACGGTCTGACCATCAACAGCAGTGGGAAGCCATCCGCCGGAGAAGTTAGCGATTAATTCAGCATCGAAAGAGCAATTGCCTGATATAACAATATCAACTGATTTGCAGGCATCACGAACAGCTGCATCATCTGTTAAGGGAGTAGCTGCTGCGCCACCATAAAGAACTACCCAAACATCATTATTTGTGGGTGCATTTGCCTCGTTAGGATATACGAAAGGCAGTTTGTCGGTTGAAGCCATAGCTGACCCAACCATCATTGACAGAGCTAAAACGGTAGCTGCGAAACCAGCTAAGATTTTGTTTCTTAATTTCATTTTGAACTCCTCCTTAATTTGTTATATGTTGCTAAATCACTCCTTTATTTTATCAAATATTGGATAACTTGTATATCAACATATCGGATAAGTTTATTTCAGTTTTTTGTATAGATTGCACAAAATCTTCCTTAATTGGGAGTTATATCATACAAAATGTAGTATTTTGCCTGATATATCTTTCGAATCATACGATTTTATCGGAAAACAATCCTATTATCGCTCTCATTGAGGGAAGCCATCTTCATAGCGCGGACCTTAAGGGATAAGCCAAATAAATTGATGAAGCCCTCCGCATCGTGATGATTATAAAGCTGGCCCGTGGTGAAGGAAGCAATGCTTTCATTATACAGGGAGTAGGGGGAGCTAGTTCCCTGCTTGATGATGTTTCCTTTATAGAGCTTAAGCTTAACCTCTCCGGTTACATATTCCTGAGTAACATCGACAAAGGCCTGGTAAGCCTCCCTTAGAGGTGTAAACCATTTGCCCTCATAGACGAGATCTGCGAAGCGGTTACCAATCTCCTTCTTCGCAGTGATTGTTGCACGGTCAAGGATCAGCTCCTCTAATTGAGTATGGGCTTCCATCAGGATGGTTCCTCCGGGAGTCTCATATACTCCTCGGGATTTCATACCCACGACACGGTTCTCCACAATATCAATAATTCCAATACCATGGTTACCGCCGAGAAGATTAAGCGCCTTGATGATATCGGTCGGGGACATTTTCTTGCCATTGAGGGCGGTGGGGATGCCTTTCTCGAAGGAAAGACTTAGGGTAACTCCCTCCTCAGGTGCTTTCTCAGGAGCTACACCCAACACCAGAAGATGGTCATAGTTCGGTGCATTGGCAGGGTCCTCCAGCTCCAGCCCCTCGTGGCTGATATGCCATAGGTTGCGGTCACGGGAATAGCTGTTGTCAGTGGAGAAGGGCAGATGGATTCCATGCTGTGCACAGTATTCAATTTCCTCTTCACGGGAGGACAGTGTCCAAATTCTCCAGGGCGCAATGATCTTCAGCTCCGGGGCAAGGGCTTTGATGGTAAGCTCGAACCGCACCTGATCATTGCCCTTTCCTGTTGCACCATGGCAGATGGCAGTAGCGCCCTCCTGCTTAGCAATCTCAACCAGTCTCTTTGCAATAACAGGTCTTGCCATGGAGGTTCCCAGCAGATATTTATGCTCATAGACAGCACCGGCCTTTACGCAGGGCATCACATAATCTGTGACAAATTCATCCACTACATCTTCGATATATAGCTTTGTAGCTCCGGAAAGCTTTGCTCTCTCCTCCAAGCCCTCCAGCTCATT